>JAHEMN010000045.1 GCA_024643645.1 Chitinophagaceae bacterium | reverse complement strand
ACTAACTCATGAACAGTTTAGTAACAGCCGATTATCTTGTTTTTATTTTCTACTTCCTGCTAGTAACTTCTTACGGGATCTGGATCTATAAGAAAAAAAAGAAAAAAGTAACAGATACCAAAGATTTTTTTCTTGCAGAAGGTTCATTAACATGGTGGGCCATTGGTGCATCATTGATAGCATCTAATATTTCTGCTGAACAATTTATCGGCATGAGTGGTGCAGGATTTACCATGGGTATTGCTATTGCAGCTTATGAGTGGGTGGCAGCCATTGCACTTATTATCATTGCAATATGGTTCATGCCAATTTACCTGAAAAATAAAATATTTACAATGCCGCAGTTTTTAAAGCAGCGGTATAATGAATCCGTGAGTTTGATCATGGCCGTATTCTGGTTATTCCTTTACATATTTGTAAACCTTACCTCTATTCTTTTTCTTGGTGCTTTGGCTATAAATAATCTTAGTGGCGGTCAAAATTTTCATCTGATCATGATCGTATTGGCTTGCTTTGCCCTTATCATCACATTGGGTGGTATGAAGGTAATAGGATATACAGACGTTATTCAGGTAGTAGTACTTATTATTGGCGGATTGGTAACATCTTATGTGGCACTTACATTGGTGAGTGAACATTTCGGACTTGGAAAAAATATACTTGCAGGTTTTAATAAGCTGATGGAGGATGCACCGGAACATTTCAGAATGATTTTTGACAAACCTGGTGAAAAGGCTACTCAGGCTGAAGTGAATAATTACTTAGCACTCCCGGGAATTGCAATGTATGCTGCAGGTCAGTGGATAGCCAATTTAAATTATTGGGGATGTAATCAATATATAACACAAAGGGCATTGGGTGCTGATTTAAAAACAGCCCGTACAGGTATTTTCTTTGCTGGGTTTTTAAAGATATTGATGCCTGTTATTGTAATGCTTCCGGGTATTGCTGCTTATGTTTTACATAAGAATGGAGGGCTTCAGTCAGAAATGTTGGCTAACGGAAAAGTGAGTGCAGATAATGCTTACCCTGCAATTCTTGCATATTTACCTAATGGATTAAAAGGGTTATCTATAGCTGCACTTACTGCCGCAATAGTTGCTTCACTTGCCGGAAAAGTAAATAGTATCTCTACCATTTTTACATTGGATATTTATAAAAAATATATTAATAAGGAAGCAACGGAAAAAAAGATGGTGTGGTTGGGAAGATTAGTTATTGCTGTTGCGATGGTCATTGCCATCGCCTTTACATGGAATGATTTGCTGGGTATAAGCAGTGAAGGTGGGTTTATTTTCATACAGAAATATACAGGGCTGATTAGCCCGGGTGTGTTTGCGATGTTTATTCTTGGATTCTTCTGGAAGCGTACAACAGGAGCTGCTGCCATTGCTGGATTGATATTCGGATTTTTATTCTCCTTATTCTTTATGAATTATGCACCCGGAGTATTTGGTCATGAAACATGGCTTTATACTGCTTATATCAATAGCCAGGGAGTTTATGAAATACCATTCCTGCTCAATATGGGATATAGTTTCTTTTTTGCTGTAGCGATAATGGTTGTTATTAGTTTATTTGGTCCTAAAATTAATCCTAAGGGATTGGAGATTGATAAAAGCATGTTTAAAATACAACCTTCACATACAGTTCTGATTGTAATTATCATATTGTTGGTTACATTGATTTATGCAAAATTTTGGTAACTTAATACACTGATGTTTTGTAAATAAAGCGATTGTAAAATTATGCTGGCTTCAACGGATAAATTTAATAGTGAGATCAATAGTAAGCAAGTAGCTGTTTTTTATTTGAAAAATCAAAATATTTCAATTGCTATTACAAATTATGGTGCAAGGGTTGTAAGTTTTTTAATTCCTGATAAGAGTGGAGCAATAACTGATATTGTTGTGGGTTTTAATGGCATTCATTACTATATGAAAGCTGATTGTCCATATTATGGTGCAATAATTGGCCGTTTCGCAAATCGTATTGCTAAAGGAAATTTTACATTGGATGGAAAGAATTATCAACTGGAATTGAATAATGGACCAAACGCATTACATGGCGGTAGTAACGGATTTCACAACCATGTATGGGATGCATTGCAGATAGATGAAAGCAGCATAGAACTAAAATATATTTCAATAGATGGAGAAGAAGGTTATCCGGGAACAATGACAACAAAAGTCACTTATACATTGTCAGATGATAATGAATTCAGGATTGACTATGAATTATCGACTGACAAAAAAACCATTGCCAATATTACAAACCATAATTTCTGGAATCTCAATGGTGAAGGGTCTGGTGATATTTTGGATCATGAAATAATGATCAAGGCGAATAAATTTATTGCGATAGATCCAACTTCAATTCCAATAGCTATTAAAGCCGTAAAAAATACTCCTTTTGATTTTAGAGAATTTCACAGAATTGGTGAAAGGATAGATGCTGATCATGAACAAATAAAAAATGGAAGTGGGTACGATCATAATTTTGTTTTCGATAAAGGCATTACATCATCAGCTGAATTAGTTGCAATTGCGAAAGGCAATTTATCAGGGATTATTATGGAGGTCTCAACTACTGAGCCGGGAGTACAGTTATACAGTGGTAATTTTATGCAAGGGAAAGATGTTTTCAAAAGCGGAGCTAAAGATGAATATCGGACTGCCTTCTGCCTGGAAACCCAGCATTTTCCTGATTCGCCTAATCAACCCACTTATCCAACAACTGTAATAGAACCAGGTAATGTATACAGATCCGCAACAGTACATAAGTTTAAATGTTAAGTGATAATTTTACCTTCTTTGAAGGAAATGAAAAGCACAAGTGTAAAATGATTAAATCTATTCTTCCCTTTCTTTTATTAATTGCTGCAATAATTACATCTTGTAATGATAACAGATCAGATGCGGTCAAAGCAAATGAAGACAGTATTCATTCTTGTATGAATGTTCCCAATCGTTTTGGTAATAATGCCGATTCGACTGCTATACAATTTAATGGAGATACATCGGTTGCGGGTATGGTCCTTATTCCAGGTGGAGTATTTGAAATGGGTGGCGACAACGAACAGGCAAGTGCTGATGAATATCCCAAGCATAAAGTTCAGGTATCTCCCTTCTATATGGATGTAACAGAAGTGACCAATGCTCAATTTAAAAAATTTGTAGAGACAACAGGATACATTACTACTGCTGAAAAAAAACCTGATTGGGAAGAATTAAAAAAAACAGTACCACCGGGAACACCAAAGCCACCTGATAGTATATTAGTTGCTGCTTCGCTGGTTTTTAAAAAAACAGAAGGGCCTGTAAATCTTAATGACTATACGCAATGGTGGAGTTGGGTGAAAGGTGCAGATTGGAAACACCCTGAGGGTCCGGGAAGTAGTATTGCCGGTAAAGAAAATTATCCGGTAGTGCAGGTGAGTTGGGATGATGCGATGGCTTATTGTAAATGGTCGGGAAAAAGATTACCTACAGAAACCGAATGGGAATTTGCTGCGAGAGGTGGTCTTATTAATAATATTTATCCCTGGGGAAATGAGCCCGTAAATACAGGTAAACCTAAAACTAACAGTTGGGAAGGTAAGTTTCCATACCTTAATGAAAAGAAAGACGGATTTATTACAGCAGCACCGGTAAAATCTTATTCGCCTAATGGTTATGGATTGTTTGATATGGCTGGGAATGTATGGGAGTGGTGTAGTGATTGGTATAATGCTGATTATTACAAAACAATAGAAAATACAACCTCAATAAATCCAAAGGGCCCTGTTAAAAGTTATGATCCTGATGAGCCCTATACACAAAAAAGAAGTTTGCGGGGCGGTAGTTTTTTATGCAATGATGCTTATTGCAGTGGCTATCGGGTTGCAAGAAGAATGAAAAGTAGTCCTGATACAGGATTGGAGCATACTGGTTTCAGATGTGTGAAGGATGTAAAATAAAGTAGACTTTATTTTGCTGCATGTTAATTTCTTAAGTTCCAAAAATGAAATGCTGTTCTCTCTTTTCAATTATAAAAGGGCAGATTTTTACTATATTTAGTAGCATTAAAATAAAATCGATCACTATGTTGAATTACTTAAAAGATAATATGAAGTGTAAAATGATTGTCGTCATATTATTAATGTCATTTTGCATTGGCAATGCACAGCAGCTTAAATCGCCAAATGAAAAATTTTTGCTGAATTTTTCAATTCAGGAAAACGGCACTCCACAATATGATCTTACGTATAAAAACAAAGTAATAATTAAGCCCAGCAAATTGGGATTGGAATTGAAAGATGAATCAATGTCTTTGCAAAAAGATTTTATAATTACAAATGCAAAGAACACTTCATTTGATGAAACCTGGAAACCAGTTTGGGGAGAAGTAAAAACGATCCGCAATCACTATAATGAAATGGCAGTAACACTGCAGCAAAAAAGTTCAGGTAGAATAATGATTATAAGGTTCAGATTGTTCGATGATGGCCTTGGGTTTCGATATGAGTTTCCAGAACAAAAAAATCTCACTTATTTCGTTATTAAAGATGAGAAGACCCAGTTTGCAATGGCAGCAGATCATACCGCCTATTGGATAGCCGGGGATTATGATACACAGGAATATGATTACACCATTTCCCGTTTATCTGAAATTAGAGGATTGTTATCAAAATCAGTTACACAAAATCTATCGCAAACCTCTTTTTCAAATACAGGAGTACAAACATCCTTACTACTGAAAACAGATGATGGTATTTATATCAATCTGCATGAAGCAGCATTGATCAACTATTCTTGTATGCATTTAAACCTTGATGATAAGAATATGATCTTAGAGTCGTGGTTAACACCTGATGCAAAAGGGGATAAGGGTTATATACAAGCACCATCAACTTCTCCATGGCGTACAATAATTGTAAGTGATGATGCAAGAGATATCCTTGCTTCTAAAATGACCTATAATTTAAATGAGCCTTGTAAAATTGAAGAAACCAGTTGGATAAAACCCGTAAAATATATTGGTGTCTGGTGGGAGATGATCACAGGAAAAAGTTCATGGTCCTATACCAACGATTATCCGGCTGTGATTTTAGGTACTACTGATTATGCAAAAGCAAAACCAAATGGTACACATGGAGCTAATACTGCCCATGTAAAAGAATATATTGACTTTGCAGCACAAAATGGTTTTGATGCAGTATTGGTAGAAGGATGGAATATCGGGTGGGAAGACTGGTTTGGCCATTCAAAAGAGCATGTATTTGACTTTGTTACACCATATCCAGATTTTGATGTAGTTGGAATAAGAGATTATGCAAAGTCGAAAGGAATTAAAATGATCATGCACCATGAAACATCCAGCTCTACCAGAAACTATGAAAGGTATATGGATACGGCCTATAAATTTATGAAGGCTAACGGATACGATGCTGTGAAAAGTGGTTACGTTGGTGATATCCTTCCCCGCGGCGAGAATCACTATGATCAATGGATAATAAACCATTATCAGTATGCCATAGAAAAAGCGGCTAAATATAAAATAATGGTCAATGCTCATGAAGCTGTAAGGCCTACCGGCATTGCCCGTACTTATCCTAACTTGATAGGAAATGAATCTGCAAGAGGAACAGAATACCAGGCATTTGGTGGATCCAAAGCAAATCATGTTACCATACTTCCGTTTACAAGATTGCTGGGAGGCCCGATGGATTATACACCGGGAATCTTCGAAATGGATATCAGTAAATTAAATCCAGATAATAAATCACATGTAAATGCTACCATCGCCAATCAATTGGCATTATATGTAACCATGTATAGTCCGTTGCAAATGGCGGCTGATCTGCCGGAAAATTACAAAAGGTTTCCGGATGCTTTTCAATTTATAAAAGATGTGGCAGTAGATTGGGATGATAGTAAATACCTGGAAGCAGAACCTGGTGATTACATTACAGTAGCAAGAAAAGCAAAGGGAAAGGATAATTGGTTTATTGGAAATGTGAATGGATACAACTCCCGTACTTCAACCATCAGTCTTGATTTTTTAGATGCAGGGAAAAAATATAGTGCAACTATTTATGCAGATGCAAAAGATGCACATTATAAAACCAATCCACAAGCTTATAGTATTAAAAAAATGATGGTTACCAATAAAACACAGCTCTCTACGTTGTCTGTACCCGGTGGAGGATATGCAATAAGTATAATAGCAATGGATAATTAATTTGATTTTGGTGAGATTGTTTAATTGTTATTTCTGTTTTATTGTTTTGGCTCAATAAAAAAAATATTAAGTAAAGCTTTCTTATAATAATTAGATAGTTTTTAGAAATTTCTTTTTTTCCTCATGGATTTGTTAATAAAAATTCTGGCGATTTGAAAATTATATCTTAATTTTCTGGTATGTCTCAATCTCGTCAACTCGCAGCCGTCATGTTTACCGATATTGTAGGGTATACAGCAATGATGGGTAATAATGAGCAAAAAGCTTTTGAATTATTACGGATCAACAGAGAGATTCAAAAACCTGTCATAGAAGAATTTGGTGGTAAATGGATCAAAGAATTGGGCGATGGAGTAATGGCTAGTTTTTCTGCTGTAAGTAATGCTGTATATGCAGCCATAAAAATTCAGGAAGAATGTCATAAAGTGAATGCTTTTCAATTAAGGATCGGTATTCATATTGGTGAAGTTGTTTTTGAGAATAATGATATCTATGGAGATGCGGTTAATATAGCATCCCGGCTTCAATCCCTGGCCCCCCCGTCAGGAATTTTTGTTTCAGGATCAGTTCACAGGGACTTGTCTAATAAAAATGATATCAGATCAGAATTTTTTGGAGTTGAAAATCTTAAAAATGTAAAAGAGCCTATTCATGTGTATAAAATATTTTCTGCCGCAAATGAAGTGGTGCAGGAAAAAAGTGAAAGGCCGGTTTCATCATCAATAGTTCCCGAATATGATTATGATATTCATGTCAGTTACAGAAGTAATGATAATAAGTATGATAACTGGGTAACTGAATTCATTGAAAAACTAAAACAGGAGTTAAGTGCTACATTAAAAGATAAGCTTACTATTTATTTTGATACTTCTCCTGAGAATAAACCTGAAGGCATGCAGCCTAAGATCAATTCGCTGATATTTATACCCATTATTTCTCAAACTTATTGTGATGTCACTTCTCCGGTTTGGAAAAATGAGTTCAAAGTTTTTCAGGAAGAAATAAAAAATGATTCTTTTGGTAGTAATATAAATTTATCGAATGGAAATACTGCTTCAAGGGTAATACCAATAAAAATTCATGAAATTGATAAAGAAGATCTGAAACTTTTAGAGTCTGAGCTTTCTGGAGGGTTAAGATCGATCGACTTTATATACAAGGAGCAAGGTGTAAACCGACCTTTGCATGCTGCAGATGATGATAAGCATGATAATCCATTAAGGCCATTATATCGTAATCAGATCAATAAGCTTGCGAATGTTATTAAAGAGATTGTTTCTGGTATAAAAGGAAAACAGCAAACGGGCAATGCAATACCTTCTCCTTCAGTTGAACCTACTGCAAGGAAGATCGTACCAAATGTTCAGGCAACTTCAATTTCATCAGCAATAAAAGTTCAGATAATAAATCGACAAAGGCCTAATATTTATTTAGCCTGGACATCGAATGATCTTAAGGAAAGCAGGGAGGAAATGGCGATCATACTTCAAAAAGCAGGGTTTAATGTGTTGCCTACAGTTGACTGCCCGGCAGATGATAATATGTTCAAGGAAAAGTGTGCGGAAGAATTGCAAAAATGTGTATGCTCTTTGCATATGCTGAGCGGAGAATTTGGCAGACGTTTTGAATCTGATGATCATGTTTCATTTCCACAATATCAGTTTTTGGAGTCTAAAAAGAAAATTGATTCAAGCGAATCAGACTTTAATGTTTTTGTTTGGCAGCTTCCCGATAATCAATCAGTAAAACCTGCACAACAGGAATTTATAAAATATATACGAAACAATATTACCCGCAATATGATGTTCTCTAACAGCCAGGGACCAATGCAATTGGTTGATGATATGCGGGTGGTAATGATGAAGCAGGATGCAACTGTTTACGATTCCAAGGATACTGATATCTTCTTTATTTTCAATCAACAGGATGAAGTAGAAGCAAATATTATTGTAGAAGAATTAAGTATGGAGTTTCCTGTTGAAACGATGAATATACTTCCTGAAGGAGAAGACTCATATAGGGAAATGTCATCCCAGCAGATTCCAAAAAGTAAACTGGCAGTGGTATATTTCAAATATGCTGCTGATTGGGCTTTGCCTTTCATTAAGCAGATATGGAAGCAGGTAGGTGGTGCTTCATCTCCTACGCCAATGTTCCTGGTGGGGGAAGATAATCCACAGAGTAATTTAGCACGGAATTTTAAAGCACCACGGGTAATATCCTCCATCGTTCCTAAGGAAACAATTCCAACAGAAGTTAAAAAGGTATTTAATAAAATAAATTGACAATGAAAATATTTTTGTAGTGAATGAAAAACAGAATTATTTTTTTGGCTAATGTGTAATATATTTAATTCAACATATCTATTTCTATTTTAGATGTTTGTTGAATTTGTCTGAAATAAATTGAATAACTGTAAAGAGAAAAACAAATATTCAATTGTTGTGAGTTTATTGTAAAATGCTTGCAGTAGCGTTTTACTTTATCTGTGAATGAAATCCAAATCATCTTATTTAAAATTGAACAAGCTTTAATCATGTTTGACGAAGAACAGATTTGTCCATATACGGGGTTACGGTCCTTTACAGAGGAAGAATCACTTTATTTTAAAGGGAGAGAAGAGGATATTGACCAGGCTACAGAGCAGCTTCAGCGAAATAAATTCTTAATGTTGACCGGAGCTTCAGGTGATGGAAAGTCTTCATTGATCTATGCAGGAATAATTCCAAATGCCAGGGCAGGATTTTTAAAATCAAAATATACAAATTGGTGTGTGGCAGATTTCAGACCGGAAAGAACTCCGTTTCAGAATTTATGTAAATCTGTAGGTCGGCAATTGGACATTTCAAATATTAACACAGTAAGGTCTGAGCTTAACCATGGATTTTCGGCTATAGTTGATCTTTATAAGAATTCAAATAAGTTTCTTGATACAAATTCAGCCGCCTGGCAACAGGCAGATGATACTAAAAAAGCAACTTTAAAAAGAGAAGCTGCAAATCTTATTATTCTGGTTGATCAGTTCGAAGAATTCTTTACTAATCCGGAAAATTACAATAAAGGTGTTCCTTCCCGTGAGGCTAATCTTGTACTTAATTTATTATTAGAGACAGCAAGGATAGCATACGAAGAAGATCTGCCCATTTATGTAGTTTTTACAATGCGGTCTGATTATATAGGTCAGTGTGCTGCATTCCGTGGATTACCTGAGTATATAGGTTTTTCGCAATTCTTTGTGCCAAGGCTCAACCGTACTCAATTACAACAGGTAGTAGAAGAACCGGCAGTTTTAAGTGGCAATCGTATTTCCAGAAGATTAACAGAAAGATTGATCCATGATCTTACGGAAGGTGTAGATCAACTTCCTATTATGCAACATGCTCTTAATCAGATCTGGCATGCTGCTGATAATGGAAAAGAGGAAATGGATCTTATACATTATGCAATGGTAGGCGGAATGCCTGTTAACGAACTGCCTGATGAGCAGGTAGAAAGATTTAATACTTGGTTTGATGGATTGCCGGCGGATATTAAATCCTGTTATCATGAACCTAATTTGCAGAATGTATTGGATACCCATACAAATAAACTATATGAACAAGCCAACGAATATTTTGTAGAGAAAACCGGAAAGCTAATTATCGAAGAAGATGCCAAAGCTATTATAAGAACAGCTTTTATTTGTTTGACTAAAATTGACCAGAGCAGAGCAGTGCGGAATAGAATGACGCTTAAAGAGATCACCAATATTTTCGGAAGACCTGAATTCGGGAGTAAAGAAATTGGTGTTGTTTTAAATATTTTCAGAGAGCCGGGTAACACATTTATTCGTCCTTTCATTTTGGATGATGAAAAAAGCAAGGAGCTTAATGAAGATGATATACTGGATATCACTCACGAAAGTTTAATTAGAAACTGGCGATATTTAGGACAATGGGCTGAAGAAGAATTTGATAATTACACTATCTCCCTTGACTTTGAACAGCAATTAAACCGGTGGGTTGATAGTGGGAAGTCTAAAGATTTCTTATTGTCCATTGGTCCGCTTACGTATTTTGAAAATTGGTTCAAGAGTACTAAGCCAAATGCACATTGGATTGCCCGTTATTTACCGGAAGATACTGATCGGAATACAAAGCTTTCAAATGCTACAGAAATTCTTAGCAATGCAGAGGAGTTCTTATCCCGGAGTGCTAAAAAGCATGTTGTTACAAGAACAGTAATGCGTTATGGTGCAAAACGGATTTTTGCTACGCTGGGATTGATCGCTGTGTTATTGTTCAGTTCATTTGCTGTTCGGGATTTTTTCCAAAAGAAAAATAGTTATGTTCTTAGTTCTATAAAGGCTCAATCCTTAGAAATTGTAAACGAAGCCAAGCTAAGCCCTGAATTTCCTATTCCTGTAATAACTGAACAATTGATAGCAGAAAATATTTCTATTCCGGAAGTAATAGATGCTATAAAGGATGAAAATCAGAAAGTAAAAGTTTCTACTGGCATTGCTACACAATTAGTAATGCAGGGCAGGTATGAACCGAGAGAACAGATCTTGCAAAGTCTTTCTATTACAGATAGTTTATTAGAACAATTTACTATACCGGAAACGAGTAAAGAAATTTCTGAAAAACTAAAACTTATACATGATTTTTCGGTAACAGCAGGGTTTGCATGTTTGGTAAATCAGGATGAAAAACTCAAAGCAATTGTACAGAATAATGCGAAGCGTTCTGCTAATTGGGCGCTGACTATTTTGAGAAAACAGCCAGATGATTTTTCGGATTTTCAGAATTTAAATTTATTACTTGAAGAAGCTATTAATAATAAGGAATTAACGCAAGAAGAAATTAATGAATTGTTGGGCATGCTTTCTCCTTTCGAGAATAATAACAGAACAAAATGGGTTAATGATAATTATCAACAAAATAAAGTGTTGGTCCGAGGAGGATTGAATTATGGTCTTCCTTTCAATAGTCTTTACCAGGATCTTGCTTATTTGTATGCTGCAGCCGGTCAACCAGAAAAGGTATTGCAGTGCATGGATACTATATTATATTATCAGGATAATTTTTTTCAGAAAGATTATTCAACACATGCTGAAAATGCTTCTCATATTGCCGCTGTATTTTATATTTATGGAACCACCGACCATCTTGATCAATTTGTTAATGGTTTTTGTTCTAAAAAAAATAGTAATACTGTTGATTTTTATAATAGCCTTGTCTCATGGGCATTAATGAATATTGGAACTACGGCCAATATGAATTTTTATTCCGCTGGTGGTGGTCAGGAGTTTTCAAATCTTAATCTGAAATTTTCGAGTGATGCGATGATGACTTTCTTCTTTTCAAAATTGAAAGAAGAAAATTTAAAGAATAATAATGGAGATGAAAAGAATTTTTTGCAGGCATTATTCTTAAAAAATGAAGGGGTCTTTTTTGCATACAGGAACGATATAAGAGGTATTACTGATACGTTAAACAATAAGTTATTCCGGGAAGCGATTTTATACTATCAGTTGGTATCAGATAATTATTTAAATCAGTCCGTTTCTATTGTAAATGTTTCTGCTTCAGATCTGATTACTGTGCCCCAAAAATTTTTATTTTTATATCCTGATTATAGGGTGCCTTTCCATCCGTTTGAACCAAGGTCTATTCTCCAGTTCTATCAATCTGCTGCTTTTATAAATTATATCATTCAAAATGATCTTTTCGATCGTCTTTATAAAACTCCGGAAGATTTCTATGTATTCCAGCCATGGTTATTGGATTACCAGGTTGTTATGGTGTCACATGATTTCTTTTTTCATGATAATATTCCATTCGAAAAGCTGGAACAATTAGCAACAAAACTGGAAAAGAGAAATGCTAATAAAACGGCAGATCTGACAATTCTTTATTTACAACTTAGTGATCAGGCCTTTGATCAGAATAAAACAGAAAAAGGTATTGAATACATTAAACGAATTCAATTAAACAAATTACTTAATGCATTTCAGTATAAAAACTTTGGTTGGGTAAACTCTTATTCTCTGGAACTTGTAGCGAAAGCGTTGGCTAATCTATCAATAAACGACCAATTTGAGTTGGGATATAGCTTACTCAGAGTATTTAATAAGGAAGTAAACCGTTCTTCAATATACGGTTATGCAAGCCAAATTGTGTCTTTGCAAAATGGAAATGCTGATATTGCAAGACGCTTAATAGATTCAGCAAAAGCAGAAATGATCAGAATAGATAATCCAGCTGCATTTCAGCCAAATCGTCACCAGGTTGCTATGGCATTAATGTATCTTGATCCAGATAAAAATTCAAAAGAAGCATACCAGAATATTAAAAACTCTTTTGCCAAATTTGCGGCTATCACAAGATTTAGTAAAGCTTTTGCAATAGAGGGTAATTTATATAAAGCTCAGGAGCAAATGCCAAACCTTATTTCTGCTGCTGACAGGGCAAGTTTTATCAGACTTATTATGGAAGGATATAATTCAAGCAAACCAGAAAAGAATGAGTGGAAGAAATTCAATGACAATAAAATTTTCGCAGTTCGCAGATTTCTTCCTTATATAAATGAAAATCAATAAATGATCGATCAACATACAATATGTCCATATACCGGCCTGCGGTCCTTTACCGAAGAAGAAAGCCTTTATTTTAAAGGTCGGGATCTTCAGGTAGATCAGATCACCTCTTTATTGGAACAGAATAAATTTTTAATGGTGACCGGTGCATCTGGTGAAGGGAAGTCTTCTCTTATTTATGCAGGCCTGGTACCGAATGCAAGGGCAGGGTTTTTTAAAGCAAAATATACCAATTGGGTAGTGGCTGATTTCAGGCCGGAGAGGAGTCCTGTAAAAAATATGGCCGAATCTTTAGGAGAAGCATTTGAAGCAAGTTCTTCTACTATTGAAACGGAATTAAGACGTGGATTTTCTTCACTTATTGATCTTTACACTAATTCTGATTTTTATATTAATGAAGATGAGGAGCAATGGAAGCAACTGGATGAGACCGGTCAAAAGAATAAAAAAAGAAAAGCAGCCAACCTGATGATTTTGGTTGATCAGTTTGAAGAATTCTTTACAAATCCTGAAAATTTTTATAACGAGGCTCCCTCTCAGGATTCACAGATAGTAGTGAACCTGATATTGGAAACTGCCCGTATCGCTATAAAGAAAAATCTGCCTGTTTATGTAGTATGTACTATGCGTTCAGATTATATAGGACAGTGTTCTGCTTTCAGGGGACTTCCTGAGTACATTGGCTTTTCTCAGTTTTTTGTTCCTCGTCTGAAACGAAAGGATCTGAAACAGGTAATTGAAGAACCTGCTATATTAAGCGGTAATCGCATTTCACAGAGGTTAATAGAAAGATTGGTTTATGATATTGCGGATGGGGTTGATCAATTACCTATTCTACAACATGCCCTAAGCCAGATTTGGCTTGCAGCTGATCATGGCATGGCTGAGTTAGACCTGATTCATTATGCAAAAGTAGGAGGAATGCCTGCTGATGAATTGCCAGAAGAAGATCAGGCAAAATTTCTAAAGTGGTTAGAGGATTTACCTCAGGTACAAAAAAAATATTTTAAGGACACAGGATTGAATAAAGTCATTGAAATTCATGCCAGTATTCTTTATGAAAATGCATGGGAATATTATAATAAGAATTATCCAGATCAGAATTTATCACAACAAGAAGCCAAACGTATTATTGCATTAACTTTTAGTTGCCTTACAAAGATTGATAATAGTCGTGCTGTGCGAAACCGTATGTCATTGGGAGAGATCACTGCAATCATCAATGAACCGGAGCTAACACCTGAAGTTGTAAGTGAAGTGATAAGTATTTACCGGATGGAAGGAAATTCATTTATCAGACCATTTATTACTGATGAAAATAAAACATATGCAATTTCATCAGATACTGTATTAGATATTACCCACGAAAGTCTGATTCGTAACTGGAATAAATTGAATGCCTGGGCAAATCAGGAATATGAATATTATGCAACCTACCTAGACTTCAAAAAGCAATTAGACCGGTGGAAGGAAAGTAAAAAGAGTAGCAATTTCTTATTACCTATTGGTCCGCTTACTTATTTTGAAAACTGGTATAATAAATGTAAACCCAATAAAGGTTGGATAAAACGCTATTCAGAAATTTCGGAAGATCAAACAAAAGCAACTACAGAAGCGAAAAATATTTTAACAGACATCAGGGAGTTCATAAAGAGAAGTGCCAAAAAAGTAGCTTTTACCCGTGCATTTATGAAATATGGGCCAAAGCGTATTGCAACAATATTGGCTATAGCATCGATGATTGTACTCAGTGGCTTTTATTGGTATGATGCTGAGCAAAAGCAAAACAGTAATGTAATTAAAAAAGTGAGATCAGAAGGCTTAACACTTATGAAGAGTAAGGAGGTAGGTTTTAATATAAAGGCTGTTCCATTATTATTACAAGAACGTTATGAACCAGGTTTTATGTTAAAATATCTGGCTGGTCTGGAACCAAAAAACAGGATAAGTCTAGGTAATGAAACTTATGAAAGGATATTGGAATTTGACATGCATGATACTAGCACCATCAAATCATCGTTAACAGAACTTTTGAGTGCTGATTTTAAAGAACTGATTAATAAAAAAACTGACTATTCTTTTTTGATAAGTGAATTGAATAAGTTCAGTACCCTGTTAGCTTATGATAACTACTATAATCCGACACCTGCCAAAAAATTAATGTTGCAGAATATGGTTGATGAAGGGTACAATATTTCAGAAATATTTTTTAATCAAAAAGACTTATTTCAGAGTAGCGTTCCTGTAGAACTGAATTATGGAATTCAGCAGTGGCTAACATTTGGTGATGTTACAGAGGAGAAGGTTAACAAAATTATACAACATATTTCTCCATATGAAAGGGAGCAAGCTGAAGTAATTTTTAATACTTATTATTCGAAAGGAAGTTATGAGATCAATGGCCGGATTCCTAATGATTTTAATGGAGGATATCATACCCTCGCATCCTTATATGCAGCTTTAGGAAATACGGATAAAGTAATTCAGTGTTTTGAAACACTCAGGGAAAACGGACAAAATGATTATTTCACAGGAAGCCTTTTTAATAATTACAATCATATACTAGGAATATTTTATCAGTTCGGGCATCGGGAAAAAGCAGGAGCTATGGTAAAGTGGCTGGCTGCAAATTATCCTACTGATACTCCTTTAACTATTTATCGTAATTCGGTCATACGTTCAGGATATATGAGTCATCTCTATCGGGTTAATATAAATAAAGACATATTACGATCCTATAATGGATATTTTTTCCCAAATTTATGTCTGGCCAATAGAGATGTATTTAATGCACTTGCTGATGATTATGAAAAGTTAATTAGTCAGGATAGTAATCCTTCAGAAAGGAATTATTTGCTGGCAATAAATAAGAAGAGAAGGGCAATGTTTACCCACAAATATTTATATGACAGAGGATTGCCAATTGATCAAAATGCCCTCGAAAATTTATTACAGGATGCGGTAGATCATTACAGATTGGCTGATATTAAATTTCTTGATGAAGAGGTAACAGTAACCACCCCTTATTATGGAGATGGGGTAAGAAGCCGAAGTTATAAACGTAGGCATTTGTTCCTCTATCCGGATTATATGGAAGGATGGTTTAGCTGGACCTATCACTCCGATCTTTTTTTTAAATTCATTGATAAGAATAATCTTTTTAATGATTTGTATACTACTCCCGGTGATCTGAGTTTTATCAATTTCTGGATCGCCAAAGCATACGAAATAAAGCCATTTATAGGTGAAGGCGGTGCTTTTGATAATAATTATTATTTGAATGATGAGGTTTTTAAACGAATAATTACATTAGCCGAAAAACACCCAATGGGAAAAAGCCTTGATCTTAATTTAATAAGTCTGATAATGGCAAACAGGGCGTTTGATAGAAAAGACATTGAGGCAGGCATGAATTATTACAGGCAATTTAATAAAGAAAAATTTGCCGCCTCAAGAGATAGGTATGAGTATTTAGAAAAAACATTTTTTCTGAATCAATTAAAAGATCTTTGTGTAAATCTGGTGTTGGCAGGCAAACATCAGGAGGGGGTAGAATTAGCCGAAAAATTTGAAAAGGATATTGAAAAAGCATTTGCCTATATCTTTATGTCTGAAAAGCTCTATTTGGATAGAGTAGATCCTGCTGCTTTCGTCTACCTCGACTCCGTTTTTTCAAAATCAAAAGATGTAGATTTTTCACAATTCAATTTTGGGGCTTTACAAGCTATTGATTCAAGGTTTAACTGGATATTGTTGATGTCAAGAATTGGCGGTAGAAAATTAAATGCTTTATCAGATGTGCTATTGGCTGATATTATTGAACAAAATAAATCAGATGCAGTATACTCAAGGGTAAAAGGTGTAGCAGAAGAAGGTAATTTCTACAGGGCTCAACAAATTATTCCAAATACGTTAACTGAAACCCAGGATTTAATTGCAAGAAGTTTTATCATATGGCAGGCATGCCGAAAAAAAGAAAAGGAAGAAGGAGAAGTGCCGAAAAACTGGAAAGCGATGGATGATAATCTGACGCATGATTTAAATTATATATATTATTTAGCATTTTAATGAAAAAGTTTAATACTTTATATTACCTGCTTTTTATCCTGCTGATCATGGGTGCATTTGCTTCGATGGCACAGAATAGTTATGGATTGAATATTATGGGAGGTGTGGCTTTTATCTTTGGAATTTTATTTTTAATTCAGCTTTACTTTTTAATTAGCAAAAAAGGTAAGAAGGATGTATTAGGGATAGCTGAGTTAGCCGGACTTTTTGTATTGACTGTTTTGCTTGGTTTCAGGATCTTCTATATTTATTTCCCATATGTTGAATATGTATTTTCTTTAGCCGGAATTTTATTAATGTTCGTTTATCTGCGAAAAATGTTTCTTCGTTTTAATGAGATCGGGTCGAAGAATAAATTATTATCAATTCTTATCATTCTGTTTCATGTAAGCATCATTCTGTTTCTGATCTCACTGGTGCTTGTTCCCTTCGCACCTAAAGCCGGGGAGTTTGCAGGTATTGGTGGATTTGTTTTATTGTTGATTTTTATAGTAACGGGTTTTGCTAAAAAGGAATTACTGGTAGATGGTAATAAAGTTTCTGCATTCTCAACTGTTACACATTTTAAGGATCATTCAATTGTAATAGTCACACTCTTTCTATTATTCTCATTATATGTTGGCCTGAAGATGATAGGAGTGCTTCCCGGTATTTATTCAGATGAATTTCCCCAGGCATATTTCAAATTAGTGGAAGATGCTTCTTCAAGAAAGGAAAAGCCGGTTGATGGGAAATATAAATTCGAAGAATTTAAAAAGAAGTATGACGACTTTTTAAATGATATTGAAAAGCGGGATTTAAAAAAATAGTTATTGACTTTTTTATTTTGCAACATTATCCTTGTTTTCTACAAATTCATTCAATTCATTTTTCCCTGAAGTAGTAAACAGGTTGTTTTTTAAACGGTGAACAGATCTCACAATGTCTTCATATCTGATCAATGTCTTACTTGTATTGGAATTATTAAAACTATTATTTTCCAACAGGGAAATTTGTGTTCCATACAAGTGAATAAGGGCTTCACCGTTTGCTGTTGAACAGTTTGCTATCTTATTATTAATAAAGGAAAGGTCTGGTCCCATTGTACTTTCATCATTACCCGTACGCAGCATACCGAGTATTTGACCCTTGTGATTGCTGATAGAATTGTTGTTTATCAATAGTTTCTCAACATTGTAATAACCTTTTTTATCGATCTCATTATTAAAATTGAATAAGATTCCCTGGTTATTGCTAAAGGAATTATTTGAGATAGTGATCTTATCTGCAACACTTGTTTTTGCAGCGGTAAAGAAATTGCCTGTAAGATTTTGTATTGATGTATTACTTATAATAATATTGCTATGATTGCTGCTGCCTGATGTGTCTGTTGAAATAAAAGAATTTGTTTTAATGTCTTTCAGGTCAAGTTTTACTATTTCCATAGTAAAGTTATTACCTGCTATAATTTGAAACAGGGATGGACTCAAAGTCATGTCAGATGAGAAAGTAATTGATTTGTTTTTTTTACTGGTGATTTTTGTATCAGTTGATATGTTGACAGCTTGGTTAAAATGATAAGATCTTCTGGTAAGTATCAGAGAAATATTTTTGCTATTATATTTTTCTAATGCTTCATATATATCTTTTGACGATTTGCATTTTACTTTTACGGCTCCCTGATCTTTTGTAGCAGCATTTTTTGAAAACCAATTGGCACCGGTATTTGAATAGGCACTGGAAATGACTTGTTTGTAATGAGAGTCATCAGCTAATCCTGGAATTTCAGATAATTTACTGGTAAGCCTGGTCTGACTTATTTTTAATAATGAGTCACTTATTTTATTACTTTGATTTTTATTTCCTATCGGCAAAAAAAGAAGATCTGTTTTTTTTGTAAGATTAATATCAGATTTAATGAAACCTGCTCTTGTATTTTGAGCGATATTATTGCTGACAATATTGCTGGCAAATTGTATTCTGTTGATATCATCATATTTAAAATAAACAAGGCTGTCTTTTGTATTATAAAAAATATTATTCAGGAAAAAAACATTTGAAGGTGCAACAGATCGTTCTTCATCACTTCCAACACATAAACTAACTGGAGTACATTCATAGAAACTATTATTCGCAACAACAGCATCTGTTACTTCAACGTAGCGGTTAGCAGGCGAGTTGGGCACACCATTCATTATTGCAATGGGTGATCGAAACCAGGTACCGCGGCATTGGTAAAATAAATTATTAACTACCCATTGTCCTTTATTGATGATACGAACACCCCCTGTACCTTCTTTATTATTGCCAAGAAAAACATTATTTTCTACTGTATTAAAATTGCCATGACGCATTACAACCGAACCCTGGCATTCTTTGAACAGATTGTTTTTGATTACATTACTGCCTGACTTTATGGAAATGATCTCCGTTTCTCCATCACAGTGTTCAAAAAAGTTATCAGTGATCTGGGTATTTGAATTGAACTCACAATGTTGTGATACGCCAACCCTTATGGTTTCACCTGTATTGGATGCAAGCGGTAATCGAAATCCAAAGTAGTTATGATCGATAGAATGAAAATTCTCCCGGCTTCTTTCGTCATCAAGAATTACAGCCATCATTACACCCATATTTTTTTTATTCATAAAACTGCAATGATCGATCTGGTTATGTTTACCGTAAAATTCTACCCAATAATTTTCATCCAGTCTTTTTGGGTTATTAAAATCATTTATAACAGTATTGGTGATCCTGCAATTGTTTGCCAGCTCTTTTTTACTGGTACGAAAAGAAATAATGGCATCATCACCTGCAAATCCTCTGGTAAAATAGAGGCCATCAACAACTATGTACTCTCCTCCAATTGTAAGTTTAGAATTTCCGGTGATAATTACGTTACCTGAATTTTGAGCTTTGAAGGTTATTGGTTGAGCTTTTGTACCCTTGCAGTTAAGTACAATTGAAATATTATTCCATTCACCGTTTTGCAGAATAACAATATCTCCGGGCTTGGCTTCTTTATTGGCTTTAGTTAATTCATCAGCATTTTTTACAATGATGGTATTTGCACCAACTAACAAAGAAAGACAGATGCAGCAATTAAGGAAAAGTACTTTTAACATATTAATTCGGTTATCGTAAATTTTTAGTTGTAATTCTTTGTGATGATTCTCTGATGAATAATTTGGGTTTTATAATTCTTTCAACGCCGGTCATATCTTCCGGATGATGCATGGTTTCAATAAAAAGCTTTGCAGCTGCTTTACCCATTTCAAAAGATTGTATCTCTACACTTGATATACCGGGTGTAACGAGACTAACTATCGGTTCGTTATTAAAACTTACCAGGGCAATGTCTTTTGGCATGGCAAGACCCTTTTTTTTGATAGCCAGCATGGCACCGATTGCCATTCTATCACTGATGGTAAAAATTGCATCAGGTCTTTTTTTCATAGCCAGTAATTCTTCAGTTGCAAAAAATGCATAGTCCTGATTAAAATCACAATGAATTATCAGGCTGGGGTCTGGCTTGATCTTATATTTCTTAAGTGCATTCAGATAGCCCTCCATTCTGTTGTTACTGATCCCTAAATTTTTCGGGCCTGCAAGAATAGCAATACGTTTAAATCCTTGTTCTAATAAATGTTCAGTTGCAATAAAACCACCCTCTTCATTATCTAAATGAACAGTTGGTGCAGAAAGTTGAGGGGTGACCCTGTCAAACACTACCATAGGAATACCTCTTTCCTGAATTTTCTTAAAATGTTCAAAAGATTTTGTTTCACTGGAAACTGAAACGATAAATCCATCAACCAGGCTTTCCAATAAACGCCTGGTATTTACGATCTCTCTTCCAAATGATTCATTGCTTTGGCATACCATTACAGTATATCCGGCTTCAAGTGCAACTTCATCTATACCACGTACCATCATTGATAATACATAATCAAGATTAGGAACTATCACCCCTATTGTATGTGTTTGTTTTTGCCTGAGACTGAGAGCCAGCCTGTTAGGTTGATAATTCAATTCTTCTGCCAAAGCCATCACTGCATTCTTGGTATCAGTATTTACATCAGGGGCATTACGCATTGCTCTGGATACAGTGGAAATGGAAACATTCAACTGTTTGGCAATGTCTTTTATAGTAGCAGGTTTATTCATTAATTGTCAAATGCAATTACTGGTAAAACTAAAGTATAAATAGATGCGAGAATACCGGTAGCGTTGCCGGTAACGTTATCGGGGTTTAAAATATTGAATAATTGACGGATTTTAAAGAAATAATTGAATATTATTTAATAAATGGCTCGATAATTTTAAAATTCTAAATCATAGCAAAAATTCGTTCGGTATAATATTCCCCTAATATTACTCTTGCGAACTTGCCCGACCTCGAAATAATTGTTATTAATAAAGGATCATAGCAATTACACTTTTAGTCCTCTGGCATTTTCTTCAAATGGAAATTATTGCGATTTTGAATTATTCAACTAAAAAATAAATGATGAAAGGTAAAGTAGCAATTGTAACAGGTGGTGCCAGAGATATCGGACGTCAGGTTTCTTTAAAATTAGCTGCAGCAGGTGTAAAAGTTTGTGTGAATTATTTTGGTAATGCTGATCAAGCAAAAGAAACACTTCAAATGATAAAAGATGCAGGAGGAGAGGCAATCAGTGTTCAAGGAGATATGACTAAAGCAGCAGATGTTAAAAAAGTTGTAACTGCCTGTACTGAAGCTTTTGGAAATGTAATTCATATATTGGTCAACGTGGCAGGAGGATTAATGGGAAGAAAGTTATTGGCAGACCTCGATGAAGAATTTTGGGATGCGGTGATGGATGTAAATCTTAAGTCTGTTTATCTGGTAACAAGAGCAGTGGAACCACATATGACCGAAGGTGGCGCAATTGTCAATTTTTCCTCACAAGCAGCAAGAGATGGTGGTGGATTTGGGGCTGTTGCTTATTCAA
>JAHEMN010000044.1 GCA_024643645.1 Chitinophagaceae bacterium | reverse complement strand
ATGGCCGTTCCATTTTTGTATAATATTATCTTCTTTCCCCTTGCCTGCGGCAGCACTGCCTGGGATGGTACTAGGATTGCATTTGGGTCAGGGTCAAAACTTAATTTAACCTTTGCAAAAGTGCCAGGTAATAAACCATTTTCTTTACCCATTACTGATGCTCTTACTGTCAGGCTTCTTGTATTTTCAGTAATGTTGGATTCTGTAGCTATTATTTTTGCACCCATTTGTTTATCGGATCCTTCGGATGTGAATGTCACCAATTGGCCCATTTTAATGCGGTCGATATATTTCTCTGAAACTGTAAAGTCCAGTTTTAATTGATCCGTTTGGTTGATCACTGCTATAACAGAAGCTGGTGTTACATAAGCACCCGGGCTGATATTCTTTAATCCTAATTTTCCACTGAATGGAGCTCTGACAACTGTTTTGGAAATACTTGTTTGCAAAATTCCAATATCAGCCCGTAAACTATTTACTTGTAATAAACTGATATCATAATCCTGCTGGCTGATACCTTGAATTTTTAAAAGCTGAGCTTGTCTTTCTTCCGTTTTTTGAGCTAGTGCTAATTGTATTTGTAATTTATTTAATTGTGCCCGAAGATCATCATCATATAATTTAGCAAGCACAGTTCCTTTACTTACAAATCTTCCTTCGGCAACATTCAATTGTACTATTCTGCCGGATACTTCCGGGTGAATTTCTGCTTCTTCATTGGCTACGATTGATCCCGGTACTTCTATATTTTCCTGAAATAGCTGAGGCCTGACTATATATCCATCAACCTGCATGGGACGGGATTTGTCAGGACCTCCCGTTTTTATTTTTGAAGCATCTTTTTTGTCTTTACTATTACAGGAAAAAAGTGCAGGTAATAGTGCAAAAAAGAGTAAATATGAAAATCTCATATAATTATTGGTGCGTTGGTAAATAATTGGTTTTTAAAGATAACTGATATTATAGCTGCTATGACGTAAAAGTTGATCTAAAACTTCTATTATCTGAACACAAAGTTTTAGCGGTATTAATTTATGATAAATGGTTTTCAGGACTTTACAAACAATGTATTCTTTACTTTGTTCGATTGGTATATCAACTCCTGCTTCTCCTTACTTATTATCGTTACATGTCCCATTTTACGGCCGGGTTTGGTAACTTTTTTACCATATATATGTACAAAGGCATTTTCAATTTTTAGTACTTCTTCCAATCCTTCATATTTTGCCTCTCCTGAATAGCCATTACTACCTATAATATTGACCATTATTGAAGGAATGATTGCTTCTGTATTTCCTAATGGATATCCCAGCATTATTCGCCAAAGCATATCGAATTGGGATGAGAAATGTGCTTCTATGGTATGATGGCCGCTATTATGTACCCTTGGAGCTGTTTCATTCACTAATACATTTCCATCTTTATCTACAAACATCTCAATAGCAAAAATACCTGGAGATTTAAAGTTTCTAACAACAGATAATGCAATTGCTTCTACTTTCCAGAGTGTTTTTTGTTCCAATGTAGCAGGGCAGAGTTGAAAGTCCAGTAAATTCAGGACAGGGTCAAAAAGCATTTCAACAGGCGGATAAAGAGCTGTTTCGCCTTTTTCGTTTATTGCAACCATTTGTGCAATTTCTTTATGTATTGCTACTTTCTTTTCCAATACCGCAGGAGCATCAAATCCTTTTTCAAGATCCTCATTAGTATCGATCAATTGAACTCCTTTGCCATCATATCCGCCCTCACCAATCTTGTGTACAGCAGGTAAGAAACTTTCCTGTTGCTGAAGTTCTGTTCTGTTATTTGTGATTACAAAATCCGGAGTGGGAATTTGATGTTGCTTGTAATATTCTTTTTGAAGTATTTTATTTTTGATAGTTCTTAATACCGCAGGCTTTGGATAAACTTTTACACCTTCAGCTTCTAATTTTTCCAATGCATCTACATTCACATTTTCTATTTCAATTGTAATTGCATCCAATCCTTTTCCGAAATTGTACACTGCATCAAAGTCTTTAATGTCGCCTTTAATAAAATGATGACATAAATGTGCTGCAGGACATTCATTATCATTTTCCAGCACAAATGTTTCTACATCATAATTGGCGACTGCTTGTAAAAGCATTCTTCCTAATTGTCCGCCACCAAGAATTCCAATCTTTTGCATGGGCGCAAAGATAAGTCTGACTATAAAAGGTACTTGTAAAAATTTTTCACTATAAATGGTTTATTTTTAATGATTATAAAAAAGATTAGCTAAGTGCAGAGTAATAATTTATCTAATGAAAGGCAACTTTTATTGCAAATTCAAAAAGGGAGTGAATCTGCCTTTGAAGAATTATATAAATTATATAGTACAAGGCTTTATGGCAACCTGCTAAAACTTGTAAAATCAGAAGCAGATGCTCAGGAAATTTTGCAGGATGTATTTATTAAAATATGGAATAACCGTCAACTTATAGATGCTGATAAATCATTTCGTTCGTATCTTTTTAAAATTGCAGAAAACAAAGTGTTTGATCTGTTTCGGAAAATTTCCAGAGATAAAAAAAGAGAAGAAGCTTTACTATCAATTGCAACTTCGGAATATGTACATATTGAAGAGTCAATCCTGAATAAAGAAAGTGCTGCATTACTAAATAAAGCTATAGAATCGTTATCAGCACAGCGGCAGCTGGTGTTTCGCCTTTGCAAGCTGGAAGGGAAAAGTTATAAAGAAGTAGCTGAACAGTTAGGTATTTCTGTTTCCACCATCAGCGACCATATTGTAAAAGCCACAAAAACCATACGTAGCTACTTTGATTCGAATGAGGAATTACTAATCCTTTTGCTCATCTTTTCTTTTACAAGTTGAGACTGTTGATATCTGATTTATCATCCTTTTATTAAAAAAATATTAAATCCGGGCAGAGGTTATTCTTTTGTGAGGCGTATTAGCTATATACTTATCCGTAAATTATACTGACGATATGAACAAAATATTTGAAAAATACCTTGATAATCAATGCTCACCGGAAGAAGTTTCCCTTTTGCTGCGTTATTTTAATGACCACAAGAATGATAGCGAATTAAAGGAACTGATTCTTAAAAGTCTGGAGAATGAAAATGCTATAACAACCGGGGATAAAGACTATTGGGATGCAAAAATGGATGAAGCATTTCAAAACATCAAGAGAAAAATGAACATTGAGAAAGCGGTGGTTGTACCGTTTTATAAAAAAACCTGGTTAAAGGTGGCAGCGGCTATTTTATTATTAGTTGGCGCCTTTGCTGTTTACCAAATAACAGGAAAAAAAGCCAATGAAAATACTGAAGTTGCAAAAAATAATAATACAAATGATGTAACTCCTGGTGGAAATAAGGCCGAATTAATCCTGGCTGATGGCTCTCATATTATATTAGATAATGCATCGAATGGAAATCTTGCAGAACAAGGGAGTGCAAAAGTGGTAAAACTGAGCGATGGAAAATTAGCTTATAATGCTGAAGGAAATGAAACTCAACTTATTTATAATACAATAAGTACACCAAGAGGTGGGCAATATCAGTTGACTTTGGCTGATGGCTCAAAAGTCTGGTTGAATGCTGCATCATCACTTCGTTTTCCGGTTTCATTTACTAGTAATGAAAGAAAAGTGGAAATAACCGGTGAAGCTTATTTTGAAGTAGCAAAGAATCCTGCAAAGCCATTTAAAGTAACAGTGAATGATATGGTAGTTGAGGTATTAGGTACACATTTTAATATCAATTCTTACACTGATGAGGCTACCATTAAAACTACTTTACTGGAAGGCTCAGTTAAAATTTCCAAAGGAAATGCTATACAACTACTCTCACCAGGGCAGCAGGTGCAGGTAAATACAAATGGTCAGATCGTTTTGAATAAGAATATAGAGATTGATGAAATTGTGGCATGGAAAAACGGCGACTTTATTTTTAGCAGCGCCGATTTACAAACCATTATGCGCCAGATAAGCAGATGGTATGATGTGGACGTAAGTTTTGAAGGAAATATAAGTAAAGAAGTATTCAGTGGTATTGTTAGCCGCACAAGTAAACTATCACAGGTATTAGATATCATGGTAAGGGCAGGAGTGAAATTTAAAATTGAAGGAAAGAAAATATTGGTAATGTAATATAATAATAATGAGTTCTTATTGCTGAACTTTAAAAAGCCGGAATCCCGTAGGGCGGGACTCCGGAACTAATTCAGGTCAGCATCAATATACAATCGTTGGAGACTGCTTATTGTTTAACCTAAACAAATCAAAGTTATGAATTTAACTGCTCTTTGTTCCTTTCGTACAATACGAAGGGAAACTACAATCAAAACGCTGAGGATTATGAAACTCACAGCTATTATTTTACTCGCTGCCTGTCTGCAGGTAAGTGCAAACGGGTTTTCACAGAAAGTAACACTTTCTATGAAGAATGCCCCCTTGCAAAAAGTATTTAAAGAAATAAACAAGCAGACTGGTTTCCAGTTTTTTTATAAAGACATCTTGCTGAAGCAGGCAGGAAAGATTAATATAGAAGTAAAAGATGCTGCTATTGATGTAGTACTGAAACAATGCTTCAATAATCTGCCTGTTACATATGATATAGAGAATAAAACAATTGTAGTAAAAGAAATAAACGTAATCAATAATATAACTAAAGAAGATCCTCCTCCGCCACCACTGGTAAAAATTACTGGTATAGTAAAGGATGAGAGCGGAGCACCAGTTGCTGGGGCATCCGTAATAGTAAAAGGAACAAAAACAGGAACTTTTACCAACGAAAACGGATATTTTGAACTGAAAGATGTAAATGAAAATGCCACACTGGTAATTTCAGCAACTAATATAGAATCCAGAGAGATAAACATTTCCGGCAAAACTTCACTGGAAATTGTTGTTAAAATCAGAGTATCACCTTTAGATGAATTACAGATTGTTGCTTATGGACAAACCACAAAACGTCTGAAAACAGGAGCAGTGAGTTCTATAAAAGGAGAAGCGATAGCAATTCAACCAGTCACCAATCCTTTACAGGCTTTACAAGGAAGGGTATCTGGATTATCAATTACTCAAACCAGTGGTGCTATTGGAAGCAATGTAGATATTCAGATCAGGGGTGTTAATACCATTTCGTCAGGAACTCAGCCTTTGATCATTGTTGATGGGGCTCTTGTTCCTAATACTCCTATTGTTGCATCGCCTTTCGACGCTAATTCGACCACAGGTGTGGGAAGTTATATTTGGTTTGGTACCAGCCCTTTTAATTCAATCAATCCATCTGACATTGAAAGTATCGAAGTTTTAAAGGATGCTGACGCCACTGCTATTTATGGCTCGAGAGGTACCAATGGTGTGATCTTGATCACTACTAAAAAAGCAAAACCGGGAGCAACAAAATTTACACTCGATGTAAGTAGCGGCTTTAATGAGGCTACATACATTACTCCACGGATGAACCTTCAGCAATATATCCAACATCGTAAAGATGCTTTTGCTATGGGAAATTATAACCCTGCCAACGGAGTTGCCATTAATCCTGTTACAGTTACGGCTTCCAATGCACCTGATCTGGTAACATGGGATCAGAATGTGGCTACAAAAGACTGGTCTCAATATGAGTTTGGAAATTGGGCACCTGTTTTTAATATGCAGGGAAATTTATCCGGTGGTGATAGATATCTTAATTATTATGCCAGTGCCGGATATTTCAAACAACATGATATTACACAAGGCAATCCTTACCAGGAGAGGATTTCCGGCCATATGAATGTAAACCAGTTATCTAAAAATGAAAGGTTGAAAGTGGCATTTAATGTTAACTATTCTATCGATAAATTATTTCCGTCAAAAGGAAATATTAATGCAGCGGGCACTACACAAAATATGCCTCCAAATATGCCACTGTATAATACCGATGGTACTTATTGGTGGCCATCAGCTTCTATTTTACAAAATAGTTTAATAAATAATAACCCTGCAGCGATAGAAACAGCAACACAAAGTTCCATTACAAATAATTTTATTGGATCGGCAGATGTCTCATACAGGATTTATAAAGGGCTGAGCCTGAAAACCCAAGTAAGTTACAATAACCAGCTCAATAAATTTGCCAGTACTCTTCCCTCTACTGCATTAAATCCTTTAATAATATCTGCCAGCAGGGTACCGGAAAGCCAGGTTTCGGAAACCAATTTTCAATCTTTTAATTTAGAACCTCAGCTTACGTATAACGGAGCTATATCAAAAGGTAAAATTGATGCGTTGTTGGGTACCACATTTTTTGATCAGAAAACTTATGCAACCGGGTTATATCTACGGGGCTTTACTTCGGATCTTTTGCTCAACAGTTGGGATGCCGCTAATACTGTATCCTATAAAAGTTCTTCCTATAAATACTACCGGTTTAATTCTGTATTTGGAAGAGTGAATTACAATTGGGAAAATAAATACATTGCTAACCTCACTTTCAGAAGAGACGGATCTTCCAGGTTTGGGCCGAAAAAGCAATGGGCTAATTTTGGAGCAGTGGGTTTGGGATGGATATTTTCCAATGAATCTTTTGTAAAAAATAATACTTCAATTTTGAGTTATGGTAAGTTGAGGGGAAGTTATGGAACCACCGGTAATGACAATATCCCTGATTACAGGTATACTACTTTGTTTTCCGCTAGTAATGTGTTGTATAACGGTACAACCGGTATAGCACCTACCTATCTCAGCGATTCATCATTTAGCTGGGAAAATTCCAAGAAATTGGATTTGGCTTTAGAATTAGGTTTCTTTAAGGACAGGATACTATTAAATATTGACTGGTATAGAACCAATACATCAGATTTATTGGTGAATATACCTGTTCCTGCCCAAACAGGATTCAGTAGCTACCTGTCCAATTTTCCCGGTCTGGTTCAAAACAAAGGATGGGAAATTGAATTAACTACTGTTAATCTCAACCGTAAAAGTAAATTATCATGGAAAACAAATTTTAATTTAAACCTGGTAAAAAATTTGCTGGTTGATTTTCCAGACTTGGAAAAAACTACTTATTATGGCAGAATGGAAATTGGTCATCCTGTTCCAAACCAAAACTCAGTGCTGGCAGGGATAGAAAGATCATTTCAGTTTTTGAATGTGGATCCGGCAACCGGGTTGCCGGTATTTACGGATGTAAATAAAGATGGTACTCTTAGTGCTAATACTGACTATGTATATCAGGGGTCAACTATCCCCCGCACATTTGGCGGATTTGGAAATACTTTATCTTATAAAGGATTTGATCTTGATATCTTCTTCCAGTTTTCACAGCAACTTACCAACAAATGGACATACGGCGCAACCTATCCCGGGCAATTGTGGAATCCTGCTGCTGAATGGGTTGGTAATTACTGGAAGCAACCAGGTGATGTAACAAAATATCCAAGGCTTTATTCGGGGGTTGGAAGCAATACCAGCACAACTCTTTTAACCAGCCGGTATGTATTTTCATCTGCCGTGAGTACAGATCTGTTATATATACGATTAAAGAATTTATCACTTTCATATTCTTTACCTCAACCCGTACTTTCAAAAGCAAAATTGGATAAAGTGACAATTTACCTGCGAGGACAAAACCTTGGTTTATGGACAAGTGAAAAAATTTATAAGGATCCTGAATTGATATGGTCACGCAGTTCTCCACTTTTAAAAACATGGACAGCAGGTATCCAGGTATCATTATAAACAAATTTAAAATTATGATCATGAAAAATATTTTCAAACTTACTTTCTATAGTCTTCTGGCAGGGCAACTGTTTATCTCTTCCTGTAAAAAATATCTCGAAATACCTTTGCCCAACGATCAGTTGGCTGTTCAAACGGCCTTTAGTTCTAAAGCAACTATTGAGCTAACTGTAAATGGTTTATATAACGCACTTGCAGCGACCAGTTTGTGTGCAACAAATATTAGAACATCATATTGGATTTCTGATGAAGCAGTATTTTCAACTATTCCTGGTGGAGATTTTGGGGCATTAATGTCAGGTAATTTCAGTGCTAATATTTACCCATTTAATGCATTTATGCCCTGGACCGACCTTTATAAAACAATTTACAGGGCCAACCTGCTGCTCGAAAATTTACCTGGTGTGGCATCTTCTGTTTTGACCGATACAGAAAAAAAGCAGTATACTGCATCAGCTCTTTTTAGCAGGGCTTATATGAATTTTCTTTTGGTAAGCTCATGGGGTGATGTGCCGCTGATCACCAGCACCAGTGTGGATAAGAATTCAATCCTTCCCCGTACACCGGCAGCTGAAGTATACGCTTCAATAATAAACGATCTACAAACTGCTATGGCCAATCTTCCAACTACTGTTGGCGATGCAAGATTTATCAATAACAAATACCAGCCTGAAGCACTTTTAGCCCGGGTTTATTTGTATTTGGGTAAATGGGCAGAGGCAGAAGCTGCTGCTACAGATATTATTAATAGCTCCAAATATCAATTGGTGAGCAATCTGAATGATGTTTTTAAAAGGGGTACCCAGGAAAGTATTTTCTCAATGGCTGAAGTGACTACAAGCTCATTAGCTGTAAACAGGGCTTATATTGGCTGGTTATCATTGCCTTATTCTCAGTCATTAACAGTAACAACTTATGCACATTTAACAGATGAGTTATTAAACAGTTTCGAAGCTGGTGATCAAAGGGCAGTTAGCGGAAATTGGACAACAACTTTATTTGGATTCAAATTTCCTTTTAAATATTGGCACAACGCTACTGCATCAGCTGCAACTGTTGCTGCAAATCCACAGGATTTTATTGCTTTCCGTTATGCAGAACAATTTCTTATCAGGGCAGAAGCAAGGGCTCAACAAAATAATATTTCCAATGCGGCTGCAGACATTAATGTCATACGTACAAGAGCTGGTTTAAGCAATACCACAGCTAATGATAAGACATCTTTGCTTACAGCTGTTGAAAACGAAAGAAGGCATGAATTGTTTTGTGAAGGTCATCGCTGGTATGACCTGGTAAGAACGGGTCGTGCCGATGCTGTACTCGGTGCCTTGCCATGGAAAAGCGCAAACTGGAAACCCACTAATAAATTATTTCCTATTTTTTATCAGGACTTGATAGCAAACCCAAACCTGACACAAAATCCCGGATATTAATGAATGCAGTAATCTTCATCCCGCCTGAGGCGGGATGAAGATTTGATTTAACATTTTTTCTGAAATGCAAAAACAATACAAAGAAGTTTTGCAGGGATTTTTTGCACTGAACGGAACGTTCATAAACTTAAAAAAGCAAAATGAAAAATAAAATCCTTCTTATTCTGATTAGCTTATTCAGCATATCTTTTTTTTCAAAAGCGCAGAATAATTTTACGCTTTCTCCCCAAAAACCCAAACCGGGGGATGTGATCAGTTTTACCTATAAAGCTCCGGAGGGTTTTGCAACTGAACAAATGCCATTGCGATGCGATGCTTACAAATTTGGTTTTTACGAAGAGCAAATGAAATATGGAGCAAAGCCGTTAAAATGTGAATTGATAAAACTTACAAAAAAAGGGGATGTTTATACCGGGCAGGTTCGTACTGATCCGGAAACGAGGTTCCTTGCTTTTGCTTTTACTGTAGGAAATGTAGTGTTCAAATATGTAAGCGGTAAAACGGTGCTTGGTTCTGGCAAAGTGGATACCCACAATGATGAAGGATACAGTACTGTGTTTTACGATAATAATGAAAAAGAACTCAGCCATTCCAATCTTTTAGGCGCCTGGTATTATACAGGGAATTTTTTTAACAACCTTCATTTCTCCAACGTCCAATTGGCCAGGAAAATGTATGAGCGGGAAATTGAAATTGATTCTACGTCAAGATTTATGTGCAAATCAAGAATTATACAAATGTTAAGCGGGACTGATCCAGCAGAAGCGAAAAAAATTGCGCAGGCTGAAATAGAAAGGGCTTTTCAAAATGGTTTGAAGACGGAAGAAGATTACCAGATGGTTGGTGGTTCATTTTTTTATTTTGCAGGTTATCCAAACGCCAACAGGTATTTTTCAAATCTTGGGAAAGAAAAATTTGGTGAAACTGACGGATTACTAGGAGCCATCGCAAGAAAAGATAAATTTTATAACGAAAAGGATTTTGACAAGAAATTCAAAATGGTGGATGAACTTGAACAGTTTTATAAAACTGCACCATGGAATACCCGTTTCTTTTCACTCGCTGCTTCCAATATGACCCCCGGGTACTTTTTCAAAATCTATCTTGCTGATTTAGCCAAAGCAGGAAGGGTGGATGAATTAAAAGCACTGATAAAAAGAGTAAAATTGTTTGCTTACTATTATGCGGGTATAGTTGAGTGGAGAAGCATCACGGATACGCTGGTCAATAAGAAAGATCCGGCAGTATTGGACCTGCTCAATGATCAAATGAAGGTTACACGGGCAAGATGGGAAAGCCTGAAGGCAAATCCTGACCAGCCTTCCTTGGATCCTTCGGAAGATTGTTTGACTACAGCCAATCGTATGAAAGAAGTGATCTGGCGGTTTATTTATTTGCAAAATCAATATGCAAAATATTATTACAATACAGCCGACTATAAAAAAGGACTTGCTTATGCTAAAGATGCATTCAAACTGGTTGATGAAACTGATTTTGAATTTTCCGGTTCGTTAGACATTGCAACTATTTATCTGCAGCTTACTGAAAAACTTTCTCCCAAAGATTGCAAAGGACTGATTGAAAAATTTATCGCTGCTGATTTGTTCATTCCGGAATGGAAAGCAGAACTGAAAAAAATATATGTGGATGAACATAAGTCGGAAGAAGGCTTTGCACAATATTATACAGGTTTAAGAAAATCATCGGCTGGAGCCATTGATACTAAATCATTTATTGCTTCTCTACAAGTGAATGAAAAGGCGCCGGCATTTTCATTGACTGACCTGCAGGGTAATATAGTCAGTCTTGAAAGTTTAAAAGGCAAAACCGTGATACTTGATTTCTGGGCCACCTGGTGCGGGCCCTGTATTGCCAGTTTTCCAGCTATGTCGAAATTACAGGATGCATACAAGAATAATAAAGATGTCGTCTTTCTTTTCATAAACACCTGGGAAAGGGACTTCAAAACCAATGAAGAGTTGAAACAAAGGGTAGTTGACTTTGTAACGAAAAGGAAATATGATTTTCATGTGTTGCTGGATGCACAAAGCAATGCATCTTCCGATTTTGGTGTTTCTGGTATTCCTACCAAGATTCTCATAGACAAAGAAGGGAGGGTTCGTTATAAAATATCCTCCGGGGAAACAGATGAAGACAAACTTATTGAAGAAATAAATTTAATGGTTGAATCAGTTAAATAAATTTATAAAAATGATGAATATGCTAAATAAGCATTTGAATAAAAGCCCATTGATTTTGGTTCTTTTTAGCGGAATATTATTATCTCATTATTGTTCCGGGCAGCTAAGCGAAAAACCCTTACAGGCATTCACCCTCTCTGGTAAATTAGTCAACATTAAAGATGTTGATTACATAAATATAAATTATAAAGTGGATGAAGTGACTTATTCAGAAAATGCGTATATTAAAAACGGAAAATATTTTTTCCGGGGAGAAATAACTTCACCGCAGGAAATATCACTTCGTATGTTTTTCAAGAATAAGACAAATGAAAATACTTCAGACGAAAACAGTATTCCTCAAAAAATCAAGTATGTCAACCTTTTTATACAACCCGGAAACATGCAGGTTGCTTCCGTGGATTCTTTTTCTAATTTAACCGTATCAGGTGCCAAATGGAATGACGATTACTTTGAGTACAAAAAAATATCTGATACTTATAGCCAGTTAGTTTTGGACCTGAGTAAAGATTTTCCGGAATATGGTGAAGGCCTCACACAGGAAAGAAGAATGGAATTTCAAAAAAGAAATCTGGAAATGCAGGATTATGTTAAAGGAAAACTGTATGATCCTTTTATAAGGAGCTATGCAAATTCACCCATAGCCTTACTGGCATTGAAGCATGTGTCCATAATAGAGAAAAATCCAGAGAAGATCAATGAGTACATTCAATTGATTCCGGAAGAGTATAGAGATTCAGAAGATGGAAGATTTATAGCTAATAAAATAACCGGACTCAGAAATACACAGATCGGAAATACTGCTATCGGTTTTTCATTACCTGATTCTACTCAAAAATTGATTTCATTATCGGAGTTTAGAGGAAAGTATCTTTTATTGGATTTTACCAAATCTCCAAGCGGATGTCCTCCCTGCAAGGAAGAACTTCCTTTTTTATCTGCTGCTTATACAAAATACATGGAAAAGGGATTTGAAATTTTGTCAATTGATCTTGTCACAAAAAAATATTTAAATGTATCGCTGAAAGATTTCAAAAGGTATAAGGAAATTATCTGGCCGGTGGTTTTTGATTTTATAGACGATGGTATGGGAAATATGGTGTTTACAAAATATGGTGTACAGTCCACCCCAACCATGTTTTTACTGGATCCTGAAGGAAAAATAATAGCTAAAGAATGGGAGTTGAGAGGAAGTACACTGGATAAAACTTTAAGCAAGTTTATTCAGTAAAAAATAAGCGAATAAAGAATAGGATCAGTTTATAGAATTGGAGAAAAGGATACAAAATAGCAACTGGGCACTAAATTAAAAAAGAACAATATTCTGCATTTATTTCATGGTCATTCAAAATATATATTAATGAGAACAATAATTTTATTTTGTGCAATTCTTACAATAGCTCTAAGCACATCTGCACAGCAACAACCTGTAAAACCAGATACGACCAAATCCAAAACAAAGTCTGTTAAGACTTATAAGGAAGTAATTACGGATCAGGCAGTTACCCAAAAGGGTTTATTTACGGTGCATAAAGTTGAAGAAAAGTACTATTTCGAAATCTCTGAATCTATTTTGGGGAGAGAGATCTTAGCAAATACTAGGTATGTTAAAACTCCTTCCAATGGGGGTTATGGAGGTTCACAGTTAAATCAGCAAACCCTGAAATTTGAGAAAGGTCCCAACAATAATATTTTTTTGAGAGTCGTTACTTTGATCAGCGCTGCTGACTCAACCAATACGATTTTCCTGGCAGTGTCAAAGTCGAACCTTAATCCAATTGCTGCTTCATTTCCAATTGTATGCACTGGTAAAGATTCAATCAATAACACCTTGAGTTTTGTCCTTGATATAACAGACTTTTTCAAAGGGGACAATCAGCCGGTAAGTGTAACACCCGGTATTAAACAAAGATACTTCCTTGGTGCACTGGCTGCTGACCGTTCTTATATTGAAAGTATCAGAACCTATCCTATTAATACAGAAGTGAGAACTGTAAAAACATTTAGTTCGAATCCACCTTCAAACACCGCTACTACCCAGGCAACGCCTTTGCCAGCAACTTCAGCAGCAGGTGCTGTAACGATAGAGTTAAACACTTCATTTCTATTATTGCCGAAAGTGCCGATGAATCAACGATTATTTGATCCCCGTGTCGGATATTTTTCCAATCAATATACTATTTACAGCGATGACCAGCAAAGAGTGGATAAACAGGTTTTTGTAGTGCGGCACCGTTTAGAGCCCAGGGAGCAGGACATGGAAAAATATAAAAGAGGTGAACTAGTGGAGCCTAAGAAGCAAATTGTTTACTATATCGATCCTGCCACACCAAAAAAATGGAGACCTTATTTAATAGCAGGGATCAACGATTGGCAAAAAGCATTTGAAAAAGCAGGATTTAAAAATGCAATTGTTGGGAAAGAATGGCCGGAAAATGATACTACCATGAGCCTTGAGGATGCCCGGTTTTGTGTACTCCGGTATTTTGCTTCGGATGTTGCAAATGCATACGGCCCTAATGTGCATGATCCACGTAGCGGAGAAATACTCGAAAGTCATATTGGTTGGTTTCATAATGTAATGAAACTGGTCCATGACTGGTATTTTGTTCAAACTGCTGCGGTTGATCCGGAAGCAAGGAAAATGAAATTTGATGATGAACTGATGGGGCACTTGATTCAGTTTGTTTCATCACACGAAGTAGGTCATACACTTGGCCTTCAACACAACATGGGTAGTAGTAGCAAAACCCCAGTAGAAAAATTACGGGATAAAGCCTGGGTGGAGGCAAATGGACATACTGCTTCCATAATGGATTATGCACGGTTTAATTATGTAGCCCAACCGGAAGATAATATTTCCCAGGCCGGTTTATTTCCCCGTATTGGTGATTATGATTTGTGGGCTATTGAATGGGGTTATAAATATTTAGGAGAAAGTGATATTGAAAAAGATAAAAAGATAAATAATAAATGGATTGTTGAACGATTGTCGGCAAATCCGAGAGTATGGTTTGGCTCTGGTAATGATCCAAGAGTACAATCAGAATGTCTTGGCGACGATAATATGAAAGCAAGTGAATACGGTATAAAAAATTTAAAACGCATCGTACCCAATCTACAGGAATGGACTAAAGAAGAAAACGATAAATATGAAAATTTATCCGAAATATACGGTCAAGTTATTTCTCAATTTGGAAGATATATGGGACATGTCACAGCAAATATTGGCGGGGTTTATGAAACTTTAAAAAGTGTGGAAGAAAACGGGAACGTCTATGAACTTACTCCGAAAGCCATTCAAAAAGATGCTGTTTCATTTTTGCAGAAACAATTGTTCCAAACGCCTAACTGGTTGCTGGATAAAGATATCCTTGATAAAATTAGCAACCCGGCAACAGCCAGTTCAGTTGCTGATTTACAAATCAGAACAATGAATAATCTGATCTCAGGCGAGAATCTCTATAAATTAAATTTAGCAACCATTCGATTTGGAATTGATAAGGCCTATAACATTGACGAATTTCTCATTGATATTGAAACCGGAATATTCAGTGAATTGGCAGGAAAAATATCAGTTGATGGCTATCGCCGCAATCTTCAAAAAGCTTATGTAGAAAGCTTAGTTGGTTTGGTAAATCCGACTCCTTTACAAACTTATTCATTCGTTGGAGGCGTTTTCAGAAGGATGCAGATTGATATAAAAAATACAGATGTTCCATCATTGGCAAGAGGACACCTTATCGCATTAAAAAATAAAATCAGTGCTGTTGCACCAATTGTCACCGATAAAACAACAAAATATCATTTGCTTGATATGGTAGAGAGAATTAAAGAAGGATTGAATCCCAAAAGCAAATAATCCAATAATATTTATCATTTTTTCTGTGAATCGAATCTTATATACAATATTATATCTGGGAATTTCATTGATTTCATTTTTCTGTATGACAGCAAAGACGACTTCAAGCCAAATTTTGGAACGGCAAGACTATACTATTGTTATCAACTTACTGGAGAGTGGAAATACTCAGAACAGTGTGATAGATAAGATTCAGCAATTTTCAAACTCGGTATCTGTATTTTTTGATACTAATAGTTTTTTTTGAACCATGAAAAAGAGATACAGGTAACTATAAAAATAATGTCTGATTATAAAATCAATGAAATGAGATATGGTTTATATGCAATTCCGGGAGTAATACAGGTTAGCATTTCAAAAAATTAGAGTTATATAGAAAATATTTTATAAAGCCGATAAAAAATTTTAGCAAATGATGCAATTCAAATGGGAAGGGATATTTCCGGCATTAACAACTCCATTTACCGCTACTGATGAATTGGACATGTCATTATTTGAAAAAAGCCTGATTATGCAATTAGAAGCTGGTGTAAAGGGGGTTGTTTTGGCTGGTAGCCTGGGTGAAGCAAGTACTTTAACAAAACAGGAAAAAGAGAAGCTTGTAAAATTTTCAGTTGAAAAAATTGACGGAGAGATACCTGTGATTTTAAATATTGCTGAAGGTTCAACTAGGGAAGCTTTAAAACAGGTGAAACTTGCAAAGGAATGGGGAGCAGATGGTTTAATGGTTCTTCCACCAATGAGATACAATGCAGATGACAGGGAAACGGTTCAATATTTTAAAGTAATTGCTGATTCTACAGATTTACCCATCATGATCTATAATAACCCGATAGATTATAAAATTGAAGTGACTCTGAATATGTTTGAGGAATTGCAGTGTTGCTCAAATATAACCGCAGTTAAAGAAAGTACAAGGGACATGACTAATGTAACAAAAATGAAGAATCGTTTTGGTTCAAGGTATAAAATTCTTTGCGGAGTCGATACTATTGCAATGGAGGAATTAATGCTTGGTGCATCAGGCTGGGTAGCCGGATTAGTTTGTGCATTCCCAAAAGAAACGGTAGCAATTTACAACCTTGTCAAATCTTTGAAAATTCAAGAGGCATTTGAGATTTTTAGCTGGTTCAAACCATTACTTGAATTGGATTTGCATGCTAAACTAGTTCAGTATATCAAACTTGCTGCAACACAAACAGGATTAAGTAGTGAATATGTAAGGTCGCCAAGATTAATGTTAAGTGGGGAAGAAAGAGAACAAGTTTTGAGAATTATAGAAAAGGGGATTCAGCATCGTCCTCAACTTGTTCAATTAGTATAGTTAAATTATTTGTTATGTAATTGGCAGTTAGTAAAAAACATCCTTTTTCTAAGGCTGCTATTTTATAATATTTAAACGAATTGATATGCAAGAATATTTTTTTTTCAGGATAGATGGCAAATATGTGAAAATTAATTTTAGTGAAATTATTTATATTGAAGGGTGCAGGAATTATCTGAAAATTATTTCAGATAAGAAAAAATATATGGTGCTAATGACAATGAAACGGATAGCAGAGCTTTTACCGACATGCCTTTTTCAGAGAATTCATAAATCATATATAATTTCTTTAAATAAGGTGGCAGAATTTGATAAGGAATTCGTTTGGTTAAATGATAAGGAATTACCAATAAGTTATCACTACAGAAATGTTTTGGAAAATGCTTTTACAATTGCAAGAGAAGAGTCAAATAAAATTGTTGATAAAAAGCCATTAGTAGCCATGAAACCGCTTTCAGTTAGAAGCCATCATATTAGATTAATAGGAACAAGATAAATTTTTCTCATTTGCAGTTAGTTTGGTTCAGCCTTTTGTTTTTACAAGAGGCTTTTATTTTACTTAATGGAATTACTTAATTTTGCCTTATGCTCCCCGACTATCCACATAAACTATTCTCTGACTATAGAAATCATTTCAGTTTGCTCATGGAAGCACTGGCCATGGATAGAAATTGATCCGATATTATAAGGATTACAACAGTCCCCTTTAAGATTTATTTCAATTTAAACTTTAAGATAATGAGTACAGCAACAGCTCCAAATAAAAATAAAGCAACACAAACAGATTTTTTACCGCTTCATGGTACAGATTATATTGAGTTTTATGTAGGTAATGCCAAACAGGCAGCCCATTTTTATAAAACTGCATTTGGTTTTCAGTCATTAGCCTATGCCGGGCCTGAAACAGGAATGAAAGACAAGGTTAGTTATGTGATACGTCAAAACAAACTCACCTTTGTTTTAACTACTCCGTTACAATCTGATAACCCGATTGCTGATCACATATATAAACATGGTGATGGGGTGAAGGTGCTTGCTTTAATGGTTGATGATGCGAAAAGTGCATATGAAGAAACTACAAAACGGGGAGGTAAAGTTTATCTGGAGCCCACTATGTTGAAAGATGATAAGGGCGAAGTGGTTTTAAGCGGTATTCATACTTATGGAGATACGGTACATGTATTTGTAGAAAGAAAGAATTATAACGGAGTTTTCATGCCAGGCTTTATAGAGTGGAAATCAAATTATAATCCGGCATCTACCGGTCTGTTATATGTAGATCATTGTGTTGGTAATGTTGGTTGGAATCAAATGAATCCCTGGGTTAAGTTTTATGAAGATGTAATGGGGTTTAAAAATATTTTAAGTTTTGATGATAATGATATTTCGACTGAGTATTCTGCACTGATGAGTAAAGTGATGAGTAATGGTAATGGGTATGTGAAATTTCCGATCAATGAACCGGCAGAAGGTAAAAAGAAAAGCCAGGTAGAAGAGTATCTTGATTTTTATAATGGGGAAGGGGTGCAGCATGTTGCCATTGCAACGAATAATATTATTGAAACAGTAACTGAATTACAAAGCCGGGGCATCGAATTCCTGAATATTCCTGCAAGCTATTATGAAACAGTATTGGATCGGGTTGGGGAAATAGATGAAGATCTTGCACCATTACAAAAACTGGGTGTATTGATAGACAGAGATGATGAAGGTTACCTGTTGCAGATTTTCAGCAAACCATTGGAAGACAGACCCACATTATTTTTTGAAATAATACAACGAAAAGGAGCTCAGAGTTTTGGCAAAGGTAATTTCAAAGCTTTGTTTGAAGCTCTGGAGAGAGAACAGGATGCAAGAGGTAATCTGTAAATAATATGTATTGATAAATTACATTAATCACCCGGTTTTGACCGGTTAAATATTCATTGTTATCTTTACAATTAGTTTAGCATTTTAATTGTAATATTATCTGTTACCCGCCGTTAACTTTAACCGGAGTAATTATGAAAAACCTCATCATTTTTGTTTTTATTTTTAGTATTGCTTTTGCAGCAACAGCTCAACCATCACCTTCCAAAGGTGGTTCAAATTCCTATTCTTTTATTGATTATCAAAAGAACTTTCCAAGGCCAAGTGAGGCTTTGCTAAAAAAACAGGATACACTGCAAAAGCAATTTGAGGCCCAAAAACTCAAATGGCCTGCTAAGTACATGTATATACGATCATTTAAGTACGACAGCCAGTTGGAAGTTTGGGTAAAGAATGATATAAAAGATAAATTTCAATTATTCAAAACATATAAGGTTTGTGCATTAGCAGGTACATTGGGGCCAAAAAGAATGGAAGGTGATTACCAGGTACCGGAAGGTTTTTATTATATCAATGAATTTAATCCACGCAGTAATTATTATTTGTCGCTTGGTTTAAATTATCCCAATGCTTCGGATAGAATTCTTAGCGATTCTTTAAGACCTGGTAGTGCTATTTATATACATGGTAGTTGTGTTACGGTTGGATGTATTCCTATTACAGATCAGCAGATCGATGAGTTGTATGTTCTGGCAGCGTTTAGCAAAAGCCAGGGACAGGATTTTATACCTGTGCATATTTTCCCCATCCGGTTTGATAAGGATAAAAGTGTAAAGTATCTGGAGACTTTAACAAAAGATGACCAGCGGTTGAAAAACTTTGCTGATCAGATGAAAGATGCTTATGATTATTTTGAGAAATACAAGCAGTTGCCGGTTGTGCTTATAGGTGAAAAAGGCGAATATATTATAAATGATGCACCTCCCAGGAAAGTAAAAGAATTAATTGAAGAGACAAAAGTTAAAAGACCTCCTGTAGTTCATCGAACAAGAAATGTTGGGGAACTTGCAGAAGCAGTTCATCAATGGCCGGTTTTTCCGGGTGGTGGTGATGTATTCATGAATTATCTTGACAAACTAGGAAAAGAGGTAGCATCATATTTACCTAAGGGGATTCAAAAAGCTTACATACAAATTGAATTTATTGTTGATAAAGATGGGGTGCCGGTTAATTTTCAGATATTGAAAAGTATAAAAGATGCAGAAAATCTGAATGATGAATTAATAAGCCGTATGGAAAATATGGGGACCTGGATACCTGCATTACTACATAACAAGCCTGTCGCAAAAAAAATGATTCAAACAATTACCGTAGAAAGACCTTAAAAATTATTTCAGCACTACCTGAATCGTTTCAGTTGTTTGTTGCCTGAGTAAAATGGTTTTATCTTTTGTTAATGATTCAAACTTTTCTTTTGAATAATGCCTGATAGTCAACAATGACAGATCTTTCGTTACTTCAACATCCAGAAATTCAGAAGCTTGTAAAGCCAGTTTCTCAATTTTCTCTGGCCAATAATCTAAAACGCAAACAAAACTGATTGCACCAATTTGTGTAAGATTAGGTTTTAGGTGAAGAGCTTCAAAAAGCTGATATAAATGCCTTACTTCATGATCACCAACGAATGAAAAATCTTTGGTATTGACTTTTATCATTACCTGATTTTCTTTCAGTACATATATCGGAGGCAGATTATGAACCGGATTATGATGAATAACTGTACCGGGTAGTGAAGGATCTATAAAATATTTCACATACATCGGAATGTCTTTGTTCTGCAGAGGCTTAATGGTCTTTGGGTGAATAACCTGTGCACCATAATATGCCATCTCAATCGTTTCCCGGTAATTCAATTCTGAGATAGGAATTGCATCATTGAATTGCTTGGGATCTGCATTCATTACATTTTCTACATCTTTCCAGATAGTTACATTTTCAGCATCAAGCATATTTGCGAAAACGGCAGCAGTATAATCACTTCCTTCTCTACCAAGGGTTGTACTTTCATTTTCATCTGTTGCGCCAATGAAACCTTGAGTAAGTGCTATATTGCATTCATTTAATATTGGGATTACCAGTTCATTCACTTTTTGTTGGGTAAACTCCCAGTCAATATCAGCATCTCTGAAATCATCATCTGTTCTGATTATATCCCGGACATCCATCCAGATATTCTTTATACCAATTTCGTTTAGATAAGTACTTATAATTGTTGTTGATAATAATTCACCCACACAAACTATCTGATCATAATAGTAATCGTATTCTCTAACCGGTTTATCATATAACAACCATTCTACTTCTGTAAAAAAATCTTTTAGTTTTTTTTCGCAAGAAAGATAGTGAGTTACCAATACATACTTTGCAGTAGTAAGGTGTTGTTGTTTTATCTGCTCAAATAACGAAAGTGCTTCATCTTTTTTATCTGATACAAATGCTTCAACTACTTTTTCAAGGGCATTGGTGGTTTTGCCCATTGCTGAAATGATAATTACAATTTTTTCCTGCTCCCAGAATTTAATAATATGACCCAGGTTGACTATTCTTTCAACACTATTAACAGATGCCCCGCCAAATTTGAAGACCTTCATACTTTAGATTAACGATTAATATCCCGATTGGTTTATAAGTTTGCAAATGTCGCTAATTTGATTGCTTTTTTTGATGATCACTGCATAAATTTAGAATTAACCACTTTTTTAGCTATCATTCAATCCCGTATTTTTGTCCTTATATAAATTATTCAATATGAATGTAAACCGGAAAGTTCAGACGCTTGATGAATTCACTATTCAGCAGTTAAGAGATTTTCCTCATGCAACGGGAGAGTTATCCAATTTGCTTCGTAACATAGGACTGGCAGCCAAAAGGGTAAATGTAGAAGTTAATAAGGCTGGGCTTGTTGACATTCTTGGAGATCATGGTTCTATAAATGTACAGGGAGAAGAAGTGAAAAAACTGGACATCTATGCAAATGATCAATTCACCGGAGTTTTACAACATGGAATCAGTTGTGCAGGAATTGCCAGTGAAGAGTTGGATGAATTTGTAGCATTTGATGATGCAAAAAGTGTAAAATCAAAATATGTTTGTCTTTATGATCCATTAGATGGTAGCAGTAATATTGATGTGAATGTTTCAATAGGCACTATTTTTTCTGTATATAAAAGAGTTACTCCAATAGGGACTATTGTAAAAGAAGAAGATTTTTTACAACCCGGTAATCAACAGGTTGCAGCCGGTTATATCGTTTATGGTTCTTCTACTATGTTGGTATATGCAACCAGAAGGGGTGTGAATGGGTTTACATTAGATCCTGCAATTGGAGAATGGGCTCTGAGTCATCCTAATATCAAATGTCCGGACAGTGGCAAATTGTATTCTGTAAATCATGGAAATTTCTTTAATTATGATGAGGGAGTAAGAAAATATATAACTGCCTGTCAGAAAAAAGATAAATCTACAGGTGGACCATACACACAAAGATATATTGGTAGTATGGTTTCTGATGTGCATAGAAATTTAATTAAAGGAGGCATTTTTATGTATCCGGGAACAACTGACAG
>JAHEMN010000175.1 GCA_024643645.1 Chitinophagaceae bacterium | reverse complement strand
GAAAATTTAAATGCTAAGTCGATTAAAGATACCTAAGACAATAATTTGGGGGGCAAATCTGCTGATCATATTTATATTGATCTTTACAGTATTCCGTATCACAACTTTTATCGCTTTTAAGCCTGATGACATTTCATTTGGGGATGCTATCCCTTCTTTTATAATGGGTATCCGGTATGATCTCCGCTGGATATCTTTCGTTCTATTACCCATTATGCTGATAAGTATGTCACCTCAATTGTCGCCTTTTTATTCATCCAGAAATAAAAAGTGGTGGACCTGGTATCTGGCAATTGTTACTTTCATCATGTTTGTTTTTTTTGCAGCAGGCTTTGGAAGTTTCTCCTATAATAAAACTCCTTTGGATGCAGGGGCTATGAACTTTACTGAGGATTTCAGTATCTCCTGGAAAATGATGAGGCAGACTTATCCATTATTCTTGATGTTGTCAGGATTAGTTATTGCCGTATTATTTTTCAGATGGATGTACCGTCGTAGTTATTGGCAAGTGATCACAAAAACAGATGGTTTAGGGATACAGTATAAAAGAAAATATTTTTATTTAGCATCACTAATTCTATTGTTTTTTATATGGGGAAATCTTTCTATGTCCCCGTTAAGCAGAAGCGACAGTTTTAAGTTTGACAATAGGTTTAAATCTTATTTAGCAATCAATCCATTACAGAACTTTTTCTCAACTTTAAAATTGAGAAGTCCTCAATACAATGAAAAAGCGGCAAGAAGGGCTTTTCCCATCATGGCTGAATGGATGCAGTTTCCTAATCAGAATGATTTCACATTTCGTCGTGAGGTTGGCCCCAGAAGTAATGCATTTGAAAGTAAGCCAAATATTGTGTTGGTACAATGCGAATCATATAGCATGTACAAAAGTAGTATGAGCGGCAATCCTTTAAATGCCACACCTTATTTTGATAGTATCAGTAACAAGGGGATTTTTTTTGAACGTTGTTTCACTCCGCACTTTTCTACAGCAAGAGCTTTGTTTGCAATATTGTCGGGAATACCCGATGCCCAATTATTTAAATTTTCAAGTCGTAATCCTGAGGCTGTGAATCAAAATACGATTGTAGATTATTTGGTTGATTATGAGAAACATTATTTTTTAGGTGGTGATCCTGAATTTGGAAATTTTGAGGGTTTGCTGGATAATATAGATGGATTGCAAAAACATACAGGTAAGCGACCAACTATTCCTGATGTAAATGTATGGGGCATTGGCGATAAGGATCTTTATTTAGAAGCGAATGATATATTCAAAAAGAAAGGCAAGCCGTTTTTTGCATACATACAAACATCTGGAAATCACAGGCCTTATAATCAAACTATCCCTTTAAATGAAACTGAGTTTGAAAAAAAAGTTGTTCCTGATGAGGTGTTGAATAAATATGGATTTGAATCTCTCGATGAGTATAATTGCTTCCGCTATTCTGATTATTGTATACAAAAATTTCTGGAAGCAGCAGAAAAGGAAACTTATTTCAACAATACAATTTTCGTTTTTGTGGGTGATCATGGACTTGCAGGTAATGCAGAACAAATGTATCCATCCGTCTGGACCGATCAACGGTTAACGGATGAACATGTGCCATTATTATTTTATGCACCGGGATTATTAACTCCACAAAAAAGATCAGAAGTGGTTTCGCAGATCGATGTTCTGCCAACTATTGCAGGTATGCTGCATCAGCCATACGTAAATACAACTTTAGGCAGAGATCTGTTAGACCCTAAGAAAAAATTCAATTATGCTTTTGTTACAAATACTGCCGATATGATCGGGATGATATCTGATGATTTTTATTTTAGCAGAAATATAAATTCCGGTGAAGAAGTATTGAGGCCAATGAATACAAAAGCATTGTTTTACAGCCAGTCAAAACAAGATTCTGCTAAAAATAAACTTTCGGCATTTACAACAGCTTATTATGAAACAGCAAAATATTTATTGGTAAATAATACAAGAGATGATTAACCCTTTTTTCAGGTTAATGGATCAGTGGCTCTGCCATCACTGTAAATTCTTTTTTCCTTGTCTTCTTTTAATGCACTCACTTTTGATGCGATCAGAATAAGCCTTGGAGTTTTTCTTACATCGTATGCACCTAATTGATAATCACCAAAAACTTCCTGTACCTGCAAACCCTGAAAGCTCAGCATATCAGTAAAATCACCCAAATTAAATTTGGCTACTTTTTCTGTGTACTCTAACGGGGCTTCTAGTATAGGATCATGAACAACTATTTTTTTATAGAAATGAGTAACGTCATCCCACCGATGTATCTCATAAAGTGTTTCATCAATTTGTTTGGACTCATTATGTACCAGGTGATCTTCTGAATAATGGACGTTCAGATAATCGATCACTAATTTACCTTCAGGTTTCAGAGATTTAGCAATGGTACGAATAGCATCATCATGTTCCCGTCTGGTTTTAAAATAGCCAAAGCTGGTAAAGAAATTAAAAGCATAGTCATAATAGTTGCCTCTGAAAGGAAGCCTCATATCATGTACATAAAAGTCAAGATTTTCTGATTCGTATTGCTTAGCCTGAAGAATGCTATCGAATGATATATCGATGCCTGTTACCTGGAAACCAAGTGATGCAAGGGTTTTGCTATGCCGTCCTTTACCACAAGCAACATCCAGCATTTTACTTCCAGGTGTTGGTTTTAAATGCCCGATCAGTTTTTTTATAAAATCTCCGGCTTCTTTATCATCCCTGTCAAAATATAGCTTGTGATAAAAAGGTGAATTGAACCAGTCTTTGTACCAGGGCTTTTCTGTCATGTGGCAAAAATACGGATGCAGTTTATAATTAAGAGTTGATTCTGAAAATCGTATTTTTGCAATCTTAAACCTTATAGCATAAACTTTAAACGTACCAGGTGGCATTAATCAAGAGTATATCAGGCATCAGGGGAACCATTGGCGGTAAACCCGGAGAAAATCTAACTCCCGTTGATATTGTAAAATTCAGTGCAGCTTTCGGCACAATTATTTCAAGTGGCAAAAAAAAGAGGAAGATCGTTATTGGCCGTGATGGCCGCATCAGCGGGTCAATGGTGCAAAATCTTGTTGTAAATACATTGATAGGTTTGGGTATTGATGTGATCGACCTGGGATTATCTACAACACCTACTGTAGAAGTAGCTGTAAAAATGGAAAATGCAGATGGTGGTATCATCTTAACCGCCAGTCACAATCCAAAAGAATGGAATGCATTAAAATTATTGAATAGTGAAGGTGAATTTATTTCTGCTGAAACAGGGGCAGAAGTATTGGAATTGGCTGAGAATGAAAATTTTTCTTTTGTTCCGGTAGATAAACTGGGAAAAATTACTTTTGATGACAGTTATCTGCAAAAACATATTGATGCAGTGCTAGCTTATCCTCTAGTGGATGCAAAAGCCATTGCAAAGCAAAATTATAAAGTTGTTGTTGATGCTGTTAATTCTACCGGTGCAACATTTGTACCTGCATTATTAGAAGCTTTGGGCGTTAAAAATGTTATTGTGCTGAATGAGGAAGTAAATGGTCATTTTGCACATAACCCGGAGCCGTTACCAGAACACCTTACTCAATTAAGTAATGAAGTTGTAAAGCAAAAAGCAGATTTCGGTATTGCTGTTGATCCGGATGTAGACAGGCTTTGTTTTGTAAATGAAGATGGTTCTATGTTTGGCGAAGAATATACATTGGTTGCAATAGCTGATTATGTACTGTCTAAAAAAGTTGGAGATACGGTAAGTAATATGAGCAGTACCAAGGCTCTTAAAGAGATCACTTTAAAACATGGAGGTTCTTATTTTCCTTCAGCAGTAGGAGAGGTGAATGTGGTTAAAAAGATGAAGGAAGTAGGTGCTGTTATCGGTGGTGAAGGCAACGGTGGTATAATCGTTCCGGATTTTCATTATGGCCGTGATGCGTTGATCGGGATAGGATTATTTTTAAGTCACCTTGCCGGGCATAGCAATGGAATGAAATCTTTCCGCAACCGATATCCTGATTATTTTATTTCGAAGAATAAGATCGAACTGAACAATGGGATTGATGTAAAAGCTATTTTCGAAAAGATAAAAGACAAATACAAAAAAAGTCCTATCAATACAGAAGATGGTTTAAAGATCGAGATCGATAATGACTGGGTGCATCTCCGCACTTCCAATACAGAACCTATCATACGTATTTATGCCGAAAGTGACTTTGAGACCAAGGCGAATAATATTGCCATGCAGTTGATGAGGGATATCAAAGAGTTTAGTTGAGGGTTTAGCTAACTCTTAAATATTCACAACTCTTAGTATAAAATTTTATTGATAATCAATCAAGATTTATAAAAATATTTAATAAAAAGTAATTCTTAAATCAACTTATCCGGCGTAACCGGTATCTCTCTTATCCTTTTTCCAGTCGCATGAAAGATGGCATTGCAAACTGCAGCAGAAAAACCAACAATACCAACTTCGCCCATTCCTTTAGAACCCATTGGGTTTAATACAGGGTCGGGTTTGTTTACAAATAATACTTCTATTTCCGGCACATCTGCATTTACGGCTACATGATAATCGGCAAAATTATTATTGACCCAACGGCCATAACGATGATCGATAATGCCTTCTTCGTGTAATGACATACTGATACCGCCAACTACTGCACCGATGATCTGGCTCTCCGCAGTTTTTTCGTTTACGATCGTTCCGGCATCTACTGCAGAAACAGCTCTGGCAATTTTTACCACACCGGTTCTGGAATGAACCATCACTTTTACAAAATGAACTGCGTATGAAAAAGCAGAATGATTGGCCATCGGGTTTCTACCAGATTCTTCAAGTATCTCAATTTCCTTGAGGCCTGCATTTTTTATCACATCAGCGTAGCTTATTTTTTTGCTTTTATCTGTGGCCAATATCATATAGCCGTTTTCAAATAACAGATCTTCCACCTTTACTTCATGAATTTTCTCTGTATGAAAAATGGAATTTTCTTTTACCAGTTCTGCCAGTTTTTTCTTTAGATTCACACATACATTATATACTGCAGTTCCTAATGTAGAAGTAGTTCCCGACCCTCCCTGCATTGGTCCGGGAGGAAGATTTGTGTCACCCATTTCAAATTTTATTCGCTTAGGTGATAATCCTAAAGTGTCAGCAGCTAATTGAGTCATTGCTGTTGCAGTGCCCGGCCCCATATCTGTTACTCCGCTTTGTAAGATCAATTTTCCATCGGGTAATAGTATGGCACCCACTTTCGCTGATCCTCTCCAGGCTGAAAAAATTCCACTGCCGGTTCCATAACCAATTAACCAATCACCTTCTTTCATTGATCTGGGTTCCGGGTTTCTATCTTTCCATTTTATTTTATCTGCACCTAATTGGTATGCCTCTTTTAAATATTTACTGGAGTAAGGTTTGTTTCTTTCAAGATCTGTTTCAGCATAATTGAGTAAGCGAAATTCGATCGGATCCAATTTTAAAGCATAAGCTAATTCATCGATAGCAGATTCCAATGCAAATGCTCCTGTCGTTTCTCCTGGCCCACGCATCCATGTTGGCTGACTTAGGTCCATAGGGTATACCTTGTATGATGTATTTACATTAGGACAATTATATAAAGACCTTGATCCGTTTACAATTCCTTCTGTGA
>JAHEMN010000174.1 GCA_024643645.1 Chitinophagaceae bacterium | reverse complement strand
TCGGGTGGGGACATTCCAGTATGGAAGATGCTATTTATTTTTCATCGATTTCTGAAGTTAAAACGCTTTTACTTGCACATCATGATCCATCACACACTGATGAAATATTAGATACATTAATTAAAGAAATAAAGGAAAACAATAAAACTGATATTAAAATTGATCTTGCTGAAGAAGGAATGATAATTGATTTATTTTAAAAACAATCAGTTTTGCAAATTTTAATATACAATTAGTACTAAAAAAGTATTTTAGACTAACATATAAAAGTTTATATTTAGGTGAACCTTTTTTAATTGGTAATGAATAGAGGACTAAAAATTATTAGCAATGCTTTAATTTTTTTCTTCTGTCTTGTATTTTTGAACATAAGGGCAAAGAGTCAAAATACACAGATTAGAGGGTTTGTTGATGTTACATCAACTCTTCAAGATGATAAATTGTCATTTGCTCTTGGTGAACAGGATTTATTTATTACTTCACAAATAAGCGACCGATTTTCATTCCTTGGTGAAAGTGTATTTAAGTTCACAAACTCAAGCCCCACAAAATTTTCAGTTAGTATTGAACGGATTGTAATAAAATATAATATTGCCGGCAATCATAATATTTTAATTGGAAAACATCATACACCCGTTAATTACTGGAATGACACTTATCATCATGGCAGAGTCTTTTTTCCTACTATTTACAGACCATTACTTTTTGATGAAATAGTACCAATCCATACTACTGGCATCAATTTTCAAGGTCAAAATCTAGGTAAACTAAAATTTGGGTATGATCTTATGATAGGCAATGGACTTGGATCAACCGATGTTTTGGATAACAATTCCAGAAAATCGATTACTGCTGCCATGCATATAAAGCCTGCAGATGGCCTGCGTTTCGGAATAAGCTGGTATAATGATGCAATTGCAAAAGGTGCAACTTTACATGATGGAGATATACTTAAGTGGAAAGTAAAACAAAATTTATATACCGGCTCTGCTGCTTATTTTGGTGATAAATTTGAAGTTCTCGCCGAGGGCACTTTAGGAAATAATAATAGTGATACAACAGGCTCTCAGCATACACTTGGAGGTTATGTATATGCAGGTATAAAGCTTCATGAAAAAATAATCCCATATGTAAGATTAGATAATTTACATTATGGAGATGGTGAAATATTTTATAAAAACAATAATAAAAGTTCACTAGTTGGAGGCATTCGATATAATATAAATTATTTAGCATCATTGAAACTTGAGTATCAGCATCAACATGGCGCAAAAAGTGGTAATATCAATCAGTTAACACTGCAGTTAGCGATAGGATTTTAACTAAACCCGATTTATGAACTTTCAATCAAATAATAAATTTGTATATAGAAATTTCCTTTCTGTACTACTGCTGTTATTTGTAAATTATATTGGTAATGCACAAGAAATAACATTAACTGCTATTAGTAATAACAAAGGTGCCCCATCATCATTGAAAATGAGTGAATTGAAATCAATTTTAAAAGGGGAACAGCAACGATGGAAAGATGGCACCAAGGTTTCTATAGTATTAATGAAAACTTCTACACCTGTTGGAGAAATTACTTGTAAGAAGATTTATAATATGAGTAGTGATAAAGTGAAACGATTCTGGCTAGGTCTTTCATTCAGTGGAAGAGCCGAAGCTCCTGTATTCTGTAATTCGCAGGAAGAACTGGAATCTCTTGTCGCACAAAACCCGGGATCGATCGGTATTATAGATAAAAGTTCCGGGATGGCAAGTATAAAAACAATTAGTATAGACGGCAAGTCATTCTTTTAGTTAATCTTGTTTAAGAAAAACCCTGTCCACTTTTTTATTAAATTAAAACTTAAGCATATAAGTTTTATTGTATACACTATATCATTTTTTCTATGCGCATTACATTAAAAACAAAAATCTGGTTTACTGTACTTTCGGTCATTTTGTTATTTTCTTTTTTTTCACTTTATTATTTCCCTGCTCAGCAGGAAAAATATTTACTAAAAAATTATAACAACGAGGTACAGAACCTTGCTAATACAATTTCCTTAGGTGTAAAGATCGCATTGAAGGAAGAAAATTTTGAAGGTGTTCAAACCGCTATGAGTTTTGTAAAAGATGATCCACGACTTCAATATGTTAAACTTGTATCTACCGATACTTCCTGGAATAATGATTCCACAAAATATTCTCTAAACAATACAGTATTAAAAACTTTTCCCGAAGATTATTCTGAAGATAGCACACACACTTCGCCAAATTCTATTATTTCAAAAACTTCGCCTTTTGTTACTAATACAATGACCGGTGCTATTGAATTGGGGGTAAATACTGACACAATAATCAATGATAAAAAGAAGATCCGTACTACGTCACTAATAGTTAGTGGAATAGTTTTTATTATTGGCATACTTGTAGGATTTTGGTTAGCCCGGAACATTTCCAAGCCTGTTTTAGCATTAAGAGACGCCGCAGATAAAGTAGGTGATGGTGATTTAACGCAAAGAGTAGAAAATAATTCAGGAGATGAAATTGGTGATCTTGGCAGAGCGTTTAATAAAATGGTGGCAGACCTTGGGAAAGCAAGATCAGAATTAAACAAGGCTAATGAAGAACTAGCGAATACTAATGAGGCATTACATGCTACTGTAGCTGATTTGAAGGAAGCTCAGGAACAATTAGTACAATCTGAAAAAATGGCTTCTTTAGGACAATTAACTGCTGGAATTGCTCATGAGATAAACAATCCAATCAATTTTGTTACTGCTAATATTCAACCTTTAAAAGATGATATGGCAGATATTTTAAAATTTTTAGATAGTTATGAAGAAATTATTTCGAAAAAAGGATTAAAAAATGAGTTCATTGAAATTGAAAAAATTAAAGCAGATGCAGATATTGAATTTACAAAAAAAGAAATACATGATCTCCTGAAAGGTATCGAAGATGGAGCTATGCGAACTTCAGAAATTGTAAAGGGACTTAAAAATTTCTCCCGACTGGACCAAAGTATTTTTAAGAAAGCGAATATTAATGATTGTATTGAATCAACACTCACTTTACTCCACAATTCATATAAAAACAGAATTGAAGTTATTAAGGATTTAGATAACGTTCCAGAAATAGAATGTTTTCCTGGACAAATCAACCAGGTTTTAATGAATATTCTTTCTAACGCTATTCAGGCGATCTCTGAGGAAGGAAGCATATCCATTAAGACCAGATTAGAAAATAAAAAAGTGAAGATTTTTATTAAAGATTCAGGTGCAGGCATGACAGATGAAATAAGAAAGAAAATATTTGATCCGTTCTTTACAACCAAAGAAGTAGGAAAGGGAACAGGCCTTGGTCTATCAATTTCATTCGGAATTATTCAAAAACATAATGGGGAAATTGAAGTATTTTCGAAACCTGGCACAGGAACTGAATTTATCATCAGTCTCCCAATTACTCAAGAACAAATCGATTAACTATGGAAGTTGCTAAAAATGTATATAATGTTTTATATGTTGATGATGAAGAAAATAACCTGAATTCATTCCGAGCAGCATTAAGAAGAAGTTACAATGTTTTCACTGCAATAAGTGGAGAAGATGGAATGGAGGTTCTTAAAGAAAATGATATTCATGTAATTATTACCGACCAAAGAATGCCACAAATGACTGGTGTTCAGTTTTTACAGCATATACCGGGTGACCAAGACAATATCAGGATCATATTAACCGGTTTCAGTGATATGGAATCTATTATTGATGCAATAAATACCGGACAGGTATATCGTTACATAACAAAACCCTGGGATAAAGATGAATTGAAAATAACAATAGATAATGCGATTGAAACTGTTATGCTTAGACGCAACAATAAAGAACTGATCCTTGAGTTACAGGAACATAATGAACAGTTAGAAGAAAAAGTACGACAACGAACTAAAGAAATAGAAAAACAAAAAGAAATTATAGAATCTGCAAAAGCACAGTCTGATTCATTACTGTTAAACATTTTGCCCGAAGAAATTGCAGAAGAACTTAAGCAATTTGGAAAGTCATATGCAAGAAAACATGATCAGGTAAGTGTATTATTTGCTGATATAAAAGGGTTTACTTCTATTGCCGAAACTCTTTCCCCGGTAAAACTACTTACACAACTGGATGAGGTTTTTGGTGCGTTTGATAATATAATTGCGAAATATGGATTAGAAAAAATTAAAACCATTGGCGATGCATATATGTGTGCCAGCGGATTGCCAAAAGCAAATGATGAAAATGCTTTAAATACTGTCAAAGCCGGACTCGACATGCAACAGTTTATGATCGGATTTGGACAGGCAAATAAAATTCAAAACCTACCCGTATTTGAATTAAGAATAGGCATACATACCGGCCCGCTTGTAGCTGGTGTAGTTGGATTAAAGAAATTTGTATATGATATCTGGGGAGATACAGTAAATATAGCTGCACGAATGGAACAGCAAAGTGAAGTTGGGCGGGTAAATATTTCTGGAGCTACTTATGAGCTGATAAAAGATCACTTCAAATGTACATACCGCGGAAAAGTAAAAGCTAAAAGCAAAGGAGAGTTGGATATGTATTTTATTGATGAACCCATTTAAATAAATAATACTACTTTATTATAATCTGTTATTATCTGTTATTAATCTTTGTGCTTTTTCCCAAAACAATCTGATGACTCTTGTTGGTTTATCTGCCAATTCTGAAAATGTCAGGAAATTGTTTTCAAAAAGCGATTCATTTAAAGTTTGAATAGTGGAATCAGATAACTCTTTATAAGCCATTGTCCATTTTTTGAAAGTACGATCTTCTTTTTCAGACTCAGCAAGGATTCTGATATTAAAATGTCTTTCATCTTTTTCAATTTTCTTTAAAAGATCTTTAATTACTTCTTTTTCGCCTTCTAGAATCTGAATGAATTGTTTATTGTAATAAAGGAGGCAACCGGTAACTCCATTTGCCGAATTATGTATCCTGGCTTTTGACAATATGTCTTTTATATCATCTTTATTGATATCTTTTTTAACTATAGAAGAATAAGTAATTTCATACATCGCCTATATTTATTAATTAATATGGAAATCTAAGTGTTTTTTTCCACTTATATTGTGTCATAGATCATGTATATTTAATACACTTACTTTTAACTTTGGAAATCCTCAATTTTTGATATAAAAAATAAAAATGGAATCATTAACAAACAAAGTAGCTTATATAACCGGAGGTAGTAAGGGCATTGGATACGGTATTGCAAAATCATTATTGGAGGTTGGTATGAGAGTGGCAATATCAAGCCGGTCCTTAAAATCTGCGAAAGAGGCTGCTGCATCATTAACCTCTGATTCTTCTAAAATATTGGCAATAGAGTCTGAAGTAAGTTCACTTGAAAATGAAATTAAAGCCGTAAATGCAACAGTTGATCACTTCGGTCAACTGGATGTATTAATAGCAAATGCCGGAGTTGGCCACTTCGCACCGATTGATAGTTTATCTGAAGACCAGTGGAAAGAAACTATTGACACCAACCTTACCGGAGTATTCAATAGTGTGAAGGCTTCTATAGAAAGCTTAAAGAAAACGAAAGGATATATTATTACAATAGCCAGCCTCGCAGGAACAAACTTTTTTGAAAATGGCGCAGCATATAATGCCAGTAAATTCG
>JAHEMN010000043.1 GCA_024643645.1 Chitinophagaceae bacterium | reverse complement strand
TGTTTTTTTAGTTTTTTCTTTACAGATCCATCAAATTTGTCGTACAGCATAAACTCTGCCCCATATCGTTGTTGATAGCGGCCTGTAATGATACCCATCCGGGAAGGTGCACAAATTGGTGATGTTACATAGCCTTGAGTAAATCGAACACCACATACTCCCAGCGCATCGATATGAGGAGTATGCACATTCTTATTTCCGTAAGATGCAAGATCGCTATAGCCAAGATCATCGGTAATAATAAGTATGATGTTGGGAGGAGTTTTAGATTGTGCTAAAACAGAAATGCTGCTGAAAATTAGAAAGTACAGCGATAAGGATACCGGTTTTAACATGAGTAATAGTCGTTGCAGCTCAAGATAAATTAAAATGAGGAGATAGGATAATAGAAATGCAGCGAGTTTAAATCGCTTATTATTTCCGTCTTTGCGGGTGTCGAAAAAATATTCACATTGTAGTTTGTTTCACTTCTAAGCTACTTCTCTCAATAGTTACGTTGCAAATTGTACTTTATCTTTATAACTATGCCAGTAAAAAAAACTATTTCGCTTTGCCAAAAAGTAAAAACCAATAAAAATATTTTTATTTTAATTGTTACTGGTTCACTATTTTGGATACTTAGCCATTCAATAAACATTTACAATTCGCCAGTAGTTGGGGCTATTTTTGAGATCTTTTGGTTTCCAAGTCTGATCATACTATTCATCTTACCTATAATCGCATTAAAGTTTTGGATCAAAGAAAAGTTCAACCTTAGATCACTTAATCTTTATTCTATTTTAATAGCTCTATTGACAGTTTTGTCAATGATTCTTATTAAATAAACAGATTCATTAAAATACCAGCCAAAGACGCAAGGTCCCTTTTAAAAACATTATTTGGAAGAAGGTTTATGCATTTGAAATACGCTGACTTTATTTTGATTATCGTTAGATTTTATCTTATAAAGTAATTATAAAAACATTCCTGTTGTAGGAACTTTTTTTTAAATTAATAAAATAAGTTTCATACTATTTTCCTTACTGGAAACTCGCTTAAGAAAAAAAGATGATAAGATGAATCTATTCCATTAATAAAACATACCCGCATACCACTTAGCATAAGCTTGCCAGGCGGCACTGTCTTTAAGTTGCCATAAAAAAGCTCCGACCAATAATACGGTAAACACCAGCAAAAAAGGCTTAATATTTTTTCTTCGCTTTATATCAATCCCCAGCAGTACACCCACAATAGCCAGGTCGAAAACATCGGTGATGGTAAGAGCAGCATAAATATCGAGTCCAAAATAAAAAATAAGTCCCCGGCCTACACCTGGGCCAATGGCCAACAGTCCCGTGGCGATCATATACCGCATGTGAGCATGAGAGTTTTTGCGATTAATCATAGCCAACGTCCAAAAAATGGCGAAGGAAACGAGGCCACGGAAATCTAAAGCGATAAAGGTTTGGTTTTCATGTTCAGAAATATTGCCTACACCTCGCCAATATCCTGATTGACCGATAAGAAAAAGTGAAACAATAATAGCCGGCCCCAACACCCATCCAAGGATGCCAATCTTTCGGTGCAAATGTGCCCGGCCTGTATGTATAAGCAAGGGTTGCACCAGTAGCAGCAACATCCAGGACATAAGCAAAGCCCCATGCACATGTATAGTTGGTGTGGCATTTTTAAATTGTGGAAACTGGCTGGTATATGATTGGTAAAATCCCCACTGTACCCCTATAATAATAAGCAACATGAAGATTGATGTGTTGCGATACACTTTATCCATGAATTGACAATTTAAGGTTTCGTATCAAGAATAAAGTGAGTAAGCTAAACATTCTTTGAAACATTTGCCAGCCTATTTTCTGAATTGGCAGGATTTTCCTGAAATTCTACAGTACTAGCAAAAAAAACAATACCCCTTGGTTGGATTATATTTCTTGTTGAAGTACCTCCACCTACCACTTAATTTATCTTTATCTTTTCTCAACCTAGTCTCAAAGTCCCAGCCATGTAAACAGAATGGATTCAACGTTAATTTGCAATACAAATCCGAGTATCTACGAGAACCGCTGCACCAGCAAACAAAGCCACAAGACACTAAACTAAAAAATACTATGGCATGTCTTTTTTCACAAACCATAGTGTATAAAAGGTATATATTTCCGATTTTAAATAAGTATCAAATTACTTTTGCCTCAATCTGTAAAAAACACCTATTTGTCTGGGGAAGTTTCTAACTTTTTCATAATAAGGTTCCGAGATGTCAACTTTTGTTAAACCATATAATAATCTTCCATATACACCAAAACCTGATTTCCCAAAACTGTAACCTGCACCAACCCCAACAGCTATTTCCATTTTTTTAAAGTCAGTAGTTTCTGTCTCTTCATTAGAATAGGTCCCTTCAGTTTCTTTATATTTTCTTGCAACCAAAAAACCTAATTCTGGGCCTGCTTCAATAAAAATATTATTCTTTAGTTGATATAAAAATCCTAAAGGCACACTTATATATGTCAATGTTTCCTGGTGACTAAAATCAGTTGCTGAACTTCCTGACCCATATACTCCTTCTACTTTTGCTCCCTTAATATTCAGGAACAACCCAGGTTGAAAAGACCAACCACCGGACAGTTTAAATCCAAAATCGATACCTACATTAACACCAACTACTAATTTTGGTTTTGTTGATGTTACTCTATCAGGAGAACTAATACTAATTAAATAACTATTCCAGCTTTCAATTACCGCATCTTCCACTTTTGTCTGACAATTACAATTAGCCCCTGCTCTTATTGATATAAGTGGTTTCTGCGAATGAAGATTTAAAGAATATGCCATCAAGCACATTAATAAAATATTTTTACACATAAAATAAATTTTTAATTATGAAATAATGTTAATGTGATTGTCAGAAAATCAATCGATATCCTGTTTCAGTAGAACATTCTGTTTTTTAATATCCTTTTTTGTTATTTGCAGATTGTCAAAACAACAACCCGAAATAAACAAGGATAATAAAATGACAAGAAAAATTGTGGCAAAATTGTTTTTTTTCATGTTTTTATGGTTTTAGTTAATGAATAATCGCTACTAACCATAAGGAACAGAAAGAATAATTCCAATAGGTACATGAAAAAAGACCTGGGAAATAAAAACTGTAGTATTAAGGTAAGACTTTTATTGCTTTATGAAAAAAAATAAGAAAATGATTTTCATATTATACGTAAATGCTTATGTTTTAATAACCTAACCCTATTGCTTCGCTGATGACAATCACTTCCCGGTCGATTTAAACAGAAATAAATTATATTTTGTGTTGACCCGGTGCTAAACTCTTTCAACATCGATTTACGAAATGTAACTCTATTCTATAAAAACTATTTATCATTCGACTGGGAATAAGATTTAAACTTGTAATGAAATTCTGAAAGCATACTGCCGTGATTAGTATATTCTTCCCCTAACACTATAAATTATCATTATTTCACAATGCGTATTCTTTTTACCCCGTCGAACACGGGTTATTAACATTGTATTAATTTCTTAATTTTATAGTAGGCGCAACTATTCTGTGAAATTTTTTTATTAAAAATGTAACCAATATGTCAACTATTTTAAACGGCAGATGGTTCGCTATCAAACAAGAAATGGGAGGCCATTCTTTTCCTGAAGCAATTTATGAAAATCAAAAACTAATAATCGATAATGGAGATTATACTGTTATTGCTGAGTCAGTTGATAAGGGCATTATAAAATACACTGATAATAAAATGGATATTTATAGCCAGGAAGGAGCAAACGAAGGAAAACATTTTACTGCCATCTGGAAATATGAGAATGAGGAGCTAACAATTTGCTACAACTTAGCAGGAGATAATTATCCCGAAAATTTTGAAACAAAAGGTCATCCATTATTTTTCCTATCCGTATTTAAAAAAGAAATAAAATAACGCATTTATTTATCTGCTCTGAATCAGATTAAGATCAATTACTTGTTCTATATATCCTTGCCAGCATTGTGAAAATATCCGGATGATTGGTTTTTAATAACTCTGGCTGTTCAAAGAAATATTCAGAAACAACAGCAAAAAATTCAATATGATTTGTAGCACCATACATATCAATATCTGATCCGTATGTTTTCATTTGCCAAATAGTAGAATCCATAATATTCTTCCATTCTTTTACGTACTTACGTTCCAGAATTATTTCAGGTACACCATCAAAAGTACCATCCATTTTATCTACCAGGTGCACAAACTCATGTATAGCGGTATTATGTGCATCTTGATTATTAATAAATCCTTGTCGCAATTGCCATTTAGTCAGGATCATTTTATGCTGCATGGCACCAGTACCCACCATGCCGGCTATGTTGCGGTCATATCCTCCCTGATCAAAATCCTGATTGAATGATCCAGGATATAATAAAACTTCCTGCAAGTTGATATACTGCCAGTCGGAAATAGCAAATACCGGAATAACTGCACCGGAAGCAATCAAAAGCAGATCAAGATCTTCCACTTCAGCATTTACTCCTGTTATTTTAACTTCAGATAAAAATTTCTCTATTCTTTTTTCAAATATTTTTTTGTCAGCTTCATTCAACTGACGATAAAATTGTACATAATCTTCAAGTAATTCCTGATAATTTTCAGGCATGTTGATCTTTATTTTATCACTCTTCATTTTAAAAGCTATCAAAATGAATATAATGATCCCAGCAAGCACAAATAAAGACTGTAAAGCAATAATCATAAGAGAATGAAGATAATCAGGATTTCGTAACTTTTTGAATAGTAGAATTTAATAACAAAAATACTAGAACACAGGTCAAGGAAAATTAACTTCTCGGTTAAACGCCGGTATTTTCATAGTTTAACGATTTGATGTATTTTCTTTGTTAATTTAAATATCAATTTTGAGTAATGGCTAATAAAACTTCGCAACATATTCTAGGAACCTCAGCAAATCTGTTAGGGTTTTGTCTGTTTGTAATTACTTCAATCCATATCTCAAACCTGGAGACAACATTTATTATTGACGAACTGACTTCAATTATAGCAGCCATTTTAACGTTTTCCTGTATCTTTTCCTTTGCATCATTAAGGTCAACGAATGAAAAAAGAGAGAAACATCTTGAATCAATAGCAGCGTATCTTTTTATTATTGCACTTACCGGAATACTGATAGTTATCTTACTTATAACACTCAACTTCATAAATTAAATACATAATGGAATCAACAACAAAAGGCCTCCTTAAATCGGAGAGTGAACAAATAAATAAGCTACAAGAGATAGTAAAAAAAGCAATAGAAGAAGAAAAACTAATTGCTAATAATCTGATAAACCAACCAAGAGAGATTTTAACCCGGGGTCAAAATATCTCCGACAAAGTTGCTGCTTTTGGTGGTAGCTGGAAATTCATTATAATTTTTGCTGTTATATTAACGATCTGGATCTTATTCAATACCCTCACTCCCAACCGAGATGACTTTGATCCATATCCGTTTATCCTTATGAACCTGATATTATCATGTATTGCAGCTTTACAGGCTCCAATTATTATGATGAGTCAAAACAGAAAAGAAGAGAAAGACAGGAAACGTAATGAAAATGACTACCTCATTAACCTTAAATCTGAATTAGAGTTAAGGAGTTTACATCAAAAAATTGATTTGCTTTTAGAAGACCAGTTAAAAGTTTTATTTGACAGTCAGGCAGAGCAACTTGAAATGTTGAAAAACATAGAAAGTCGTCTTAAAAAGTCCTGAAATATTTAATAAAATGAAATTAAAAATCTTTCCCTACTCCCCCACTATGAGGTAAATTTGTAATGTGATAAAAAGTTCTATAGAAATCATTGCCAGTAGTTTTAAAATGGCAGTACAGGAATTATGGAAAAACAAACTCCGTACTTTCCTGTCCTTATTTGGTATTACCATTGGCATTTTTTGTATAATCAGTGTATTAGCAACTGTTGGCAGCCTTGAACGTAATATTCAGAATGAAATAAAATCATTGGGTAATAACACCATTTATCTTGACAAATGGGATTATTCAGCAGGCGGTGGACCTGGTTATCCCTGGTGGAAATATGTGAACAGACCCGTACCAAAATATGGAGAAATCAAATTTATAAGAGAAAGGGCTGCCGGTGCAAAATATGTAGCATTCCGTATCCAAGCCACTGATGATATTGGATATGCCAACAGTGTATTATCTAACGTACATATTTACGGGATAAATGAAGACTTTGAACATATTCAACAAATTGAATTAACGAAAGGAAGATCCTTATCTGCTGCTGAATTCAACAGTGGTGTTCCTGTAGTAGTGATCGGGTTTGAAATAGCCGAATTATTATTTGGCCAGGCTGAACTGGCATTAGAAAAAACGATTGAAGTACGGGGAAAGAAACTAAAAGTAACCGGGGTAATAACTAAGCAAGGGAAACAAATGATCGGTGGTTGGGAATTCGACCAGAGTGTATTGGTTTCTTACCGCTTTGCCCGCACAATCATGAATGAGTTAAAAGCTGATCCTGTAATAATGATACAGGGTGGAGAGGGAATAACTAGTAAAGCTTTAAAAGATAACCTTACCGGAGTGATGCGGGGTATTCATAAACTCACCCCCATGAAAGAAGATGATTTTACTTTGAATGATATTAATGATTTCAGTAGTGCCATCAGTTCTGTTTTTGTGAGTTTGAATATAGGTGGTTGGGCAATTGCAGCACTTTCGTTAATAGTAGGAATGTTTGGTGTTGCCAATATCATGTTTGTTTCTGTAAGAGAAAGAACCAGTCAGATAGGAATTAAAAAAGCGGTAGGAGCAAAAAAGAGAGTGATACTGGCTGAGTTTTTATTAGAGTCTGCTTTTCTATGCATTATTGGTGGTTTGATCGGCCTGCTATTGGTTTTTGGATTAACGCAGATATTGACTAAAGCGCTGTCTTTTCCGGTTTATATTTCCACTTCAAATATGGCACTGGCTATATTCATTTGTATAGTTGTAGGAGTAGTTGCCGGGTTTGTTCCTGCACGGCAAGCAGCAATGATGAATCCGGTGGAAGCAATAAGAAGTTAATCATTATACTTTCTGAGACCTGCAAGACTTCTTAACTTCGCACATAAAAAAAATTAAGTGTCAGTTACTATTTTAGCTATTGAATCTTCTTGTGATGAAACCTCTGCTTCAATTTGTATTGATGGAAAAATATTATCAAATTTTATCGCAAATCAAACCATACATGAGCAGTATGGTGGCGTAGTTCCGGAATTAGCTTCAAGGGCACATATACAGAATATCGTACCGGTAGTAGACTCTGCATTAAAAAAAGCTAATGTTGATCTTTCAGCTATTGATGCAATTGCTTTTACCCAGGCACCGGGATTGATCGGTTCATTATTGGTAGGTGGACAATTTGCAAAATCAATTTCCCTGGCATTAAACAAACCACTCATTGCTGTGCATCATATGCAGGCACATGTATTGGCCAATCTTATCAATGATCCGAAACCATCTTTTCCTTTTTTGTGCCTTACGGTCAGTGGCGGACACACACAAATCGTTTTATGCGAATCACCTTCATCAATGAAGGTAATTGGCGAAACGATTGACGATGCTGCAGGTGAAGCATTTGATAAATCAGCAAAGATCTTAGGCCTTCCCTACCCTGGTGGCCCTTTGATCGATAAATATGCCAGAGAAGGTAATCCTGACAGATTCAAATTTCCTGAACCCAGAATTGAAGGGTTGAATTTTAGTTTTAGCGGGTTGAAAACTTCAATTCTTTATTTTCTGCAGAATGCCGGTAAAAGCAATTTGTATAAAGAGGAGTTTAGAGCGAACGAAGAAGAGAAAAAAATATTCATTGAAAATAACCTGGCAGACATTTGTGCTTCTATTCAACACCGGATAGTAACCATACTTTTGAATAAATTAAAAAAGGCTGCAGTTGAAACCGGCATCAATGATATTTGTATTGCCGGTGGAGTATCCGCCAATAGTGGATTAAGAACTGCGTTTCAGGAAATGGGGAAAGATCTTGGATGGAATACTTATATCCCTGCATTTGAATTTTGTACTGATAATGCCGGTATGATAGCTATTACAGGATATTACAAATACCTCGAAGGGAATTTCGTTGATCTGACAGTAAGTTCTTCTGCAAGAGCCGAATGGAAATAAATTCAAATGGCTAACTCCTATTTTCAATTCAAGCAATTTATAATTCATCAGGACAGATGTGCAATGAAGGTGACCACAGATGCCTGTTTGTTTGGTAGTCTTCTTCCTAAATCGTTAAAAGAAACAAAATCGGTATTAGATATTGGAACAGGAACCGGCTTATTATCTCTTATGGTTGCACAGAAAAGCAACGTAAAAATAGATGCTGTAGAAATAGATGCTGACGCTGCTATACAAGCAAAAGAAAACATTGATGCCTCTTCTTTTGCTGATAGCATTAATATTATCCATATTGATATAAAAGAATTTAAAAGTGAAAAAAAATATGATATAATATTCAGCAATCCCCCATTTTATGAAAACGAATTAAAAGGCAATAGTAATAAGAAGAATGTTGCTCATCATAGTGAGCAATTAAGTTTGTCAGAATTACTGCTAATAATTAAGAATAATTTATCTGATCAGGGAGCATTTTACCTTTTATTACCTTATAAAAGAATTGAGGAGATTTATAAACTTTTAAAAGAAATTGATTTGTCTATCAAACATTTAACTTTTGTAAGACAAACCATAAAGCATGAATTCTTCCGTGTAATTCTCTGCGGCAAACTTGATAATAATGATCAATCTATAATAGATATAGAGGAAATTTCAATTAAAGATGACAAAGAACAATATACCAGTCAATTTAAATCGCTGCTAAAAGAATTCTATCTCCATCTGTGAAATTTATTTTTCATTGACGCTGTCTTATATTTTAAAAATAATTCTTAAATAAGAAATATAAAATGGTTACAAAAACGATATGACGGTTGACTATATTTTAGAAACAGAATATTTATTAATCATATTAAAAGTATAGCCATGAAAAAAACATTTTATTTCAAACTACTTACAATCATTTTATTATCTGGATTATTTGTCAGTTGCTCAAAAGAAAAGATCAGTTTTCAGGAATCAGCTGTTACTTTTACAAATGATGCTCAGAATAAATTTGACACCAATGTAAAATCCGGGGGAGTAACCGGTGTTGTTATTCCAGGAAACACAAAGGGATTTATTATGCTTTATGGAGACAATAATAAATTTGGCCCTTATTATCTCAATATTGATGGTTCTTACAAAATAACTGATATTCCTGCTGGCAACTATAAGTTTGTTTTAAATTGGTTAAACCCAAATGATATCAGTGACAACAATTACTCATCGATATCTATAAGCGTTGATATTGTAGCCGGGCAGATAACAAACTTGAAACCTATCTATCTCTAAGATCACTTTTGAATAAAAAAGGGCTACCCTGTAGTCCTTTTTTATTTGAGCCTTGAACGTAACTAAAGTAAATTGAATACAATTATTCAATTTATGCTAAACTATTTACATAATCGTTAAGGTAATTAAAGTGATGAGTTAATTTACCATCTTTAGCGATGGTTGCTCTCTCAATAATCTCAGAATTTTCATCGACCAGGCCTTCCAAAATATATTTGATCAATTGTTCGCCAAAATACTGACTTGCATCTCTAGGCAATTCATTAGGCAAATTGCTAACCGCCATAATATCGATCGAATCTTTTAAATACGGGGCCGTTTTTTCCAATGTAGTTTTATCTACTCCATAAATGGGATCTTCTATTGATTGATCGCCAACATTAATAGGTACAGAACCATTCACATCATCCGAAATATCAGCAATGGTCTGAATAATGAATTTATCTGATCTGATATCTTCTTTATCAAACAACCTTGGTACTGATGAATCCCAGTAAACTCCATTCATCAAAATATCTGTTTGCTCAGAATAAGGTGAAAATTTACAGTTATACAATTCGGGTTTTTCATGAAATTCCTGCCTGCTATATTTACCTGAAACTATATTACTGTATAAATCAGCGCCTTTCAATTGTACATAAACCGGATAAGAAAATCTTCTCTCCATATATTCATCCGGGTCTACTTCATGTATGCCCATCAGGTTCATAATTTCAATAATCCCATGAGCTACTCTACCAGATCCGGTAATAGCTATTTTAACATTTGGTAACCGAAGTCCAAAATAAGTATGGATCAATTCTCTGAAACTACGTTGTTTATAAACTCTGTCCAGATGATACAAACCCGTTCTTTTACCATATGCCATCATACCATTATGTGCACCAACAACTCCGGCAAAAAATCCAAAGCCAATGATTCTTTGTCCATCTTCATGTTCCAGACATTCATAATCGATTAATCGAATTTTCTTTTCAAGAATTGTTATTAAAAGATTTCTATTGCGGGGTTGTTTCTTTTTTGTATGAGAAAAGAACAAATATGTTTTTCCAGCAATAAGTTGTTTGACAGGAACTTCTTTGATTCCTAATAAGATAGAGCAACTACTTAAATCGTCAACTATTTCAATTCCTGCCGAACGATATTCTCTATCAGAAAAGCAACGATCAACAGAAGATTCTACTAGAATTTTTATATCAGGAAAGTTCTGTTGAATCCATTTACATTGGCCAGGTGTCAATGCCACTCTGTTATCAGCTGGTATTTTCCCTTCTCTTATAAGTCCGATCTTTAGCATAAAAATGTAATGTATTTGAAAATAAAGCAAATATGCTCTTTAAAATCACATTTAACAAAATGACTAAAATCAGGTAAAATTATTTTACTTAATGTTGTAACTTTAAAGGTAATCCTAATTAAAAGGTTACAATTCACATTTTAAGATTTACTCATAAAAAAGGCTACATATGAATAAGTATAATGTAAAATTCACTGCCTTAATATTCACTATTATAGCATCAGTATTAATTTCCTGCAGTAAAAATGCTTCTGATACTGGAAATCCTACAGGCCCATATGATCTTAGCTATGGTGATTCTATTTTATACTTAAAGCCATCCTCTGGAGATTATATTGTAAATCCAATTAGTATTCGCAGCGGAACATATTCTGGTTTTCCTGAAGGTATTGAAATAGATGATAAAACCGGAGCTATAAATGTATCAAAAAGTGAGACAGGGCTTCGTTATCGAGTTACACATACTGCTACAAATGGCACCAAAACAGAAACACTGGTGGTTCTGTCCGGAATTACTTTTAAAGATCATTTTTACAAATTATCTACCGGCGATTCAATTGCTTTACCAATTTATAATTCAAATCCAAATCGGATTCTTCCAATTAACGGATCAATTTTTGATGAAGGAAATTTAGCAAATGGAGGCGGATGCTCTGTGAGTACAGATAATGGAAAAATAAATCTGGCTGAATCAATGAGATTAGGTGTATTTGGAAACAATCCAGGAAACGATGACCAAAAAGAAGTGGAAATAAAATACAGGATAAACGATGGCAGCGGAAAATCATTGAATAAACTTAAAGTAAAATTATATTTATACAATACTATGGCTGACGTTCCCCAATATTTATGGGACATCCTGAACGGAAGAATAGCAGATGGAGTTTTTCTCAGAGGAGCAGTTGCAAACAGAACAGAACAAACGGCTAAACCCAGACCTCCCTGTGTTGTAATAATTGCAAACTAATTTCCACAAAGAATGAATAAATTTGAATAAACACTCCTGTGTTTATTATGAAAAAATTTATTGCATTAACTTTGCTTAGCATTCTTTTGTACTTAGGTATTTCGCAGATCCCATCAATTTCAAAAGAAAAATTACTGGCAAAATATCAAAATGCCTATCAATTATTCTTACATGCTGAAGCAATGGCAGATCTGGCTGGTGATAATGAAATACAACAGGAGAAAGCTGATAAAATATTTTCAGATGCACTTGAGCTTTTCAAAGAAATAATTCCCCTTGCAGAAAAAAATACTTATGACTCTCTCCTGTTTTTCTCAAAAAAACAGGCAGCATACATTTCATTTTATCTGAACGATCAGCTTTCCGCAAAAAGTACATACAATGAAATCATTCATCTAAAAAAACAACTGCCGGCTATTGAAGATTCATTTTTGTTTCTGCCACTGATTTATACAGGTGGAATTTATTACAATGAAAATAAATTTGATTCGGCATTAAATTATTACAGACAAGCCGAAAAAATAAAAGATACATATGCAAATCCATTAAATGAGTCGCAAAGATTATATAACAGGCTCGGGGCAATGTATTATGAAACCGGAAACTATAAACAAGCCAGAAATTATTTTGAAAAAGCAATTGCAGTGCTTAATACAGAAAATAATATGGATGAAGGGTTGCTGGCAAATTATCAAATCAATATTGCCGCATTACAAATAAAACTGGAAGAATATGAGGAAGCAAAAGAAATGTATGAAAAGGTTTTAAAAACCGGAATATATGACAATGAAGTATATCACAATCTGGCAATTATCAATTTAAAGGAAGAAAAATACAATGAAGCTTTAAAATGCCTGAATAATGTGCATTATACTAACAATAAGAAAAAAATCGAGCTGCTATATAATAAAAGCATGTCCTGGTCTGGACTTAATAATATTGATTCAAGCACTTTTTATTTAACTGCTGCAATTAATGAGAATAAAAAATGGTATAATAACAGGAAGAGTATTTCTTTTGGCTTACTATTAAAGTATAAAGCTGACCTTGAAAGCAAGGCAAATAACTATGAAGCCGCACTTAATAATTATCACCTAGCAATCATACAATTTGATAAAGATTTTAACAAATCTGACAGTACAAAAAATCCTGAAGACTTCTCTGGTGTCTTTTCATATATCAATTTATTCAATACCCTTGTTGCAAAAGCAGATATCTTTCAAAAGATCTATGGTAGAGATAAAAACATTAAAGCTCTTCAAAATGCATTGGAAACCTTTCATTCTGCTTTCAAACTGGCTGATTATGTAGAAAAAACATACGATACAGATGAAGCAAGATTATTTCTAGGGAAAATAAAATATACTGTACATAGCAGACCTATTGATATAAGCCTCCATTTATATGAACTGACAAAAGATAAAAAGTACATTGAGGAAGCATGGAATTTTGACCAACGGAATAAAGCTTCCCTACTCTCCTTGAATTTACAAGAATCTGAATGGAAAAGTAACCTGGCTATAAAGAATGAAATACTTCTAGAGGAATCCAATTTAAAAAGATCAATTTCCCGCCTGGTACTTAGAACCCAGAATATCACTGATAGCTTACTATTAACAGATCTCTATAGCAATATCAGAGATAAAGAAATCGAATTAGGTAAAATTCAAACTAAAATAAACAGTTCTCCGGAATGGCAATCAATTAATGCTGGAAATGAAATACCGCAATTAAAAGATATTCAAAAGGAACTAGATAAATCAACCGCCATTTTATCTTTTCACCTTTCAGATACAAGGTTACTTATATTTTGTATTACAGCCAGCTCAATAAATTTTGAATACCCAAAATTAAGTAATGAACTATTCAGCAATATTAAATTATTCAGAAATGCAGTTCAGCATACAAAGCCTGGTTTGGCTTATGACGGAGATAATGCATCCCAAATACTACATCAACTATTAATAGATCCTATTCAAAACAAAATCACTCATACAAAAAATCTAATAATAATTCCTGATGACGAATTACACTATCTGCCGTTCGAAGCTTTTCAGGATAAAAATGGCCAATACCTTATTGAAAATTATGCTATTCAGTATTTATATTCCGCTTCTCTATTTAAGAAGAATAGATATACTATCGATTATTCAGAAGTACTTGCCTTTGCTCCATTTGCCAATAAGGAAATGACCGATAGCAATAAAGTAGTATTCAAGAAACTACCTTATTCATATGAAGAAATTAAAAAAGTGACAGGGGAAATATTTGTTGACGCTGCTGCTACAAAAAATAATTTTTTATCTTATTCCAATAAATATCCGGTTTTACACTTCGCAACACATGCAGCAGTAGATAATAATACACCCGATCAATCCTATATAGCATTTTATCCTTCTGATAATGATTACTTACTTTATACAACAGAGATATATAATCTTGATCTGGACTCTACACACCTTGTAATTCTTAGTGCCTGTGAGACGGGAACTGGTCAATTAGTTAAAGGAGAAGGCCTGATGAGTCTGTCCCGGGCATTTGCATACGCAGGATGTCCCAATATCATTACATCACTATGGAATGCAGAAGATAAATCCACTTCATTTATTACTCAACAACTTTATCATTATTTAAAAAAAGGATATACAAAGTCGCAAGCACTACAAAAAGCGAAAATTGAATTATTGAAAAGCAAGGATATCTCACCCTCTCTTAAACAACCAAATTACTGGGCTCATTTAATACTGATCGGCGAGTATGAATCTGCTAATAATACCAACTATCAGGTTTGGATAATTATTATCATTAGTCTTACCATTGGAGTAATTCTTTATCTCATACAACGCAGGGGTAATAATCCAAAAAACAAAACTTAAGACTTCTTCTTTTTTATCTGAAATGATCTTGAAATATTAAATCCGAATTGTATATCGCCTTTCCCCCAATTGTTTGTGGTTTCTAATAAAAATACTTTTTCATTCATACCTACAGCATTGGTAAAATGGAGTTGAAATACATGTCCGCCTGTTTCAATATCGAATCCGATGGATAATGGATTCTGGGTTCCATCATTTACATTTTGATTCAATCTGTAATAGTAATCTACATTTAAAGAAATTCTATTACTAAGCTTTAACCTTGTTCCTATACCTACAGCCAGCAGATCATTCGGATCATCTGCCGTTGGCACAAGATTTCGATGTACTACAGTTGGCATAAACTGTAATGAAAAGCTTTCACTGATCTTACTACCGATAATGATCTGCCCATAATATCCCATACGGGAAGAAAAATAATTCTTTTGTGTAGTGTCTGTATTCTTTAAGGTCGTCAAACTTGCACCGCCTGTTACCAATAATGAAAATGGTAAAGACTTTGGTCCTTTCGATTGATGGATCAGACGATACTTGGCGAATGCATCCAATTCTTTTTTATTCGTACTTCGTCCAAAACCTGCCATCAGGTTTTTGGTTAAACCAAAATCAAATCCCAAACGCATGGTGGCATTATCTAAACCAAAAAACTCATAAGCCCCTTTATTTATATTACCAAAACGATGCAGGATACGCAGATCCATCACTCCAGGCCTGATAAGTTCCATACTATGGCTCATGATTACCCTGCTGGATTTGAACGAATAATTTACAAATTCTTTTTGTGGTTTATTATCCTCCCCAACCAGGCTTAACAGATCTTCTTCCTGTGCAAAAAGGTTTACTATCGAAATAGACAAAACAATAGTCAGGATTATAAACTTATAGTATCTCATCATTTTTAATTTTTGTATTCTTATTAACTATTTACTTTAAAGGATCAAGTGTACACTCAACTTCAATATTCACCATTTTAGCAATATTGTCTTTTACAATCTTGGGGATTTCAATATTATAATCAGCCAATGAAACTCCAAAAACTGCATCTGTAATTAGCTTTCCCCCCTTTACTTGTATTGTGCCTTCAGTCTCTACTGGTTTTGTTTCACCATGAATGGTGAGCATTCCTTTTACTTTTGCTTTATAAGTACCATCTTTCGAATAATTGATATCAGCATTATTTACTACAGCCCCTTTAAAATCAGACTTTGGATATTTATGACTTTCCACATAGTTTTCATTAAAATGCTCCTGCATCAAAGCTTTTTCAAACTCAAACCCTTTCATTAATACAGCAAATTGCAGATTACCCGTTTTAGTATCCAATACTGCAGTTACACTCCTGTTCAGTGCTTCAATGTTTTCGATTTGAGCTTTTGATATAAAATTGATCTTACCGGTTTTTGTAAAATATTTTTCCTGTGCTGATAATGTAGTAGCTAATACAAAACTGATAGCTAAAAGCAGAATTCCTTTTTTCATAATATTATTTTTTTATTAGTCATTTAATTTTAATCTAGTATTACACATCGGTTTAAAATAACATCTGATCCTAACAGTTCATCTGAATTGAAACCCGTACAAGCTCCTTTTACTGTAATCTTTGAGCCTGTCAGCAATCCCTTTATTTTTAGCTGATGTTCTTCATCCATACTGCAGCGCACAGAAGACATACTTTCTTTATCACCCAATACCAATGAATAATTATTTGTTTCATCTTTTTCAATGGCCTTTAACGTACCACTTACTGCAATCACCTTATCCAGGTAATTTACATTGGCAAGATTTTCATCATTTTCAAATTGCGAAACAAGATCATTCGTTCCTAATCTCATATCTGCTTTTACTTTACTTAGGTCCTTCACCTTTCTATTATATTCTGAATAGGCATACCAACCGCCACTCAAAATGGCCAGGGCAACAATTAAAAGGATAATTTTTTTCTTTTTCATTACTTCAGATTTTTAGTTATTAATACTGCCTGCATCGATCCAGGCTTTAATTTTTGAAATATTACAACTGCTCATTTTATTTCCACCTTGCGGCATCGGTGAAAACCCGGGTGAATGATTTATAGAACCAAATAATTTTCCATTTTGTGCTACGGTTTTTACGCTGGTATAAGTTGCCAAGGATACATTTCCAGATGGAGCTCCACCGCTATGACAATTCAGACAACCACTTGCCTGCAACAATGGAACAACCGTACCCTGGTAAGTAGTATTTATTGTACTGCAATTACCGGTGTCGGGGTTAAGAATATCTTCCTTATCGTAATAACAACCAGTAATCATCCCGATAGTACAAATCAATATCAATAGTGTTCTATTCATTTTTTTAATTATTAGGTGCCCCTGCAGTGATCCAATTTTTTATCTGGTCCAATTCGCAAGTAGAAAGTTTAGCTCCATTTTTGGGCATTGGAGAAAACCCTGCAAGATGATTAACTGAACCCCACAATCTGCCATCATCAACTTTGGCTTTCACACCATTATATGTACTCAGATCAATTCCTCCCTGGGGTGTACCACCACTATGGCATCCCTGGCATTTATTACTGATAATATTTTTTATTGTGCCACCGTAAGTGAAATTGCTGACGTTACATAGATCCTGGCATGTAAGATCTTGTGCACCTTGTTGAATCCAATTATATATCAATTGAATTTGTTGTGCAGATAATGGATTATTAGGTAACGGCGGCATTCTTTTTCTGGGATCTGTTTCAATGATCACTTCATATAATTCACTGTCAAATGGACGACCTGATCTTATATCTGCAGTGGTCATCACACTTTGGTATGAAGTAAGAATAACACCCTCCTTGTGTGATGCAGCATCATGGCAACCACTCATTGCACAGTTTGATAATAAAACCGGCAAAACCTGCTGTTGAAAATAAACCTTGTTGGTATCGCAATTTGATCCACCATTATTTGTTCCCCCTGTATTTCCATTAGTTCCTCCACCAGTAGTATTTCCATTATCTGCTACAGATCCTACATCATGCTTACAGGATAAAAAACCAAAAGCAATGGAAATAATAATGAGAGCAAGAAATTGAATTTTTATATTAAACATATTATAAGAGGTTAAATGAGTATTACAATACTGCTATTTGTCAACACCATTTTAAAAGATGTAACTTTTAGTGTATAAGATCTTCAGTAAATTTTTTAATCTAATTTTTTGTAAACGTCAAAAATTCGTTGCTGGCAGCATTATCATCTGTAAGCTTGATTTCTGTTGCCGAGGTTGAAATTATTTTCCAGTCATCGGTAAGTTCCCCAAGGGGAAGATTTGATGCTATCTTAGGTCCAAGGTCAATATTGAATTTATTAGAGCTACTGCTAACACTCCATGATCCGTTAACTGTAATACCATTTTTAATAGCAGAAAGGATACCATTTGTATTGAAGGTGAAAGTGTAACCGACAAAATCAGTTGTTTCATCATTTCCACTATCGCTATAGAGTGTTACCCTCCAACTGCCTGATGTTGCAATCTGATTAGGAGTAGAATCAATATTCCCGGAATGATCGCAGGAAACCGATTGAATAGTTATTACTAAAAGAGACAAATAGATAAATAGTGTTTTCATTGTTATATGTTTTAGATTCACCTATAAGTAACCACTGATAATAAGAATGTAACCATAAAAAAATCCCCTTCCAGAATCAGAAGAGGATCATCATTAAATCTCCCTGCCAGGCGACAGGTATTTCCAAACAATAGCTTATCGCTTTTCCAGCATTTTCACCTTCCTGAGTAATTTAGCAGATACTTTATCATAATATAGATGACGAGGATTTTCTTTTATTTTATTCAACAACTTCAAACCATTCTTATACTCTTTATTGCGTATGTAATTTAAAGCCAGGTAATATTCTGATTCATCATAATATATTTTCATTGACTTGTTTTCATTGCTGGCAATTACATGCTTAAATGACTCAATTGCTTTTTCACTATTCCTTAATTCTGTGAAGGACATAGCTCTAACAAATTCTTCCTCTATTGTACTATTTGAATCATAAGGCAACCCAACAACTTCACTATATTTCTTTTCACGGTATAATCTTAGTGCCGGCGAGTCCTCAATACCAATATCTCTTGAAGTAACTAATTCATAAGGCTGAAAATTGGCAGCAAAAACTTTCTCAGGTGTTAATGTCATAAAGATATAAGCCATATAAGCACCATAGACGAGTACAATACTTGCAGCAATAGCAATACTGAAACGAAGAATCCTTTTTACAGGATTTATTTGTTTTACAGGTTTCTCACTTTCATCCATTATAATATGATGAATAGCAGCTACTTTTTGTTTTAATCCATATAGTCTGATCGATTCTTTGGCTGCCAATAATGTATCCAGTTTTTCTTGCAAAGCCGGGTAAGACTTTAGTTGCTGCTCCAGTTCTTCTTTTTCGTTTCCGGTTAATTCACCATCCAGGTATTGAACCAATTTTTCAGAAATATCAGGTGTAAAATTATCCATGTAATAAATTTTTCAATATTTTCTTTAATGCCGGCCGCTCATTGATCATTTTTTCCAGTTGCTTCAGGCATTTGTATTTTTTATTTCGAACTACTTGTTCATTATCATAGTCCGTTACTGCTAAAATTTCTTTCATTGACAAATTTTCATAATAAAAAAGTATCAATATCTTCTGACAAGTTTGACCCAGCTTTGCAACTAAGTTGGTTAATGTTGCTTTTTCTTCCCTTTCTGTCATTAATTCACTGGTGTCCAGCTCCACCCTATCCTGCTCATGTTCATATTTCTCTTCTCTTTTAAGGCTTCTCCCTCTTTTCTTAAGCTCATTTAACCAGGTAAATCTGTTTAAAGAATATAAAAATGTTTTTATACTCGATTCACCCCTGAATTTATCCTTCTGCACCACATCGATAAAGTTGACAACTACTTCCTGAAAAATATCTTCAGCATCCTGTCTGCTACCACTATTATTCATCACATACCAACTCAGGCTATCAAAGTAGCTTCTATAAATCGTTTTAATCGATTCATCCATCTTTTTTCCGTTTCGGAGATTGGCCACCAGTTCCGAATCCGGGAAGTTTCTGATTACCTCCATGCTTAATACGTAGATTTGTAAGTCTAAAATGCTTATTTGTAACCTAAACTAAGAATTTTATTTTTAAGTCAACTGTAGTTTTTCATGGGATCGTCTGTTGCTGCCTGCCCAGCCACATTGCTTTGAGTGTAGCTGGCTGGGTCACTCTTCATCGTCCCATTTTCATTGCAGCAAAATAAGTTTAATATGAATTATTTCGAATTATTTGAAATACCGGTGCAGTTAAAAGTTACTACATCAGTTTTATCTAAAAAATTCTTTGAACTAAGCAGAAAATATCATCCTGATTTTTTTGCAAATGAATCAACAGAAAAGCAAGCAGATGTATTGGAAAAATCAGCTTTATTGAATAAAGCCTGGAAAACATTTCAAAATCCGGATGCTACTATAAAATATGTTTTAATGGAAAAAGGCTTATTGGAAGAAGAAGAGAAATACGAATTGCCACCGGCTTTCCTGATGGAAGTAATGGACATCAACGAACAAATTATGGATGGGGATGATGCAGACACCACAAAAAATCTTCAGCAAATAATTGATGATCTTCAAACAGAAATATATGAACCCGTTGCAAAAATTGTGAAAGATTATACGGAAGGTGTTACTACCGAAAAAGAGCTGTTGCAGGTAAAAGAATATTATTACAAGAAAAAATATTTAGACCGTATTCGCAAGCAATTAGCCGGAATGGCGTAATATTGCAACCCGATTTAGTTTACTTGTTGAATAGTTAATCAGTTAATTTGGCTCCAAAACCCCAATATCCAGTTAACTAATCACTTATTAACTACCAGCCCGGGTGGCGGAATTGGTAGACGCAGCAGACTCAAAATCTGCCGTTCGCAAGGATGTGCTGGTTCGATTCCAGTCCCGGGCACAAAAAAACCTCAATGATATTGAGGTTTTTTTTATGCTTTTACTTTAACACTGCATGCCCAAATAAGACTGAGAAATCCTCACACCATATTAGCACCCGGTTATTCGTTGTATAGTCGATCGTACTATCTAATTCATACGAAAAATCTCCATTTATAGCTTTTAATAATCCTACCTCCTGGTATGGAGTAGCACTGGTATTCGGGGAAAGCCAGATACGCAGATCCGGGCCATTATCAGAATTTAAATTTTGAATTACTAAAAATGTCTTTCCGGTAGCATCTTTTTTGATTATAGCTGAACCGCTTGTTGGATGTGAATTACTCACAAAATTTCCTGAAAAAAGTACTGTACCATTTGGCACTTGCTCATTCAGATTATCCAAAGCACTTTTTTTACAGGAAATTAATAGCAAAGAAAGAGATAGTAAATAAATTATTTTTTTCATGAGTCGTCAATTTAAAATTTACCTGAAAGATCCCCGGAAATAATCCGGGGATTATTTTTTTTCAATTATTTAGTTAATATTAATTAGTAGCCATTCCTGTAGCACCTGCAGGCAGGCCGGTCATAGTTTGTAAATGTGTTAAGCTACCATTATTAGCCAAACCAAAAACCGAAATACTATGACTTACTGCATTCAATACATATAAATAATTTGAGTTACTTGAAATTGCTGCATCTATAGGCCCCATTTGAGTAGCTCCTGCTGCAGCTTGCAGCAAACTGATATTTCCTGACATTGGCATCACATCAAATGATGAAACAGAATTGCTACCTGTATTTGTTGTATAAATATAATTATTATCTTTTGTTATTACTACCCAGCATGCAGCTGTCTGTGTAGTCGCTACGGGTCCTTGTGTCAATGAAATACTCCCATCAGCCGCAACATTATAAGAAGAGACGTTACTTCCATTAGGGGCACCTCCAACAGCTTCTGAAACATATATATTCCCATACTTACCTGTTGCAAAACCAAAAGGCGTATTACTTGCAGCCATAATACTATGCATAGCTTGTGGCAAACCGTTATTATCTACTGTATACGTTATTATTTTATTAGTTGCTTTTTCAGTGATCACCAATACTTTGCCATCTCTTACAAATGATATTTGTGCTGCACCTGCTGTCATAGAACTTAAAGGTCTTGTTGAATTTGCAATAGGTGTTAACTTTTCATTGGTTCCCAATCTGAAGCCTGAAATATTACCAGTACCTCCTGAATTCAACACATACACAAGATCACCATGTTGTGTAATACTCACCGGTGTTGTTCCTCCACTACTCACTATTGATTTAAGATTTAATCCGCTTCCTGTAATCTTAAGTGATGAAATGGAATTACTTCCCGGATTAACAGCTAATACAACATCTTTATCATATGTAACTACCACTGCACCCTGATTTCCTAATCCCCCGCCAGTACCTTGTCCCCCGGTTGCATAGGATGAATGATAGGCCAGTGAACCATCAGTCGTATGACGATATACCATTACTTTATTTCCATCCATCTGATTAGATAAAGTATAAACACTTTCGTTGTTAATTCCACTATTTCTTGCCTGAATATTATTATCAAATTCAAAATTTTTTACAGCAGACGCATTGTTATCTGAACGAATATCTTTTTGGCAAGAAGAAAAAGCTATAACAGAAAAGACAATAGCAGCAGATTGTATTATAATTTTCATAACTGTTGATTTTAAATTAAAAAATGCATGCCTGGTAAAATACCGGCACAATTCATTGGTTCTTGATCATTACTGGTGCACTTCAGTAATTTTCAAATCAAAATGCAATTCATATTTATCAGATACACAAAAACGTTGAGAATGGTTTTTTAAATAAAAATTTTTTATTTTAACA
>JAHEMN010000042.1 GCA_024643645.1 Chitinophagaceae bacterium | reverse complement strand
AAAAGTAATTCCGGTAGAAGTACTTACTACTTATCCTTCCATCCTTGGAGGAAGGGTAAAAACTTTGCATCCGTCAGTGTTTGGCGGCATTCTTGGTAAAAGAGAGGATGAAACACATGCAAAAGAAATGAAGGAATACAATATTCCGGAAATAGACCTGGTGATTGTTGATCTTTATCCTTTTGAAGAAACTGTTGCGTCCACTACTGATGAAAAGGCAATCATTGAAAAAATAGACATCGGTGGGCCATCTATGTTAAGAGCAGCAGCAAAAAACCATAAAGATGTAATGGTGGTGGCCAGCAAAGCAGATTATGTGGAACTGGTTTCAATACTAAGTACACAAAGCGGTGAAACCTCTTTAGAACAACGCCGCCAGTTTGCCATCAAGGCATTTGATGTGTGCACTTCTTATGACAATGCAATCTCCAATTATTTTCATCAACTAACAATCGCCACTCCGTTTAATGCTCCAGAAAAAACAATGCGGTATGGTGAGAACCCACACCAGTCGGGTGCTTTCTATGGCGACCTGGATAAACTGTTTGAACAATTAAACGGTAAAGAACTTTCTTATAACAACCTCGTGGATGTGGATGGTGCCATGCAAATGATAAACGAATTTCAGGAAACTACTTTTGCCATTTTCAAACACACCAATGTTTGTGGTATTGCGCAGCGACCTACCATCAAAGAAAGCTGGGATGCTGCTTTGGCTGGCGATCCTGAAAGTGCATTTGGCGGAGTACTTATTTGTAACGGCACAATTGATAAGGCCACAGCTGAAGCCATCAATGAAATATTCTTTGAAGTATTGATTGCTCCAGCATTTGATGAAAATGCCCTGGAAATTCTTAAATCAAAAAAGAACAGAATATTGTTGAAGAACAAACAATCGGCAAAATTGCCAAAACAAATGTTTCGCTCCATATTAAATGGTGTGTTAATACAGGGAACAGATGAAGGAAACTTTACCCAATGGAAAGAAGAAGGTGGAAGAGAATCTACTAAAGCAGAAAAGGATGACATGACTTTTGCAAATCTTGTTTGCAAACATTTAAAATCAAATGCAATCGCTTTAATTAAAAATAAACAACTGGTTGGCAAAGGTTGCGGGCAAACCAGTCGTATCGATGCCCTACGCCAGGCAGTAGAAAAAGCAAAACAATTCAATTTTGACCTAACCGGGGCCGTAATGGCAAGTGATGCATTTTTTCCATTCAATGATTGTGTAAAGCTGGGGCATGAGGCCGGTATTGCTGCATTCATTCAACCGGGTGGTTCCATCCGTGATAAAGATTCCATAGCGTATTGTATAGAAAATAAGCTGGCAATGGTAATTACCGGTATGAGACATTTTAAACATTAGAATGCCTCGATACGATCTATATAAAACACTGGCCGAATCTACAGCTTATATTAAACAGCTAAGAGCATTCAATCCTTTTACAATTCATAAAAAAGGAACAAGGTCAAAAGCAATCTTTGCTTTAACATTGGTAAGTATTATTTGGGGAACCACCTGGATCGCTTCCAAAAAAGGGGTAAGCTATATGCCTGCTTTACAGTTGGCTGGTATACGGCAATTGATTGCGGGTGTATTGTATGTCGCATTCTTCATGTATAAAAAAACACCCTGGCCAAAAGGAAAAGAGTGGAGAGCAATATTTGTTTTAAGCTTTCTCAATTTTATTATGAGTAACGGACTCAGTACCTGGGGAGTTCAATATATATCTGCGGGCCTTGGTTCTATTATGGGAGCTATCTTTCCTTTATGGTTAGTTGTAATAGGATTATTTGTTTCTAAAAAGAAATTACCTAGAAATGCATTGATCGGATTAGTACTTGGCTTTGGTGGTGTTTGTGTTATCTTTTATGAGCACTTGCAGGATTTTTTTATTCCTGATTTCAGATTTGGGATTCTTTTATCATTAATCGCCACCTGGACATGGGCATTTGCAAGCTTATATACCAAGGAACAGGCCACAAAATTCAATCCTTATTTCGGTCTTGGATTACAAATGGTGATAGCAGGAATATCTTTAACGACCATTACAGCAGTAACTGGCCAGTCAATAGCTATCAGCAGCATACCATGGCAAGCCTGGTCGGCCATTGCCTATCTTGTTTTCTTTGGCTCGATCATCACATTTATTGCTTACCTGTATGCATTGCAAAATCTGCCAACAGAACAGGCTTCTATTTATGCCTATGTAAATCCAATTGTAGCAGTATTGTGTGGCTGGCTGATCTTCAATGAAATTGTAACCGTCTTCATCATCATTGGCGGATTAGTGGCACTGCTAGGAGTGTTTATGGTGAACCGTGCTTTTAAAACAATGCCTCCACCCTCTCAACCTGAAACAGAAGGAATTTAACGATTTACTTCTTTGATGAATTGCTCATACACTTCCTTCCATCCTGCAAACTTCGGACCTGTACCTAAAAATGTATTGTGCCAGAGAGTTATTAACTGTCCGTTAATGGCTTTTACTTCATTCAGATAATGCAACATTTCTTCCAATGCTTCTTGTGACGATCTTTTTTGCTCATAAAATGAATTGGCTTCCATGTAGCAAAATGGATGCAGCAACAAGTTGGTTATTTCATCTTCCTCCAGATCGTACCAGTAAAATGGAGAAGATACAGAAGCCCTGAAACCATTGATGCTTCCATAACCCATTGAATGATCTTCCTGAATTCCATTATTAATGAGTAACCGGAATGTTTGCGGCAATGTAAAACGAATAAAATGCTGACGGGAAATTGTAATATTCTTTTCAGTAATTCTTTCAAGTGCATTTATTTCTTTTTCCAACAATGTTGAATCATCACCGCTTTGCCATGATGGATGGATACCGACATTATATTTTAAAGTATGCTGCTTTATTAATGATTGCAGCGCCTCTTCATTTGGCAAAATATTCTTATCGTACTTTCCGTTTTTTTCTGGGATCAGAAAAAAGTAAGTTGGTTTCAAGTTATATTGATCATGCAATTTATCCATCCAATTATATGCATCATATGGATCCTGTACTTTTCCAAGCAGCACATTTAATCGTAGCAAAAGATTTTTCCAATTGCCTTTTAATAAATCTTTTACTGAAGCCCCGACAGTCCTAAAGAAGTCTTTATACTTATACGAATAAGCCTCATCAATATCATAGGTTGGTAAAAAGCTGAATGAATTATTTTTTAATGCAAAAGAAGGATACTGCTGTTTCAAAACTTTTTTAAATAACAGCACCCATTGGTTTACCAATGGAATATCCAGAAAACTCTCTCTGAAAGCCAATGAATTTGTATGTGCAAATCTTCCATACATATCTTTTTCATGAGGCAGATATTCCTCATACCGGGTGATCAGGTAAAAAGAAGCAGCAAAAATATCAAAAGGGAAATCTCCCTCTGATCTGAAAAAAGCCTTACTTCCATTTAACTCAAAACACTCAACCGGAAAGTGATGAATATCATTTTCAAATAATAAACTATGCGGAGTAATTAATAATTCTTTGTCAGAAATTTGTTCTTTGCTATAATTTATCCGTGGACCGTTGTATGAAATAAATTCTTCTTTCTTATCAGTGATCAAAAAAGTTTTAGCAGCAATTTCATTACTGATAAAATCTAAAATATATTTCAGACGGGGAGTTATTGTATTTGCATAAACAATCACAGATTGAAGATAACTATCTGTCTCCGAATTTTTCTCTCCACATTTCGTTGAAGGATTTTTTAGGGAATTCCATTTCACCCCTATGTTCTTTCCATCCTTTTACCATGGTATTCACCACCCAGTTCTTTACATTTCCATTTGCCATGTTCATCCATTTTCTGCGAAGCATTCCCTGCTTCCACATTTTCCACGCCATTTTTTCTCCGAATGAACTATAACCATCTTCAACAGCTTCATGCCGGTTTTCTAAAAGCAATTCATGCAAGTTGATCTTTACAGCACAAACCTCTGTACAATTTCCACAAAGCGATGAGGCATAACTCAAATGCTTCCACTCATCCATGTTTTTCAAATGCGGCGTTATTACAGACCCGATCGGTCCGCTATAAGTAGCGCCATATGCATGGCCACCGATATTTTTATACACCGGGCAGGCATTCAGACAGGCACCACAACGAATACAATACAAACTCTCCCTTTGTTTCTCATTGGCAAGAATATTGGTGCGGCCATTATCCAGCAATATCACATACATATCTTCCGGGCCATCTGTTTCATTTACCTGTTTAGGACCGGAAAGAATAGTATTGTATACCGTAACTTTTTGTCCGGTACCAAAGGTTGACAATAGCGGCCAGAACAGGGCAAGGTCAGCCATTGAAGGAATCATTTTTTCAATGCCTGCAATAACAATATGTGTTTTAGGCCATGCACAACTTAATCTTGCATTCCCTTCGTTCTCTGTTATAGCTACACCACCGATATCTGCAATTATGAAATTAGCTCCCGTAACACCCACTTCTGCCTGAATATATTTTTTACGAAGCACTTCTCTTGCGGTCAATGTAAGTTGTTCAGGAGTAGCCTTTGGATCAGTTCCTAATTTTTCTGCAAAAAGCTTTGCAACATCTTCCTTACTCTTGTGCATAGCCGGAGTAACAATATGATATGGCGGCTCACCATCCAATTGCTGAATATATTCCCCAAGATCAGTTTCCACACTTTCAATTCCGTTTTTTTCCAGGAAATCATTCAGGTGAATCTCTTCTGTCACCATGCTCTTACTCTTCACCAATGTTTTGCAATTCTTCTCCTCACAAATATTTTTAATAGCAGCTAAAGCTTGTTGCGCATCTTCTGCCCAGATTACTTTTGCACCTCTCCGGGTAATGGCAGCCTCAAAAGTTTCAAGCTGTTTATCCAATGTTTCAATTGCCTTCCATTTAATATTCTTTGCCTTCTCTCTAACGAGATTAACATCGACAAACTGCTCCTTACCTTGCGGTACAACTGCATTGTACTTACCAATATTGAAATTGATCTTCCGACGGTGTTCCTTATCGGCAGCTTTAACTGTACTCTTCGCAATAAAATCAGCAGTGGTTTCTTTCACAATACTTTTTGTATAAATATATTCTTAATCCAAAATTCACTCATGTTCTTTAAAATCAATTTCTTCCCATTCGCCTTTAGCAATTGTATCCAATGCTTCGTAAAACTCCTCTCCATATTTTCTGATCAAAGGTTCTTTTAAAAACTGGTATGCGGGTACTTTTAACTTTTCACCCATGGCACAAGCAGGGCTGCAAATTTTCTCTCTTGGTTCATAATTCACCCGTTCATAATCACCATGTTTTCCTTTTTTAGAAATAATAGGATAAAGGTGACAGCTTATAGGTTTTTTCCACCCGATAACACCATCATTAAAAGCTTGTTCAAATGCACATTTAATGATTCCGTTTTCGCCACGGATACCATAAACACATATTTCATTGTCATTATCCTTTGTGGGTGTCACCCACTCAAATTCTGCATCATATACATAATACCCTTTCTTTTCAATCTCGGCAATGGAATCGTTTGTGAGATAGGATTTTACTTTTTCAAAAACATCCGTTATTATTTTTAACTCTTCTTTGGCCAGAGGTGCCCCTGCTGCACCATCTTCACAACAGGCCCCCTTGCAACTGTTCAGATCACAGACAAATTGCTTGTCCACCACATCTTCACTTATCAGTATATTATCAATAACGATCAACTTAAAATATTTTTTGCAAAGGTAAGCCCTGTATTATTGTTCCTTGTTTTTTGTTCGTCCAAAAATCTTACTTCTTATATGATATCCGGCAGCGGTTAGCCTGTTATGAGAAGTAAGATACTTTATCACTTTGTGTTCCAGCCAATGATGAAGCGGCAACAACACTGCTGCCAGTCCGATCATAAATAAAAGATCCTTCCAAGGCTCTCCTTTTGTAATCGAATAAATATTCTTTTTAAATATCAGGAAGATGAATTCAAAGAACATCAGAAAAGCAAAAAATCCGATCATTTTGATGGTAGTTGCCGACACTTTAAACATTCCCAAGACAACCAACGCAATAAAAAGGACAACGATTCCGATAGTGATGGCAAGGTATTGTATATTATTTCTTCGACGCTTCGCTTCGGCTTCTTCCTGTTGAATTCTTTCAATTCTATCCTGTTCATCCTGTGCTTCAACCTGTGCAAGTTCCTTCTCTTTATTTAATTGCTGAATACTGTCCTTATAAATATGATACATGGAATTATACTGACTGGCAAGTTTAAAGTCTTTCTTTTTTGTATACAATGTATCCAGCTCTTTTGCTACTTTTTCTGTCAAATCTAGAAGACCAATGTGTATTGCAGCCTCTTTTACTTGTAATAAAAGGTCAATTGCTTTGTCATTTTCTCCATTCTTGTTATAATATCTTGCTTGTTGAAAATCGAAGTTTATTTTTTGAGTTTGGTTATTGTTTTTATCAAAAAAAGGTGCTGCTTTATTCAAATAATAACCGGCAGAATCCAATTGATTTAAATTAGTATAAATAACTCCATAAGCCTGGTCAATTATTCCGGACATTCGAAACTTTGAAAGAAAATCCTGAAGATTTTTTCCTGAAGTTGAGTTGAAGTATTCTAAGGCTTTTTGTGGTTTATTTCCTTCCAGATATTCGTTTAACAAGCTGAGATATGCCGGAATCTTTAAGTTTGGAAAATTCAAAGAATCTGCCATTCTTATTGACTTTTCATGATAATGAATAGAAATATCATAGTTTTTCTTTGCAGCATATAAATTTCCAATCGAATTAATATCCACTACTTTCTGATAAGGAGCATTTTTGGCTTTTGTTTCTTCCAGTTTATTAAATGCCATCACATAATAATCGATAGCTCTGTCATGATCCCCAATACCAGCATAAAAATTTGATAATTTCAAATAGCTTTCCCTTAATAATAAAGCACTTTTCAAACGTTCAGCAAGTCGTAAGGAGCTTAAATAAAATCTGAGTGCCTGTATTTTTGAGTTCTTTGCAAGATGAGCATCCCCTTGTATCAAAAAAACCCTGGATTGTAAAGAATCATTATCTAATATAGAAACTGCAGATGATGCCTGGTTGGCATAATCCATTGCATTATCGTTCTCAAGAATTAAAAGGTGAACTGCGGCTAATTGTATCAATGCAGATACTACATATTTTTCAAATCGGCTTTCTTTGGCAATTTCCAAAGCTTTTTTGTAATAAGAAATTGATTGATTGGCAAAAGAAATATTTCCGGCACCTGCCCAATAACTACACCTTATTCCATTTGAAATATAGGCCTTCACCATTAGTTCTCTGTCTCTTGATTCTTCTGCTACAAAAATGAGTTCCTTACCATATTTCTCTCCTTCCTTTAAATCCACACTCATCAATGTTCTTGATAAATTATCCAACAATTCTACCTTTTCTTCAGAAGTAGTTGTGTTTTCTAATGCCGATTTCAACGAATCCACGATTACCGATAGCTGTGAATGGCTTACCAAAGAAGCTATCAGCAATAATAAAAAGAGAATGGGTCTTTGAAATTTCACCATAAGCATTGACTTACCCTGAAATTAGTAAAGATTTAGTAGTAAGTAAAATTCCTTTAACAAATAGCTAACAGTGTAAAGCTGTGAAATATGCAGCCCTTCATCATCACACTTATATCATAAACCACTGTATGTTAAATTCAAGAGTCATAACATTACAAAAATCAGTCAAAGTATTCTTCCAAATGCTTTTCTGGGTACCGGTTATAGGATTCAGTCTGTTATTAATATATAACACACTTCCTTATTTTTCATTCAGCAAAGAGTTTGATTTTATTGAAGAAAGAAGTTTTCTTTTTCAAAGTAATTTTTATAATGCTTGTTTTTATATACATATCACTGCCGGAGCTTTGTGTATAGGTACCGCCATTATCCAATTTTCCAGATATATATTGAAGAAATCTAAAGCCATCCATCGTTTTTCAGGCAAGATCTACGTATCCGTTGTCTTGTTTCTGGGAGCACCCACCGGCCTGTACATGTCGTTTTTTGCAAAAGGAAGTTTTTGGGAAAGAGCCTTGTTTCTATTCATGGCAGGCTGGTGGTTTATAACAACACTTTACGGTCTTACCACTATTCACAAAAGAAATATAATAGCACATAAAGTATGGATGATACGCAGTTATGCAATGGCAATGACTGCAGTTACATTTCGGGTTTATCATATCGTTTTTTATATGCTCAATTGGGGCCACCTGGAAAATTATGAATTATCATTATGGATAAGTGTGGTTGGCAATATGCTTTTTGCCGAATGGATCATTTACAGGCAAAGCAAGAAATATTTAAAATCATTTTCAATTTAAATACACAATCGGCATTTTAAAACATTAAAAAATCAATTATGAAATCAATCTTGTACGTAGGCGCCACGTTAATGATAGGTGCCAGCATTTATGGATTTGTAGATTATAAAAAATCCAGTCAGCAAAAAGAATTCAAAGGAATGTATACAGAAAAAAAAGAGTTTGTACAAGCCAATACACCTGAGGAAATAAAAGCTGAACCGGAAATAAAAGAAGTTATAATCACTAAAACAAAAGAATCAGTTGCACCTAAAAAAACGATAAAAAAAGAAGAAGAAATCAGAGGTGTAAAACCAATTCCTGCTGATCAGAAATTGAAAACTTCTGGTAAGGAATTAAAAAGTTTGGATGAAGTAACATCAGTACCTGCTAAAGAAAACAATGAAATAAAGACAAAGAAAAAAAGAAAGATCAGCACAAAGCTTTTCAGCAGAGCTCCGTTGAGAGAAGATGTAGAAGAGGAAAATGTAATAACTCCCCAGGAAAAGGATGTAAAAAAATCAAAAATAAAAGAATAGAAAAGCAAAATGATGGGTTCGGGTACTAGTTACCTGAACTTATCTTTTATTTCCAACGCAACGTATTAATTAAGTGTTGCAGATCTTTTTTCAAAAAATCGTTTACAATTCCTAATGAATCGGCATTTGGGGACGCATTAAAATATAAAGCCCCTCTTAAAAAATGCCTGGTGGAATCGGTAAGAAAAAATTGATTGGCAGTGGCAGTATTTCCACCAAGGGAGAAATAGATCCCTTCAACTCCATTTGGTGTTTGCATCAGGCTGTCATTAATTCCGGTAGAAACATCCACATGTTGTTTGTATGCCATTTTGAAACCATCTCTTACTAATGAATCAAATTTATTCTGCTGACTAATAGCTTTATAGCTAACATAAATTCTTCCTGCAAATTGTGGAATATCAATATTGATCCACCAATCACCGGCCTTATCATCAAAAAAAGTTGTGTCTTTTGATACAGTTGCATAAACAGGATATTCAAAACTATATGGGTAACCCGGCTGATCAAACAGCTTGTATTCTTTTTCCGGAAAGTCAATATGAAAATATCCTTTTTTCTTTCCTACAGAATAATCACTGTTACATGAAAAAATGAAAGAAACTCCAATCAAAAGGCAAGTAATAAATTTTAGATACTGATATTTCATTCAATAGTTGATTGGGGCTTAATAGAAACTTTTACTAGCTGAACATGGTTCTTTTCAACCTTCATTATGGCAAATTCAAAATCACCGCATGGAATCACCCAATCTTCTGTTGGCAATTCACCTGCCAGTTCCAGGATCAATCCTGCCAGTGATTCACTTTCACCTTTTACTCCATCAAAAGTATCGATCGGCAATTTCATAATACGGCACATATCATGGATCATTATTCTACCTTCGAAAATATAGTTATCATCATCGATCTTATAGTTATCACTTTCTTCATCATCGAACTCGTCCTTAATATCTCCGATTATTTCTTCCAAAATATCTTCCATCGTTACTATACCACTGGTACCGCCAAATTCATCAACAACTACAGCAAAGTGAATTCGTTTTTGCTGAAATTCTTTTAACAGATCTTCAATCAGTTTTGGCTCTGGTACAAAATAGGGCTGACGCATTAACGAATGCCAATCATAATTATCAGCTTCATTTAAATACGGAATTAGATCTTTTGTATAAATAACGCCCAATACTTCATCAAGGCTGCCTTTATAAACTGGTAATCTTGAATAGTGTAACGATTCTACCCTGTTTATTAATGCCCCAAATGAACTATTATATTCAACTCCGCTAACATCCAATCTGCTTCGCATGATCTGCTTGACGGTGATGTTTCCAAACTTCACAATACCCTTCATAATGTTTTTTTCTTCCTGTGTAGCCTCCTCATCTGATTTGATATCGATCGCTTCATCAAGCTCTTTCATACTCATTGCATCTGTTTTATTGGCCCCGGCTCTCTTACCAATATTATCTGCCAGTTTTACGATCCATTTACTGATCTTGCGAAGTAATAAATGCAACGGCTCTATGATGGCTGATGCACCATAGGCAAACCAGATATTATGTTGTGTAGCCCAAACCTTAGGTAAGATTTTTCCGATAAAAACAAGTACAAAAGCAATGATCAAAACCTTTACCAGTATTTCAACTGCTAGGCCTGCATTACCAAATGAAACAAATTGAGTGATCAGAAAATTAGATAATACTATAATACTGATATTAAAGAATGTACCGGCAATCATTAATGATGCATATACTTCTTTGGGCTCTTCCAATAAATTAATGACCCGCTTGGCAGATGTATTTGTCTTTGTTTTCAATACGTTGATATCTTGCTTGGTCAAAGAAAAAATAGCAACCTCTGCCCCAGAGATAATAAATGTAAATAATAATAATACCAGCAATGTGACTACCAGAAAAGTTGTACTCTGTATATCTATGATAAGGAAATAGAATTTCAAAAAATCTATGGAAGAAAATAATATCGAATGACTTTCCAAAATAAGCGGATTTATAATAAAATTTCTTTATGGTTCATTATTAAATACAAATCCCACAAAGTCGCTTAGCACACAAATCTATTTGTGGTTAATGTGTCTTTGCGGGATGCTTCAACACTAAAGGGCAAAGTTATCGTATTTAATGTTTATCATTAGTAGGGTAAATTATCTGAAGGATCATCCGTTTGCATGCCGCCATCATCCGATCCTTCTGAACCACCTTCAGTATTAGAGCCGCCACTCTCTATTCTCTTATCCAGCATGATGAGATTATCCCCTACCACCTCTGTGGCAAATTTCCGATTTCCATCTTTATCTTCCCAACTACGGGTTCTTAACCTCCCTTCTATATAAACAAGACTGCTCTTATGTAAATATTTTTGAGCTAACTCTGCAAGACCTCTCCATAATACTACAGTATGCCACTCTGTTTGTGAAACAAGCTTTCCTGTTCTGTCTTTAAAAGTTTCGGTAGTTGCTAATGGAAATTTGGCTACGGCAATATTTCCTTCCAGGTGCTGCACATCCGGGTCTTTTCCCAGGTTGCCGATCAGCATTACTTTGTTTACGCCTCTCATACATTTATTCTTTAAGTTTAAAAAATCGTCTGCAGGCTTTCAATGCTACTAAAGTTAAATTTTTTTGGGCATTAGGAAAAGTTTACAGCTGCATTAGATTTCCAATAATTTTGAGAAACTGCTTATTTACCTTTTAAATATTGATTTATAAACTGTGGGAACGCATAGTTTTTTAACTTTTCTTTCTTTTGCCAATTCCACTCCTTTATCACAATGGGCTTGTGCTTCAGTTTAATTTTTATGAACCTTCCGGAAATTAATTGATGAGAAAGTTGTTGCTTAAACAATGGAGAAAATTCTTCTATTTCAAAATCTCCATCTTTTATCCATTTTCTCAATCTCATTTGTTTTAAAAATTCCTTATCATTTATTTCTTTTTCAACTTCTATCAATGGAAATTCAAATAAATCTTTCCAGATATCTTTTCCGGTACGTTGTAAAATGGCCACTTCATTCTTATACTCCATTACCATATAATAAAACCATCGTCGCTTAATACTAATCTTCTTTTCCTTCACCGGCAATGTTGCAATCATCTCTTTATTAAAGGCAACACATACTTTCTTAAAAACACAATCACTGCATAATGGTACAGCGGGTTTACAGACTGTGGCTCCAAAGTCCATAATGGCCTGGTTATATAAACCAGGTTGTTGTTTGTCGAGCAGCTCTTCGGCTAGTGTAGTGAACTTTTTTTTCCCTACAGTAGTATCTGTTGGAGTTGTAATGCCAAATACTCTTGCCAGTACCCGAAACACATTTCCATCTACGACAGCATAGGGAAGATCAAATGCAAAGGAAGAAATAGCCGCCGCTGTGTATGGACCAATTCCTTTTAACTGCAAGATCTCTTCATACGTATCCGGAAATTTTCCTTTTCGTTCTTTTGAGATGATCCGGGCAGTTGCCAATAAGTTCCGGCATCGGGAGTAATAACCTAATCCTTCCCAAAGTTTAAAGACTTTAGCATCATTTGCCTTTGCCAATTTGTGAACATCAGGAAAGGTTTTGATGAAATTATTATAATAACTAAGCCCTTGTTCTACTCTTGTTTGTTGTAAGATGATCTCACTCAACCAAATTTTATATGAGTCTTTTTCACCCTTCCAGGGCATTTTCCGGTTATTCTTTTCCCTGTTCCATTTCAATAAAAGAGGTACAAAAACTGCTTTTTTCTCATTTTTATCGATTTTCTTCATGTAGAACTGGCTGAATTAGTTTGTAACATCTGCTAAATATCTGACTTTTTACCAAAAAAAAATTTTTGTTCAAAGAAAAAAATATGTCCTATTTAGTTGACTATCATATTATTTTGTCATAAATTGTTGTTTGTATAACCACTAAAACCCTGCAACAATGAGAAAAGCCGATCTGGTCAATCAGATTTCTGAAAAAACTGGCATACCTAAAGTAGATGTGCTTGTTACGCTGGAAACAATGTTTAAAGAGGTAAAAGACACTCTTGCATCCGGCGAAAATATTTATATCCGAGGTTTTGGAAGCTTTATTACAAAAAAAAGAGCTGCAAAAATTGGTCGTAACATCAAGAAAAACATTGCAGTGCATATTCCTGAACATTATATTCCTGCATTTAAACCTGCCAAAGAATTTGTTGCAGAAGTTAAAAAATTGACTGATGCTGATGTAAAGCCAGATACCGGACCCGGAGAAGACAGCGAATAATCCTTTCTATTATAGAATTAATACAAGCCATTAAGGTAACTTTGCAACCTGAAAATTTTCAACGTGAAGAAATCTCAATGGATAACATTTATCATCGGTATTTTATTGACAACAGGCCTTTATCTATTTGCCCGTACTGTTCCAAAAAATAAAACAGTTGTAACTGAACAACATACAGATGATGATGGCCATGATCATGGCCCTGCATCTTCTGCAATTTCCATTGACACTATATTGAACTTAGCTAAAAAACAACTCACTGCCGATCAGGTAGTTCGTTTAAATACATTAGAGAATTCTATTTCCCGGGGTGATGTGAAAGACCAGCAAGTACATATATATCATCAATTGGCTAAATTCTGGTCAGATTCGGTAGGAATTTTTGAACCCTATGCCTGGTATACTGCTGAAGCAGCAAGATTGGAAAATTCGGAAAAAACCCTCACCTTTGCCGCCCGGCTATTTTTAGATAACCTGCAAATGGATGAAGTTACGCAGCGCAGACAGTGGAAAGCTTTGCAGGCTAAAGATTTGTTCGAAAGATCTTTGATGTTAAATCCTGATAATGATTCAGCAAAAGTTGGGCTTGGTGCCTGTTATCTTTTTGGTGAAATATCTTCCACTCCAATGGAAGGAATTTTAAAGATAAGAGAGGTTGTTGAAAAAGATAGCACCAATGTTTATGCGCAGATGATGCTGGCAAGAGGTTCTTTGCTTTCCGGACAATATGATAAAGCTATTACAAGACTAGAAGCAGTTAACAGCATGAAACCCGGTGAGTTGGATGCATTATTATTATTGGCAGAAGTAAATGAACGGATGGGAAATAAAAGTAAAGCCATCAGTTGGTATAAAGAATCGCTTCGTTATGCCAAACAAAGTGAATTGAGAGAAGCCATTGAAAAAAGGATTGAAACATTAAAGTAGAAAACCGGCCTGCCGGTTGTAAAATTAAAGTTGAAACAAACTTATTATAAACAAGATTAAAAAATTATTTGAGTATGCCTTGTGGTAAAAAAAGGAAGCGTCATAAAATTGCGACGCATAAGCGTAAAAAAAGACTGAGAAAAAATCGTCATAAGAAGAAGAATAAGTAATTAAGTATGGTTAATTAGTTAATAGAGTTACTCTTTTATTAACTAATTAACTTTATCAACTTAATAACTATCACTCAGTCCACTGGTTGTTAGCCGTATTAGTTTGCAGTCCATCCATAATTCCGCAATAAATTTCTACAGGCGAAACTCCGCATTCCATACGGAATTCTTTCAACCGGTGTTTAATGCACAAAGGTTAATTCATTTAGCTTAGCTGAAATGAACAAAGAACTGATCATTAACTCGGCCCCTCAAGGTGTAGAAATTGCCTTGCTGGAGGACAAGAAACTAGTTGAACTCCATAGCGAAAAAAGCGATGGTCGTTTTGCTGTGGGAGACTTATATCTTGGAAAAGTAAAGAAGTTAATTCCGGGGCTGAATGCCGCATTTGTAGATGTTGGATTTGAGAAAGATGCTTTTCTACATTATACGGACCTGAGTCCTTATGCCAAGTCACTTTTGAAGTTCACAACAATGTGTATGAATGATAAAAGTGAACAGGGACTGGACTTCTCTAAGTTCACCATTGAACCGGAGATCATTAAGACCGGTAAGATCAATGAAGTGCTGAATGGCAAACCTCATGTATTGGTACAGATTTTAAAAGAACCAATAGCGGCTAAAGGCCCAAGGCTTAGTTGTGAATTATCTCTACCCGGACGTTTTGTAGTACTTACTCCGTTTAATGATATTGTTGCTGTTTCCAGGAAAATACATTCTTCTGAAGAAAGAAAAAGGCTACAAAAGATCGTTGAGGCCATTAAAACAAAAAACTTTGGGGTTATTGTTCGTACGGCTGCTGAAGGAAAAAATACCGCTGAGCTTCATGAAGATCTTTCTTCATTGATTGAAATGTGGAAATCGATTCAGCAAAATCTTAAAGGTGCTGTTTCTCCTGCAAGGATCTTAAGCGAACAAACCAAGACAAACAGTATTCTGAGAGATCTATTAAATGCAGATTTCAATAAGATCGTAATTAACGATAGAAATATCTATAGCGATACAAAAAGCTATATACAGAAAATAGCACCAGAAAAATCTGATATTGTTTCCTTCTATAATAACGGCTCCACTATTTTTGATTCTTTTGGAATTACCAAGCAGGTAAAATCTTCTTTTGGAAAAACAGTGAATCTGGACAGCGGCGCATACCTGATTATTGAACATACTGAAGCACTTCATGTAATTGATGTAAACAGTGGTTATAAAAGTGTCAGCAATAACCAGGAACAAAATGCCATGGAAACAAATCTGGAGGCTGCAGAAGAAGTGGCCCGTCAGCTTCGTCTGAGAGATTTAGGAGGTATAATTGTTGTTGACTTTATTGACATGAAACTTCCGGAAAATAAAAGAAAGCTGGTGGAGAAGATGGAAGAGTTTATGGAACCAGACAGGGCAAAACATGCTGTTCTGCCTATTTCCAAGTTCGGCCTTATGCAAATAACCAGGCAAAGAATGAAGCCTGAAGTGAATATAGTTACACAGGAAGCTTGCCCAAGTTGTAATGGTACCGGAAAAATTACTTCTACTTTATTGCTGGAAGATGAGATAGAAAAAAACCTGAGTTACCTTATCACCCATAAGAACAAGAACCTTAAACTGGTAGTTCATCCTATTATATATGCATATCTAACCAAAAAAGGATGGTTTAAGAGTAACAAGATGTCTAAATGGAAAAAGAAATTCGGTCAAAAAACGAGATTAGAAGAAAACACAAACTATCATCTTACAGAATATAAATTTTTCGATAAGCATGATGAAGAAATAAAATTATAATTAAAAGGCCGCAAATAGCGGCCTTTTAATTTGAATAAAATTCTTTTTTAGCTCCTGTCTCTGCTTCCCAAATAGATCATAATGTATTGAATAAGAGTAACTACGGCAGCAAGTGCAGCCACAACATAGGTGGTAGCTGCCCATTTAAGGGCATCTTTTGCTTTAGGATATTCCTCCGGATTGGTAACATTTGTATGTTCCAGCCAAACCAATGCCCTTTTACTGGCATCAAATTCTACCGGGAGGGTTATCAAAGTAAATAGGACTGTTACACTCATGATCACAATACCGATCAACAGAACAGTGGCATTATTGGTAGTAGCCAAAACGATCATCCCGGCCAGTAATACCCAGTTTACCAGCATAGAACTGAATTGTACGGCAGGCACCATTTTACTCCGCATCACTAACGGGCCATAGGATTTGGCATGCTGAACGGCATGGCCACACTCATGAGCTGCAACAGCAGCTGCAGAAATGCTTCGGCCATTGTAAACATCCGGGCTAAGGTTCACCGTTTTAGTAACAGGGTTATAGTGGTCTGATAGAAAGCCATTTACAGAGATCACTTTTACGTCATTTATTCCATTTTCCCGGAGCATTTTTTCGGCTATTTCCCGGCCACTTAAACCACTCGCCAAGGGTATTTTACCGTACTTGGAAAATTTACTTTTCAGGATCGCCGAAACGACAAAACTGATCCCCAAAAACAGTATAGAAACAAGAAATATTTCATTCGACATTATCATAATAACTCCTTTTTTGGCCTCTATAATATCAAATTTGTGACCATTTCGAAAACCGGAAAAAATTCAGCCGATTTGTCACCTCTTGTTAATTAAAAAATATTATGACCCTTTTATAATTTGGAAAATAAAAGCAAAATAAATTTTATATATAGATGATTATCAATTTATTAAACAGACATTCCAGCCTCAATAAATTCTACTATTTCACTAACTGACACCAATATAAGTTATTCACAGGCACCAAATTTTATTTTGAAATCTGAAGCATAATTGTAACTTAGCAATAGAATTTAATGGGTTAGTAAGTAAGAGGGTCAATCGAAAGATTGGCCCTTTTTACGTTTTTAAATTGATAGCTAAATAATCATCTAAAAATTATTTCAATTCTTTCTTTTATTGATCGAAAAAATCAATAATTTTTCTTTTAACACCTATCATTGTTTAAACATTCTAATTGTCAATATTCAAACGATTATTTTTACAAGTACTTCGTAAAAATTATTTCATAAGATCAGATAAAAATCTTCCATTAATTTAAAAAAAATCCGAAGCAGAATTACATGAGCAAGGTAAAGACTTCTTTTTTTTGTCAGCAATGCGGATACGAAAGTGTGAAATGGGTTGGTCAATGTCCATCCTGTAGTCAATGGAATACTTTCGTTGAAGAACAATCACAAAAAGACAAATCAAAAAACAACAAGACCTGGAAAGATTATAATGATGAAAAAAGAGTTAACAAAACCATTGCATTAAATAATATAAAAAGCAGCGAAGAAAGAAGAATGCCTACTTCTGATCCTGAACTTAACAGAGTGCTAGGTGGCGGTATTGTTCCGGGAAGTTTAGTATTGGTGGCAGGAGAACCGGGTATTGGTAAATCCACTTTGTTTTTACAAAATGGATTATGGCTGAAGGATATTTCAGTATTATATATAAGTGGAGAAGAAAGTGAGCAGCAAATAAAGATGAGAGCTGAGCGGATGAAATTAATGAATGATAATTTTTACCTGCTTACTGAAACCTCAACACAAACAATCTTCCAGGAAATAAAAAAACTAAAACCTCAACTTGTCATTGTTGATTCAATTCAAACATTACAAACACCATTCATAGATTCATCTCCCGGAAGTGTATCACAGATAAGGGAATGTGCAGCAGAATTTCAACGCTTTGCCAAAGAGACCAATACACCGGTTTTTTTAATCGGGCATATTACTAAGGACGGAAGTATCGCTGGTCCTAAAATACTGGAGCATATGGTTGATACTGTTTTACAGTTTGAGGGAGACCGCCACTATGCGTATAGGATACTCCGTACTTTAAAAAATCGCTTTGGAAGTACTGCTGAATTAGGTATTTACGAAATGACCAATGAAGGTATGAGAGGAGTACTAAATCCCAGTGAGATACTCATTACACAAAAAGAAGAACAGTTAAGTGGGATAGCTATTGCTGCTACTATTGAAGGCTTGCGGCCATTATTAATAGAAGTACAGGCATTGGTAACCCAATCTGTTTATGGTACACCGCAAAGAACTGTTACTGGTTTTGATCTGCGCCGTTTACAATTATTATTGGCCGTATTAGAAAAAAGAGGCGGCTTTCATTTTGGAGTAAAAGATGTCTTTTTAAATATTGCCGGAGGAATAAAAGTTGAAGACCCTTCTATTGATCTTGCTGTACTCTGTGCACTTTTATCATCATATGAAGATGTTCCCATACCACAACAGATTTGTTTTGCAGGCGAAGTTGGCTTAAGCGGTGAAATAAGAGCTGTAAACCGAATTGATCAGCGAATAGCAGAAGCAGAGAAATTAGGATTTGAAAAAATCATCGTTTCAAAGTATAATCAAAAAGGATTAGACAAACAGAAATACAAAATTGAAGTAATAACTATGGGAAGAGTAGAAGAGGTGTACAGGCATTTATTTTAAACTACTCATGATATCTATTAAAGAAATAAAAGATTCTGTAATACACTTATTCTTTCCGCATGTATGTACCGGATGTGGAAATGACATTTTGGATAAAGAGAGTGTACTATGTATCCGATGTATTGATGCTATGCCAGAAACAAATTTTGAACTGCATCCTGATAACCCCGTCGAGAAAATGTATTGGGGCCGACTTCCAATCAATTCCGGAACTGCTCAGTTCTATTTTACAAAAGAATCTTTAATGCAACACCTGATGCATCAGTTCAAATACAAGAATAACCGGGCACTTGGCATTCAATTAGGCAGATTAATGGGTGATCAAATACAAAAAGCATCCCGTTTTAAAGTGGATGGATTAGTTCCGTTACCACTATTTCCTGTTAAAGAAAAAAGAAGAGGCTATAACCAGGCAACACTATTATGTTTAGGCATGGCAGAAAGTATGAATGTACCGGTGATAGATTCAGCAGTGATACGACCGCAACATACAGAAACACAAACAACAAAAGGAAGAATTGAACGATGGAAAAACATGGAAGGTAAATTCGTTTTACAAGATCCGGATCTTATAAAAAACAAACATTTATTATTGGTTGATGATATAATAACCACCGGTGCTACACTTGAAGCATGTGGAGCTGAATTATTAAAAGCTGAAAATGTCAGACTAAGTATTGCCACTCTTTGTGTGGCCTCGTAATTACTATTTTCTGGTTGCAATTGGTTTCTTGTGTCAAATACTTAACCTATTTTTGATATCTATGAAAAGATCCGGCTTATTGATCATCTCCATATCCCTCTTTCTGTTTTTAAATTCCTGCCGGAAAGATTCTTTTATCACTTCTCCTGATGCAAGAGTTAGACTATCAACAGACACTTTAAAGTATGATACCGTTTTTGTAACAACCGGTTCCACATACAGAAGTTTTACTATCGTCAATAATAATGATCAGAAATTACGATTATCATCTTTGAAATTATTGGGAGGAAATTCGTCAGTATATAAAATGAATGTTGACGGAACCCCCGGAACTGCTTTTTCTAATATTGAGATAAATGCAAATGATAGTTTGTATGTTTTCGCACAGGTAAATGTTAATCCCAATACTGCCAACCTTCCGTTTATCATCAGAGACAGTATTGAAGTTGTGTATAATGGAAAAAGAAGAATCGTACAATTAGAAGCCTGGGGAAAGAATGCAAATTTCTTACGCAACAAAGTTGTTACAACAAACGAAACATGGAATAATGATCTTCCTTATGTAATTCTCGGTTCTTTATTAATTGAAACAGATAAAATCCTTACAATAAATAAAGGATGCCGAATATATGTGCATGCTGATGCACCAATTGTTGTGGATGGAACTTTAATCGTAAATGGATTAAAAGATACAATTGACAGAGTCTATTTTCAGGGTGACAGATTAGATGAACCGTACAATGAATACCCGGCAAGCTGGCCCGGTATATTTTTCAGAAGTTCTGCAAAAGATAATTTACTTACTTATACAGTGATTAAAAATGCATTTCAGGCAATTGGTATCACTAATCCATCTCCTAATGCTAATCCAAAATTGACATTGAACGAATGTGTGATCGATAATGCATTTGATGCAGGTGTTATTGCAATTAACTCCAGCATCAAAGCAAGAAATTGCCTGATAAGTAATTGTGGTAAGAATTTATACCTGGCTAAAGGAGGAGATTACCAGTTTACACATTGTACTGCTGTAACAATTGGCAACCGATATATTGACCATAAGGACCCTGTACTTACATTGACCAATTTTGATAATACAAGCACTGCAAGTTTGAATGCCGTATTCAGAAATTGTATTTTCTGGGCAGAAAATAGTTTTATAGAGAATGAAGTAGTAGTTGCAAAAAATGGTACCGGCACTTTTAATGTAAACTTTGATTATAACCTTTGGAAGGTTACATCCGTGCCAACAAATATTACCAGCAATCAGATCATAAATAATCAGCCTCCTTTGTTCGATAGTATCAATACATTCAATAACTACTATAGTTTCAGACTGCAAACTGGCTCACCTGCTATTAACAAAGGAGTAAATGCGGGAGTAACTACCGATCTGGATGGCAAGCCAAGGCCAGTTGGCATACCAGACCTAGGTTGCTTTGAAAAACAATAGAAAAGCTTTTAAAACTATCCGAACAAATACTTCGTAGCTTTGTTATCCTATTTGATAAAATACATACATGAAAACATTAATAATAACTATGATCTTAGCTGCTACCCTGACAGGGCAATCCATCTATGAATTTAAAGTAGAAGGACTGGATGGTAACAAAATTGACCTTTCTACTTATAAGGGTCAGAAGATAATGATCGTAAACACCGCTTCTAAGTGTGGTAATACACCACAGTATAATGATCTGGAAGCATTGTATAAAAAATACAAAGGCAAATTGGTCATCATTGGTTTTCCGGCCAATAATTTTGGAGGACAAGAACCAGGTTCTAATGCAGAGATCAAAGAGTTCTGTACAAAGAACTATGGCGTTACATTTCCAATGGCTGATAAAATTTCTGTAAGAGGTGATGATACTCATGCATTATATAAATACCTGAAAGAGCAAGCAGCTTCAAAAGGATTTAATGACCCGGTAACCTGGAATTTCGGAAAGTTCCTGATCAATGAAAAGGGTGAATTGATTGCCACTTTTAGTCCGAAAACGCAGCCAATGAGTGAAGAAATTCTGAAATATCTGAATTAAAAACTTTTTATATTTTATTTAAAAACGATGCTGAAATTCAGCATCGTTTTTTTATGCCCAGATAGTTTATTTTCGCTTTCATGCAATTTGCTGAGATCATAGGACAGAATGAAGTGAAAAAAGACCTGGCAGAGCTGGTACAACATAACCGGCTTAGCCATGCTTTACTTTTTCTCGGAAAAGAAGGCAGTGGTTCTTTATCATTAGCCATTGCATTTGCACAATTTATTGTTTGCGAGAAGGTAATAGGTCGACAGTCAACAGCTAACAGACAACAGACAGGACCTTCACTATTTGGAGAACCTGAAGCTCCTGCTAAAAAAACTGAAATGCCAGATGATAGTTGTGGTGTATGTAGTGCTTGTATAAAAGCAGCTCAATTGGTACATCCCGATATTCATTTTTCTTATCCTACTGTAACAACAAAACCGGGAGAAAAACCAATAGCAACCAATTTTATCACAGATTGGAGAGAATTTATAAAGCACAATCCTTACGGCAATGCTTACGATTGGATTGAACAGATCAAAGAAAAAGAAAACAGCCAGGGAAAAATTACTGCTGAAGAATGTAATGACATAATCCGCAAGCTAAGCCTGAAGAGTTTTGAAAGTGAATATAAGATCCTTATTATGTGGATGCCGGAAATGCTGGGAACGGAAGGAAATAAATTATTAAAGCTTATCGAGGAACCACCTGCCAATACTTTATTCATATTGGTTACAGAAAATGAAGCACAGGTATTACAAACTATAGTAAGCCGTTGCCAGTTAGTAAAGATCCCAGCTTTAGAAAACAACGAGATCGAAGAAGCCCTAATCAGCAGGAATAAAACAGAACCTGCAACAGCATCTCAAGTAGCTGCACTTAGTGAAGGAAATTACAGGGAAGCATTGCAAATGGTACAACATGCTGAAGAAGACTGGCAGAGTTTGCTTCGTGAATGGCTGAATGCTATTTTAAAGACCGGCCCTGTAGCACAAACAAAGTGGGTAGAAGAGATCAGCAGATTAGGTCGGGAAAAACAAAAACAATTTCTCCGGTATTTTAATCATT
>JAHEMN010000041.1 GCA_024643645.1 Chitinophagaceae bacterium | reverse complement strand
TTACTAACCCAATATGTATTTTCTACAAGCCACTAAAACATCAGTATCCACCGTACTGTTTCTCGGAACAGTAGGTATGATCATATTGGTGGTCGGTCTTATCATTTTCCTGATCATGCACCAGCGACGGGTGCTTCGTTTTCATAAAAAGATTCAGCAGATGGAAGCTGATCAGCAGAAAATATTACTGAATGCTTCTATCAAACTTCAGGAAGAAGAAAGACAACGCCTTGCTGCCGACCTTCATGATGATGCAGGGCCTTTGCTTGCTACAGCAAGATTATACCTGAATGAGAATCTGGTTAACCAGGATAAAGCCACTCAGTTACAATCCATCTTTCAGGCAAGGCAGATCATAGATGATACCATACAACTTGTTCGTAACATCAGCCACAGCCTGATGCCACCTACACTCAAAAATTTTGGACTGGAATCTGCTGTGAATGATCTGTTTCAGAAAATTAGTGGCTCAGGCAGTATCAATGCCAGCAGTCGCTTTCATGAATATAAAGACAGGCTGAAAGAAGAAAAAGAACTCATCATTTTCAGAGTGGTACAAGAGCTTATCAATAATATTTTAAAGCACAGTAATTCCAGTTTTATACACCTTACACAGAATGTACATGCAGAAAAATTTTATCTGCGTATACATCATGATGGCCGGGGTATCATACAGTCAGATTTTGACAAACTGAATAAAAGTAATGTAGGGCTTGGGCTAAAAAATATTACTAGCCGTCTACGCTTGGTACAAGGAAATATAAATTTTGAAAAAGATATTTCTCAGACCTATTATAAAGTAACCGTTGAGTTGCCACAAGATGAGCCTTATTAATAAATAAGCCGTTCTCTTTAAAGAACAAAAGATCAGAGTGTAACTAACTCTGTAAACAATTAACTTTGAGCAATATCAGTAAACTATGAGTGTAATAAAGGTAGCTATTGCAGATGATCATAAAATATTCCGAAAAGGCGTTATTCTTTCACTTCGTCCATTTACCAATATAAAATTTGTACAGGAAGCAGAGAATGGAGAAGATCTTCTTAATGGGCTTGCTGAATCTGAACCTGATGTTGTACTGATGGATCTTCGAATGCCCGGTAAAGATGGAATAGAAGCTACCAAAACGATCAGCAAACAATACCCGCAAATAAAAGTTCTGGTGTTAAGCATGTATGAAGATGAACGTTTTGTTTATCACCTTATGGAAAACGGTGCGAATGGTTACTTGCTTAAAAATTCTGAACCCAATGAGATCAGAAGGGCCATTATGGAAGTATCTGAAAAAGGCTATTACCTGAATAATTTTGTAAACAGGATCCTTCTCAAAAAATCGCATGCCAGACAAAAAGTAATTCCATCCCTTAACAGTGAGATAACGTTAAGTGATAAAGAAAAAGATGTACTACGATTTATCTGTATGGAATTTACTGCTGCAGAAATTGCTCAAAAAATGGAGATCAGCCCACGAACGGTTGAGGCTATCAAAGACCGACTAATGGAAAGATTTGGTTGTAAGAATACAGCTGGCCTGGTTTTCTTTGCAGTAAAAAATAACCTGATCGATTAATTAAACTGCATTTCGGGGATATCTCCTTCCACTATTAATTTACCAGAAGTTTTTTCTTTTATTTCCTCTACTGAAACACCAGGTGCCCTTTCTAATAATTGAAAGCCATCAGGAGTTACATCGAGTACTGCAATATCTGTTACGATCTTTTTAATACACTTTACGCCAGTCAATGGTAAAGTACATTCTGGCAATAACTTTGAAGCACCTTTTGGATTTGTATGCATCATTGCTACAATAATATTTTTAGCACTGGCCACCAGATCCATCGCTCCGCCCATTCCCTTCACCATTTTTCCGGGTATTTTCCAGTTGGCAATATCACCTTGTTCACTTACTTCCATGGCTCCCAGCACCGTTAAATCAACCTTACCGGCCCTTATCATTCCAAAGCTCATGGCTGAATCAAAAAAAGAAGAACCATGTAAAGTAGTTATCGTTTGTTTTCCGGCATTAATCAGGTCCGCATCTTCATGCCCTTCAATTGGAAAAGGTCCCATTCCTAATAATCCATTTTCACTTTGCAACACTACATTCACTCCTTCAGGTATGTAATTTGCAACCAAAGTAGGTATACCAATACCAAGATTGACATAATAACCATCCTTCAGCTCTTTGGCTATTCTTTGTGCTATTTGTTCTTTAGTTAATCCCATTTTGAATATTTTATTCTTTCTTTCTTACTGTTCTTTGCTCGATACGTTTTTCGTAATTTTTACCTTCAAAAATTCTGTGCACATAAATACCCGGTACATGAATTTCATTGGGATCCAGCCCTCCTTTTGGAACCAGCTCTTCCACTTCTGCAATTGTTATCTTACCAGCCATGGCCATTAACGGATTAAAATTTCTTGCCGTTGCTTTAAAAATAAGATTCCCATCAGGATCGCCTTTCCAGGCTTTTACCAATGCAAAATCTGCATCAAATGCATATTCCAGTAAATAATCCTTACCATTAAAATTCCTTACTTCTTTTCCTGCTGCTACTTCAGTTCCTGCTCCAGCAGGAGTAAAAATAGCTGGCATGCCATATCCTGCAGCCATACATCTTGTGGCAAGTGTTCCCTGTGGTATTAATTCTACTTCTAATTCTCCGCTTAACAACTGTCGTTCAAACTCTGCATTTTCTCCTACATATGATGAGATCATTTTTTTTACCTGTTTTTGCTGTAACATCAATCCAATTCCAAAATCATCTACTCCTGCATTATTGGAAATACAGGTTAGATTTTTAACTCCTTTTTTTACAAGGGCAGCAATACTATTTTCCGGTATGCCGCATAAACCAAATCCACCTAACATCAGTATTACACCATCAGTAATATCATGGATCGCATTATCAGCATTGTCTACAACTTTATTCATGCTAAAAATTTAGAATGCCTTAAAAATACTGAACTTAATCGTATATGAAAAACGGGTGTTGTATCAATCTCCCGAGATAATTTTTCTTTTTCTGCTTTTTACAGTATCAGCTAAAGGTTTAAACTCTGGTACTGTTTGCATTGTATCGATATTTTCGGTTGGAACAATCTCAATCATTTGTGCTTCTATTGGCTTACTTAACGAATCCATAATCGGTTGTAGTAAAGATGGATGTGATTTATAAAATGAAAAGCTTTTATAAAATTTTTGTGGTGTGATTTTGTGAATTGAAAAAACCTGGTTATAGATCTTTATACTTTCAGTTTCTCTTTTTTTGGTGGTATCTCTGTTCAATACATAGTCTGATAAAAACTGATCAGCTTTCATTATATCTGACAATACTGACTGCATTTTCTCAGGGGATAAAACATTGCCGGGCACTTTATCTTTTACTCCACAACCTATAACACTTATTAATAAAGTGAAAACTATTAATAAACTTATCTTTCTCATTTAAGCTCCTTATAGGTCTGTGTATTTGTGATATCAAGCTTTGTCAATAAATCCCTTGCCCTTTGTTTCAATTCAGGTGTTGCTTTACTGAACACTTTAACCAATTCATTACTTTTTCCCTGAAAGAAAAACTGCATGATCATTGAATTTGGATTTTCAGTGTTTATTGTATTAAGATAATTCAAACAATTAAGTATTCCGTTCCTTCCTGCTTCTTCATTTTCATAAAAAATATCCATGCCAGAGCGGTAATAAGCATAGATAGCATCATGCATTAATGCAAACCTGCTGCTGTTTAAATTTTCAGCTAACCAATAGCGATTACGTAAACTTTCAAACGATTTCCACCCGGTGATATCCCTGTTTTCCGGTGCATTATTAACGATGTTCCAGGCTTTTTGAAAATAAGTATCACCACCTCTTTGTGCAAACGAATCATAATCCAGACCTAATATTATATTTACATAGTAAGCTAGTACAGCAGTAATATTTGCTACCATCGGGTCATTTCCCTGTACCCTGTTTTCATTGAACTCAACAGGTTGGAATTCGACATATTTAAATACAACATTATCATCAAGAAAATTAACAATGGGTGAGTCATATGTTGTATTAAAGATCGGCCTGGCTGCCTGCACTGTTAATTTCCCTTTGTAAATATTATTACCAAGATCCTGCTCTATAGTAAGTAAAAAGCTACATTGAATTTTTTCATTCGGCTGAAAAACATCATTCGTCCATCTGCGGTTATTCAGAAAATTTGTTAATGATGTTTGTAAAGTTTGAAACACTTTACGGTCCGTAGTGGTACTTACCTTACTTGCAAGTACAGAAAATCTTGCTTGTATTTCCTGCCCGTTTGCGATGCTTACAAAAGCGATAAAAAGTATTAATAGCAACTCTTTTTTATGCATAGTAAAGTTTGATTATAGTATCAACAATATCTTTTGCTACCAGGTCTTTGGATTGTGTTTCAAATTTAAATTCTTCTCCGTTCTTTTCAAAAATTGTGATCTTATTGGTATCAACTCCAAATCCTGCACCTTTATCATTCAATGAATTCAAAATAATAAGATCAGCATTTTTTGTTTGCAGTTTCTCTTTTGCAAATTGCTCTTCATTAAATGTTTCCAACGCAAAACCAACAAGCACCTGTCCTTTTTTCTTTTTTTCGCCAAGCGTTTTTAAAATATCTTTTGTTTTAACCAGTTCAATATTTAAAGACTTGTCTTTCTTTTTTATTTTTTTTTCTTCCTTTTTCAAAGGGGTATAATCAGCAACTGCTGCTGCCATAATTGCCAGATCCGACTTTTTATAATGCTCCATACAAGCATTATACATTTCTTCAGCAGTAGTAACATTTATCAAATGGATATTATTATTATTTGTAATGGGAATTTGTGTTGGACCCAAAACCAAAGTAACATCAGCCCCATGCATAGATAATTCATTTGCGATAGCAAGACCCATTTTACCTGATGAATGGTTGCCTATAAAACGAACAGGATCTAGTGGTTCGTATGTTGGGCCGGCAGTAACCAAAACTTTTTTATTTTTTAATGGTCTTTTCTGAGGTGTGGTCAAAAAAAAATTAGTGTTTATAAATTCAATGATATTTTCAGGTTCCGACATTCTTCCTTCACCATGTAATCCACTGGCCAGATCACCTTTTTCTACCGGAATTACTGTGTTACCAAAACTGACCAGTTTTTCAATATTGCTTTTTGTTGCAGAATGAAGCCACATATCCTCATCCATTGCCGGTGCCACTACTACCGGGCAAGTGGCAGAAAGATATACTGCAAGTAATAGATTATCACAATTCCCATTTGCCATTTTAGCCAATGTGTTACAGCTAAGAGGAGCAATAAGCATTATATCAGCCCATCTACCCAGCATTACATGATTAGACCAGCTCTGTTCGTCAAACAGATCAACAAGAACAGGGTTTCTGCTAAGTGTGGAAAGAGTGAGAGGTGAAACAAAATCTTTGCCAGATGGAGTCATTATCACCTTTACCTCGGCTCCTGCTTTTACAAGTAACCGTACCAGATAAACAGATTTATAGGCCGCAATACTGCCTGTAATACCTAATAATATTTTTTTACCTTTTAACATGCCTTTCAAAAGTACCATTTAGTTATAAATGGTCATAATGTATTATCAAATTCAGTAAAAAGAAAAAGCGACAGGCAACTGTCGCTTTAATATATTTATCAGTTCAGACAAATTAACTGAATAATTCATCTTCACTCTTACGGAAATACACTTTATCATCCATAAACTCCTGTGTAGCTAATAAAGCAGGGTTCGGCATTTTTTCATAAGCCTTTGAAATCTCTATTTGCTCTTTATTCTCATGAATTTCTTCCAGACTATCAGTATGACTTGCAAACTCTTCCAGTTTGTTATGCAATTCCTCTTTAATGGAAATATTTATTTGATTGGCTCTTTTACCAACTATAGCAATTGACTCATACAAATTACCGGTTTTTCCCTTAATATCATTAAGGTTACGGGTTTCTACATTATTGGTTAGGCCTGCGCTTAGCTGACGTCTTAATTTACTCATTAGTTAAGAATTTAATATTGTTTTGTGATTGTGTTTGAAATTGATCTACTTCTTTTCTTAATTTACTTTCAGGAAACCGATCTGCAAATTCATTGCACTCGCTTATTACTTGCGAATATCGTTCTTCCTTTTTTTCTTCTACACTCAGTTCTGCAAATCTGAAATATGATTTGATGATCATGAGCTTATATTCATCTCCCTTTAAAGATTCAGGGTATGTATTCAACAAAGTTGTAAAAGTAACACCTGCAGCCCTAAATTGGCCAAGGTCGTAATATAACTGTGCACTTTTATAATCTTTAATCTCCAACTTTTCTCTGCAAATATCAATTATCTCATTTGCTTCTTTATTTCTTGAAGAACCCGGATGAGTATTAATAAAAGTCTGCATCATACCGATCGTCTTCAAAGTACTTGTTTGATCAAGCAAAGGTTTTGGAGATTGCTTATAAAAACAATATGCCCTCATATAATCAACTTCCTCCGCTTTTGTACTATTCGGAAATATCTGCAAAAAACTCTTAAATAGATTTTCTGCATTCATATAATCTGTTTGATTATAGGCACAATATGCATACTTATAATAAATATCCTCGAACTCTTTTCCCGTCTTATAATAAGGCATTACATCTTCATATACCTGCTGTGCAAAAGAATATTTCTCCTTCACAAAGTACTGTTCTGCCATACGTAGTTTATAGGCGGGGTCAGGATTTTTCAGAATCTTACTGATTCCTTTTCCACAACTACTCAATAAAATTCCAATAAGTAATAACCAGGTAAATCTCATAAAAGGTTTGCAAAGTTAACAGATAAAGGCAAAACTTATTTAAAAAAAATTAAGTCCCAAAAATGGCTCGTTAAGGTTTTGATAAAGGATTGGTAATGAGTAGAAAAGCTAATGGTTTTGTAATAAAAAAGACCCCATCAAATGATGGGGTCTTATATTGTAATACTATAAAGAATTAATTCTTACGAAGATTTGGATGTGGAGGCTCAACTCTGTTTGGTCCATCTTCACCTTCTGCAGCAGCACGAAGATCAACAGTATTGCAATCACCACCAGACTGACCATAGTTGAAGATAAAGCGATCAGCACTTACACCTTCTTTATCAACCATATAATTGATAACTGCGTTTACATGATCCCAGCTTAATTGCTGCTCTTTCTTATTAGACGAACAATATCCAACAACAACTACCTTACAACCTGGGTTGTTACGAAGTTTTGAAGCTACAGTTGCAAGAACTGCTTTAGCATCATCTGTAAGTTTATTGTTACCAGATTTGAATGCGATACTTGGTAATGCACCCATTAATTCTGCACAAGTTTTAGCAGGAGGAGCAACACCTACGCAATCATCTGGACAAGGACACTTACCAATACCATCAGCATCAACCGGCTGGCAATAAGTTGGAGTGATCAATTGCTTATCCTTACAATCAGGAATACCATCACCATCGGTATCTTTAGATACACCATGGCTATCAACAGGACAACCTGCAGGAGTTTGTTCCTGATCAAACTGATCTGTAATTCCGTCGCCATCGCTATCAGGTAATACCGGCTTAGGAAGACGCATTAAACGAGGATTACGAATCTCGCTGTATGCATAATCCAATGGGTTAAGCCACCATAGTGGTTCAACAGATTTAGCACCAAGGTTAATATTTAAACCAATTGTTGCATAGTTATAAGAATCAAAATCACGGGTTAAAACAGCATCACCTAATGCATGTTCCTGCCAACGTTGACCATCCAACAAATCATCTTTAATGAATGTCCAACGATCCTCAATAGCAAGGTTAAGTCTGTTGCTTAATTTAAATGCTACACCAGCACCTACAGTTCCAGAAGGCTTGAAAGTCTTTCCAAATAATTTAGGACGACGATCACCCTGATTTTCAGCTGGTGTTTCGTATGTGTCATCCATTAATGCTTTTAATGCATCGTATGTATCCTTTCGTTTTTTATAACTATCCGAAACTGATATACTTGCAAAATTGTATTTCTGGTTCTGACCCGCTCCTTCATTTATTGCATTTACTTTAGTATCGTAGACAGTTCCACCTATACCAGCAAAACCATAAAAGTTAAAACCGGTTTTAGATTTATGAAAACGAATATTGTTTAAAGTAACTACTCCTTGTAATGAGAGGTCCTGAACCTTTGTTTTGTAATTATAGTAAATCACTTCGTTTGGAGTATTTGCAGGAGAATTATAATATCTTGCAAGTGAAGATATCATTGTCACATTGCCGCCTGGTCCAGGACTAGCCAATAAAGGTGCAGAGTACGAAGTTGCTGCAGAACCATTTGCAGCCCAAGCTGAATTTTTACCAAAATTGTAAGATCTTGTAAAGTCCATCCCTTTACCAATTCCATATAAATATTCCATTCTCATTGAGAATATATAGCCAAAAGCTTTTCTTACATGCAGACCGAAGCCTGGAGAAAATACTTTTGCCGGAATATCACCACTTACCTGAAAAAGACCACCCTTTATACCAATTTCCCACTGATTGCGGGGTTTTGCAGGGAAATTATAAGTTCCATTAAGGAACTCACTATGCTGAGGCATTCTTTTGTTTGGAACTACAGAAGAATCTTTTACATCATAACTAGCTCCTACACGTTGAGAAAAGCCAGAAGACGCTAACAGACAGAATACACCTGTCAATAATAATAACTTTTTACTTGCCATAACTAAGGATTAAGATTTGAAACAATGTCCTAATAATCAGCAAAAATAGAATTTGAGAGTTAATTACCAAATTTTTATGTTAATTATTTGCGCTATTGCCCATTATTTTTCAATTACTTAGTCAATTTTTACTGCTATTTTGATGCATCAGCTTGCAATTATTTTTTTGCCCGTAAATTGCCGCACTTAAAATGAATCTTCCAACAGACCTTATAAACGAAGAACTGAAGATTTTTGAATCGAAGTTCAAACAGGCCATGCAGGGCCAGGGATCCCGCCTGAACAGGATTTTACGCTATATCGTAAAAAGGAAAGGGAAACAATTAAGGCCAATGTTTGTGCTGCTTTCTGCCAAGCTTTGTGGTGGTGTAAATGAGCCGGCATACCGGGCAGCATCACTCGTCGAACTACTTCATACTGCTACACTTATACATGATGATGTAGTTGACGATTCCTTAGAAAGAAGAGGGTTTTTCTCAACTTTTGCACTTTGGAAAGCAAAAGCGAATATTCTTCTGGGTGATTACCTGCTGGCAAAAGGTCTTTTACTATCGCTTGACCATAATGACTATAATGTTTTGCATATTTTATCTGATGCTGTAAGAAAAATGAGTGAGGGAGAGCTTTTACAAATGCAAAAAGCCAGAACTCTAAATCTTGATGAAGAAACTTATTATGAAATAATTAAAAGTAAAACTGCTTCACTTTTAGCTTCTGCCTGCGGCGCCGGAGCCTGGAGTGCAAGCAATGATGAATTACTTACTCAAAAAATGAGAGCATTTGGTGAAAAAACAGGTATGGCCTTTCAGATCAAAGATGACCTGTTTGATTATACAAGTGATAATGTGGGTAAACCTACCGGTAATGACATTAAAGAAAAAAAACTGACTCTACCGTTGATATATACATTGAATAATATTGATAAATCCACCAGAAGAAAAATTATATACATAGTAAAAAACAATAACCGCAATAAGAAAAAAGTTCAATGGGTAATTGAACAAGTTGAAAGATCAGGAGGTATAACTTATGCCACTGAAAAAATGAATTCTTTTAAAAAAGAAGCATTAGATATACTTCATGAATTTCCTGAAAGTCCGGTAAGAAATGGTTTAGAAAACCTTGTTTTATATGTAACGGACCGTAAATATTAATTTCCAATTAAATAATGCAAAAAAGGTGGAACATATTAATTGCTGACAATTCAATTGTTAAGGATCTATCTGAAGCATTAAAAATTCCTAAAGTAATATGTAAAATTTTAGTGCAAAGAGGAATTGAAACATTCAATCAGGCAAAGGATTTTTTCCGCCCAAGTCTAACCGAATTGCATAGTCCGTGGCTGATGAAAGACATGGATAAAGCAGTTGATAGAATAATTTCAGCTTTTGATAATAATGAAAAAATATTGGTTTTTGGTGATTATGATGTTGATGGTACTACATCCGTAGCCAGCATGTATCAGTTCCTTAAAAAACAATATGCTAATGTTGATTTTTATATCCCTCATCGCTATCGGGAAGGTTATGGAGTAAGTAAAGCCGGAATAGATTATGCCAATGAAAACAACATCACTTTAATAATAGCATTAGACTGTGGAATTAAATCTGTCGAACTTATAAAGTATGCAAAAGATCTGGGAATAGATTTTATTGTATGTGACCACCATCTACCTGATATAGAGTTGCCACCTGCAGTAGCAATATTAAATCCAAAACAATTGGATTGTAAATATCCTTACAAAGAATTATGTGGTTGTGGTGTCGGATTTAAATTAATAACGGCTCTATCTGAAAAACTAGTACTCACTGATGATATACAATATGAATATCTTGATCTTTTAGCCACTGCAATTGCAGCCGATATCGTTCCTATGACCGGAGAAAACAGGATCCTAGCTTATCATGGATTGATAAAGGCAAATAAGAACCCTAATTATGGTATTAAAGCTCTTTCAAAACTTAGTGGAATATCAAAAGAACTTCATATTACAAACCTTGTATTCTTAATTGCGCCACGGGTAAATGCAGCCGGAAGAATGGATGATGCAACAAAAGCTGTTCAAATGTTTGTCGCTGAAAACGAAGAAGACGCTTTATTCTTTGCCGAACAATTACATAGTGATAATACAGATAGAAAAGAAGCAGATAAATCAATTACAGAAGAAGCACTGGCGTTAATAAATGAAAACAAGGATTGGGTAAACAGAAAATCAACACTTGTATTCAAACCGAGCTGGCACAAAGGTGTAGTTGGTATTGTAGCATCAAGATTAATAGAACATCACTTCCGGCCTACAATCGTTTTAACACAGTCTGGCGAATATGCTGCGGGAAGTGCCAGAAGTGTTCCTGGCTTTAATTTATATGAAGCGATTCATTCCTGCAGAGAATACTTACTGGGTTATGGTGGTCATTTTGCAGCTGCGGGAATGACGTTGGAACTGGATAAAGTCGATGCCTTTAGAGAAAAATTTGAAGAAGTAGTTTCATCTGTGATCACTCCTGATTTATTAATACCTGAAATCATTATTGATGCAGAGATCTCTTTTAAAGAAATAAAACAATCACTTTTTGACATCATTAGCCAAATGGAACCATTCGGGCCAGAAAATCTGAGACCGGTCTTTATTTCTAAAAATGTCACTGATACTGGTTGGTCAAAAATTGTAAAAGAACACCATATTCGTTTTTCTCTTAAACAGGATGATATTGTGATTACAGGTATTGGCTTTGGAATGGCATCAAAATTCTCACTTTTAGAGAAAAAACAGCCAGTTGATATTGTTTTTACTATTGATGAAAATGAATGGAATGGAAATAAAAATATCCAACTTAAAATGATCGATCTTAGAAATTCAGATCTTTAAAAATAAAATTATACAGGTTTACTTTTCTATGATTGGAAAGAAATACTTTTGTTCCCCGATATATCCCTGAATACCACCATTAATACTTCATTTTTAATTATTCAAAAGCAAAAAAACTGCTGCAATGAGAAAATTTTTACCCAATTTTTTATTGGTCCTCTGTACGTTAATGGGCATTAGTCATGTTTCTAATTCACAGATAGTCATCAGCCAGGTTTATGGTGGTGGTGGGAATAGTGGAGCAACTTACACCAATGACTTTATTGAACTTTTTAACAGGGGTAACACCACCATAAATATTACCGGATGGTCCGTACAATATGCCTCATCAACAGGCACCACCTGGTCTAAAACAGATTTATCAGGGTCAATAGCTCCCGGTCAGTATTATTTAATCCAGCAGGCACAGGGTGCAGGCGGAACTACTCCATTACCAACACCAGACGCTGTTGGAACATTAGCCATGAGTGGTACAAATGGCAAAGTTGTCTTATTAAATATCAACACATTAATTACTTCAGGCACTTCTTGCCCTTCAGGAAGCACTATTGAAGATATAGTGGGTTTTGGCTCTGCTAATTGTTTTGAAGGTGCTGGTGCTACTCCGGTTTTATCAAATACAACTGCCGCTATAAGAAATGGCAATGGTTGTACTGATGCTGGTAATAATTCAGCTGATTTTTCTACAGGGGCACCTACTCCCCGTAATACTGCATCACCAACAAACCTATGTTCCGGCCCACCTCCAGGTCTAACCGTTTCAGTTTCTGCAGGTACAAACGCAGCGGAACCTTCTACCAGTGGAACATTCAACATTACGCTTTCTGCTGCTGCACCAGCTGGCGGTATTACTGTGACTTATAATTTTACCGGTAGTGCTACATTAAATACTGATTATTCAGATCCACAATCCGGAACAATTACTATACCTGCCGGAAGCAACTCCGGTACCATTACATTACCTGTAATTGATGATATTGATGTTGAAGGAACAGAGATAATTACCATTAATTTACAGACAGTAACGAGTCCAGCTACTATCAATACAGGTACTGCCAATATCAATCTTTTAGATAACGACTTTCCACCAAGTCCATTCATTTCTTTAGTAACTATCTATAACCAGGATTTCAATTCATTATCTAATACAGGAACTTCATCTGCTGTTCCTTCTGGTTGGTTATTTTCTGAATCAGGAACAAATGCAAATTCACTCTATACAGCCGGAAATGGATCAAGTACTTCAGGAGATACTTATAGTTTTGGGGAAACCGGAAATACGGAGAGAGCATTTGGAACTTTGCTTTCAAGCAGCTTAACATCAACTATTGGCGCCCAAATTCAAAATAATACAGGCACAACCATCACTAAACTAAAAATTTCTTACACCGGAGAAGAATGGAGATTAGGGGCAGAGGGACGAACCGATAAATTATCTTTTCAATATAGTTTGGATGCAACATCACTATCTACTGGTACCTGGAATAATGTAACTGAATTAGATTTCATTACACCAGTAACTACCATAGTTGGAGCCAAAGATGGTAATAACCCCGTCAACCAAACAAACCTTATTTATACATTAAGAAATCTAAGTATTCCAAATGGAGCAGTATTTCTTATCAGATGGGAAGAGTTCAATGCATCAGGATCTGATGATGGATTAGGTATAGATAATTTCTCTATTGAAGCAAATCCGATCGATATTACTCCTCCACTAATAGTTTCTTTATCTCCGGTTAATGGGGCTAGCAATGTTTCTCTTACTTCTGCAGCATCTATAACTTTTAATGAAGATATCCAAAAAGGAACTGGTAATATTCGAATCAGGAGAATATCTGATAATAGTATTTTTCAAACAATAGATATCACAACAGTACCTGTTTCTGTTACCGGATCAGCAATGAGTTTTACGATAACCAATCTGGAACCTAATACCGGTTATTACATTGAAATTGATAATGGTGCTATTAAAGACCTTGATGGGAATTTATTTACTGGTATTTCTGGAAGCATGACCTGGTCATTTACAACAGGTATCAATATTTATGTTGCAAACTTTCAGAATTGCACAACCGGTTTAAGTGATGGATTTACGCAATATAGTGTAACAGGTGCTATCGTTTGGGGATGTACTACATTTGGCCGTGACCCATCAGCACCGGCAGGTACAACCGCTTTCCCCTATGGCGTTCAGATCAACGGTTTTTCGGGAGGTACCAATGTTCCGAATATCGATTGGCTAATTTCACCTTCTTTTGACTTAACGGGCACTACTTTTCCTCTTTTATCATTTTGGAGCAGAGCTGCATTTAACGGATTACCATTACAATTAAAAGTATCTACTGACTATGTGAGTGGCGACCCTACCCTTGCCAACTGGACAGATATTGATGGAAGGTTTCCTGCACAAGCTTCTAATATCTGGACATTATCAGAAAATATAAACCTATCTGCCTTTAAACAATCCAATGTTCACTTTGCTTTTGTATATACTTCAACTGATGTTGATGGTGCCCGTTGGACATTAGATGATATCAGCCTTGGGAACTCCCCAACTCCACCACCTCCAAGTATAACTGTTAGTACTTTAGATATTCAATTTGGATTCACAGCATCAGGAAGCAACTCAGACAGATCATTTACAGTTAGAGGTAACGATATTATTGGTGATATAACACTTACAGCATCCAGTGGTTTTAGTCTTTCAACTGCAGCAGCCGGACCATTTACACCTAATCTTACTTTAACACAAGCTAGTTCAAATAATATTTTCAGGACAGTGTACGTTCGTTTTTCACCAACACAAGCCAATATCAATTACACCGGAACTGTTACAATTAGTACTCCTTCTGTAACAAACGCCATAGTTAATTTACATGGTACAAGTATTGATCCTGCCAATACATTAGAAGTTGTAAACTGGAATATAGAGTGGTTTGGAAGTACTGCCAACGGACCTACCAATGATGCATTACAGCAGACAAATGTCCAAACAATCTTACAAAATATCGGAGCAGATATTTACGGACTTGTTGAAGTTGTTGATGAGTCAAGGCTGGCGGCTGTTGTTGCCAATATGCCTGGATACAACTATGTAATTTCAAATTTTGGATCTCATACAAATACTTCAGTAAATCCTACATCTGCTTTAGCAGAAGCGCAAAAACTTGCTTTTGTTTATAAGACATCCGTTTTCAGTAATATAACAACTGCGCCATTGCTTTCGCAGGGCATTAATTCTGCGGCAGACATCAGCAATCCGGCATATAATTATTTTGCCAGTGGCCGTTTCCCTTACATGTTATCTGCCGATGCAACACTTAACGGAATAACACAAAACGTAAAATTTGTTTTAGTTCATGCTAAAGCAAATACTTCTCCGACAATCACATCTTATAACAGAAGAAAATCCAGTTCAGATACATTGAACTATACATTAAATTCATTGTATCCAAATGATAAGATTATTATTCTTGGAGATTTTAACGACGATCTTGATTCTACGATAACAGCAGGAATTAATCCACGGATAACATCCTACTCAGCTTTTATCGACGATAATTTGAACTTTGCAGCTCCAACCCTATCACTAAGTTTGGCTGGAAAAAAATCAACAGTTAGTTATAATGATGTTATTGACCATGCAGTAATATCTACTGAAATGAAATGTTACTATATGGCAAATTCTGCTAACATCTTAACTGATGTAGCAACTCTTGTGTCTAATTACGGCAGTTCTACTTCTGATCACTATCCAGTATTTACAAGATATTCATTTGATCAGGCTCCAAGTGCTTCTATCAGTTATGCCAGTTCGCCCTATTGTAATACCGGAACAGCCACAATAACCAGAACAGGTGCTGCAGGTGGTACTTATACATCAACTACCGGACTAAGCATTGATGGTACATCAGGTTCAGTGAATTTGAATACTTCTACCCCGGGTATGTATACTGTAACATATACAATTCCGGCATCAGGTGGTTGTCCGCCATTTGTAACCACTACTTCGATTTCTGTAAATCCGCCACCTACTATTAGCTGCCCATCCAATATAACTGTAAATAACAGCCCTGGAATCTGTGGAGCAACGGTAACATATCCATCAGCTACTGCTACCGGAACACCTACACCGGCAGTTACTTATTCTCATCCATCAGGAAGTGTTTTTCCAGTAGGTACAACTACAGTAACTGCGACAGCAACCAATATTTGCGGAACTGCAACTTGTACATTTACAGTAACAGTCAACGATACGCAGGCACCCGTAGTAAATTGTCCTTCCAATGTTACTGTAAGTAATAACCCTGGTCAATGTGGTGCAATTGTTAATTATCCAACCCCAACTGCTACAGATAATTGCCCTGGAGTTACCATAACCAGTGTACCTGCAAGCGGAACCCTGTTCCCTGTAGGTCTTACAACAGTTAATGTTACTGCCAGAGATGCTGCAGGCAATACATCCAATTGTACTTTCACAGTAAGAGTTAATGATACACAAGCACCTGTAATTACTTGTCCAGCCAATATAACGGTGGCGTCTACCATAGGATCTTGTTCTGCCATAGTCAACTATACGATTAATGCAACAGACAATTGTCCAGGTGTTACAACTTCGCTTGTATCAGGATTGGCCAGTGGATCTGCTTTTCCTGTAGGAACTACTACTGTTACTCATCGTGCCACAGATGGTGCTGGATTAACGACTACCTGTTCATTTACTGTAACAGTTTCAGACAGCCAGTCACCAGTCATTAATGTTCAACCCGCAAACAGAACTGTTTGCGTAGGAGCTAGTGCAACTTTTAATGTAACTGCAAGTAATGCGGTTAGTTATCAATGGCAAAGCTGGAATGGATCAACATGGAACAATATTCCGGGAGCTACAGCGTCTGGTTATACTGTTTCAAATACAAGTCTTTCAATGAATACAAACTCATTTAGAGTTCAGGTTACAGGATTATGTACAACAGTTACATCTGCTCATGCAAGCTTATACGTTAATAATTTACCAGGAGTAAGTATTACTGCTTCACCATTATTGTCATTGTATCCGGGTCAATCAACAAATATTTTTTCTATAACAACACCATCCGGAGGAAGCTATGTATGGCAATATAATGGTACAACTCTTGGAAATGCTTCAGGATCACAGTTAAATAACCTAACTGCAAATAACCAGGGATCCTATCGTTTAATCTATACTGATGCGAATGGATGTATAAACACTTCAAACAATTTGGTTTTGAGTGCGGCAGCTTCAAATAATCTATTTGTATATCCAAATCCTTCAAATGGCAGATTTTCAGTTCGTTTCTTTAATGCTGCTAATGAACAAATGAGAATAAATGTATATGATCAAAAAGGAACTAAGATTATAACAAAATCAGTAATTGGTACTGCGCCTTATAGTGTTATTGATATTTATATTAATAACCGATACCCAAGTGGTGTTTACCTCGTAGAATTGCTTAACAGTTCAGGTCAAAAACTTGGAGATAAGCAGGTCATAGTAGTTCATTAATAAATTAAATCGAATTATCATAAAGCCATCTATTAACCAGATGGCTTTTTTAATTATTTATCACTCTATAAACTAATCCTAAACCTATGATTGTCAAATTAATATAAATAATATTATAATGACATTTCATTAATTCGAATAAGATTACAAATATCTATTTTTTGATTCCCATATTTGCTGTCATTGCCCTATCTTTGCCGCCCCAAATCTGTGTTCGCAGATTCTTTTCCGGATAATACGGGAATGTCCAATGGGATAAATCGAATTTTTAAACTTAAAAAAGTAAAATGAACAATTACGAATTGATGGTGATTTTTACTCCGGTTTTAAGTGATGATGAGTTCAAAGCTGCGCAAAAAAAATATGCTAAGCTTGTAACCGATGATGGTGGCTCTATTATTGCTGAAAATCCATGGGGATTGAAATCATTAGCTTACCCGATCGACAAAAAAACTACTGGTTTGTATTGGGTACTTGAATTTACAGCTGATCCTTCTTTTATTGAAAAGTTGAAGATCCAGATGTTGCGTGACGAATCAGTACTTCGTCACCTGTGCACTAAACTCGATAAATACGCCGTCGAGTATAATGCAAGAAAGAAAAGTGGCGCTAAAACAGGAACTGAAAAATTAGCGGAGGCATAAACCATGGCAAAAAACGAAATAAAATACCTAACCGCCATTAAAGCCGACAAAAGAGTAAAAAAATTCTGTCGTTTTAAAAAGTATGGCATCCGTTACATCGATTATAAAGATGTAGAATTCCTTAAAAAATTTCTGAACGAGCAAGGTAAATTATTACCACGCCGTCTTTCCGGAAACAGCCTGAAGTATCAGCGCAAAGTTTCTGATGCGGTTAAAAAAGCCCGTCAGATGGCATTATTACCTTACGTAACAGACCTTTTAAAATAACCTCACCCTAATCCCGCCGCAGGTGGGAGACAGTCTCGCCTAAAGCGATACTGGGTTGGTGAACAAAAGAACAACAATGGAAATCATTTTAATGCAAGATGTAGATAATCTTGGCGCAAAGAACGAAGTTGTAAAAGTAAAGAACGGTTATGCCCGTAATTATTTATTACCTCGTCAACTGGCAGTAGAAAACAGCCCTTCAAACAAAAAACAGTTAGAAGAGCGGATGAAACAGGTTGCGAAAAAAGAAGCAATAATGCTTGCTGAAATTAATAGTGTTATCGCTAAGTTGAGTGAAGCTCCTTTACAAGTTGGTGCTAAAACCGGAACAAGCGGTAAGATATTTGGAAGCATTACAACTTTACAGATCAGCCGTGCAATCCGTGAGCAAAAAGGATATGAGATCGATCGCAAAAAAATCACTTTGCCTGAAGAATTAAAAGAAATAGGGTCTTACAAAGCCACTATTGATTTTGGAAATGGCAAATCAACTGAAGTTGAATTTGAAGTAGTAGCTGAATAAAAAGTGTATAAGATTTATTAAAAGCCCCTGAAATGAGGGGCTTTTTTTATTGCCGTAATCAATATTTACACTTCAAAATCAACACTTTACAAATACATATTTTTCAATTATAGATTAATTTGGCAAAATGTCCGGAAAATTTCCGTTATTTTGTCTTGCATTTGGTGCTCAATCAGTTTCACAAGTCCTGAACGTTTCGAAAAACCGTAGACTGTTCATTGGTTTTTGTTTACTGTCGACACTTTTATTTTTTTTATAAACTCACAAAAATGAACATTTACGTAGGAAACCTCAGTTGGAACCTGAAAGACCAGGATCTATCTAACCTTTTTGCTTCACATGGTGAAGTAGTATCAGCAAAAATTGTTACAGACAAATTTACTAACCGCAGCAAAGGCTTTGGTTTTGTAGAAATGAGCAACGACGAACAGGCACAAGCAGCAATCACTGCTTTGAATGGTACGGAAGTTGACGGTCGTAACATTGTCGTTAACGAAAGTCGTCCAAAACCGGAAGGCGAAGGCTTTAAGAAAAGAAGCTTTGGCGGCGGCGGTGGCGGTGGCTACAAAGGCGGTGGCGGCGGCTACAAAGGTAAAAGCGGCGGCGGCGGCGGTTATAACCGTGATCGTGGCGGCAGCGGTGGATACAATAACGATTATTAATCAATAACGATATTGAAGAAGCTTTAATAAGTCTGGCTCGAAAGAGCCGGACTTTTTTTTACCCTGTCCCTAAAGGGAACTTAGGTCAATTATTCACTACTGCTTTTTATCATGCCGAGGTACGAGGCATCTTATATTTAATTGCCCAACTGTTGTACTACTATCATCGTCTGTTGTGTCACTCACTTGTACGTCCCGTAATTCTATTCGACCAAATAAAAATGCAGCTATTCGAAAATGAGATATGTCTCTCATATATGAAAAGGAATATCTTATTTTTTATGCCCTTGCTTTTATTGATGGCATCATGCAAAAAAAGTAATACCAATTGTGAAGAGGCTGTTTGCCCGGCAATTTTTATTTTACCGCCGCCTGTTAAATTCAATGTCGTTGATAAAAATACAGATGCAGATTTGTTCTTTTCAAGTTCTCCGCAATATTCTTTAAACGACTTAATTGTTTATGTCAAAAAAAACAATTCAGATACAAGCCATATTCCATTTTATATAGATTCATCAAGTTCGAATAAACATTTTATTACTCCGATTAGTAATCTTAATGCTACATATTTCATCCAAATCCAAAACAACGTAAATGATACTATAGAAATGATTATGAATCCGGTCTTTACCAAATGTTGTCTTTCAGGTTATGCTATTAGTTCATTAAAATTAAATGGAGTATCAGTCTGCACCAGTTGCGATTATTCTACAATAATAAAAATAAAAAAATAGGTGCTTTGTAATAAAACAGAACACCTATTAATCCCATTTATTTTTTTACTGCACCACCCTAACCACACCAGCTCCATTATACGAATGATACTCCCCATTATACATTGCATCGGCACTTACAGGCCCCATTTTGTAATTGCCTGGTGAAACAGCCCGAACGGCATAGTAATATGTTTGCCTATTACTATTGGCATCTACAAAGAAATGAATACGATCATCCCGCACATCTAATGCCGTTGGTGTCATAGCATCTTTTATCCAATCCATTCCCGGTATCTCTTTTGTTCTTGGGTTTTCAATTTCAAAACCGGCTGGTAACAGATCTGTGATCACTACATTTTCAATCGGTGTGTTAAATGAAAGTTCCAGTGTAATACCAATAACAATCAGATCATTTTGTTTAAATGTATTGGAGTTGATCATATTACCATTCCGATCATAAAACTGTTTTCGTACTTTCAGGTAACTGTCTTCCTCTTTATATGACCCACTGGTACTGATGCCCTCTGATTGCCAGAAATAGTATAAACGGCCGTTTCCATTAGTAATGATCTCAATATTATTTCCACCCAAAGCTTTCATATCACCTGTCCATTGTCCGCTTGTTACTTTAGCAACTATTTTACTATTCACTTTTATTTCACCGGTAGCAGTTGATGTATTTGCAGCCTTAGCATGTTTTCCCAATGCCAAAAATGCAAATGCTCTTTCCTGTGTACTCAGGTATATTCTTGTTTTTAATTTATCAGCAACATGTTTTACCATTATACCGATCTGATCATTTCCGGGGTCAACATCTATCAGAGCATTCAATGCAATAGCTTCATCCCTTATATCAGAATAAAAACTACCCCCCGATTGAGGAACTGACTGCTCACCATTAAACGATCCCGGCAACATAGCTGCAAAAGATCTTTTATCTCCTGCTGTAGCAAAAGCTGCTGCTAATAAATACCTACTGTCAAGAGCCAATATTTCCGGATTCGCTTTATAATAATTCATCGCCGGTACATTTGTTCTTCCTGCAAGAGCAAGCACATACAAACCATATGCTACTTCTTTCGGAGCTATCTTCTTATTCTGATCCCGGTTATAGTAATACGTTATTGTCTGTTTGTTCTTTAATTTATTATTGATGTAATTCAACATCGTATTCAACAAACTATTATCAATACTAAAACCGGCTTTCTTTGCTTCCAGTAAGAAATGGGCTGAATAAATAGTTGTCCACCAGTCCTCTCTTCCCTGGTTATCCCACAATGTAACCGCTCCATTATAAAGCTGACGCATTTTTATCTTCCGGATAGCCTCCAGAATATTACTGTTTGCATTTAATTTATTTTGTTCCTTATTGCTTTGCATCATCAAGTCAGACAAGTCACTAAAATAGATCTGCGGAAATGCTGCGGATACCGTTTGCTCTGTACACCCATAAGGATATTGAACCAGGTATTTTAATTGCTCCCCAAGCTCTAATGCCGGTGAACGGCTAACCACCAGGCTATAATCAACACTACCCGGCATAAAATCACTCAATCCGATATTAATTTTTTGGGTACCCCCTCCTGTTATAGATCCACTTCCTGTCATCTTCTGTAAAGTTGAAGGAGGACGTACGGCAATTTCCGTTACATCAGTAAACTTCTCTCCCATTCCACTCACTGTTACACTAATCTTTCCTACATTAATATTTGGATCTGCAACGACTTTAAACATTGCCCTGCCTTCGGCATTGGCACTAAGACTTACCGTTTGTGAATTTCCACCATAAATTTTAAAGGGTCCTTCAGCGACGATCGTTGCAGATACACTTGCTGCTTTATTTGTTGTATTCGTTATTGTTACCGGTACACTTACAGTATCTCCCGGACTTAAAAATCTTGGCAACGCAGTACTTATAACAATAGGATCAGCAACTGTCATCGTATTATCTCCGGCTCCAAAACTTTGTCCTTTATATGACACAGCCATTAACCGCAGCTCGCCACTGAACTGGGGAACATCAAATTCAAATTCAGCTATACCAGAACCATTTGCTTTCTTAATTCCACTCCAGTAACTAACAACTTTCACTCTTTTCGCCGGCATTGGATTCATTCTTTTTGTTAAATCCATTTCTCCGTCACCACCGGTACTGCTTAACCTAGCTCTAACTTCAGTAAATAACAATGGATATAGGTCAAATGCATTTACCTGTAATGCTTTTTTCTGATAGAAGTACGCATAAGGATCCGGTGTTTCAAAATCACTTATCTGCAACACCCCATTATCAACAGCAGATAATGTTACAAAACTTCCCGGTGTTGCTTTTACTGTAACCTTTTGATGCGTTTTTGAACGTACATTTTTCTGTGCCACCACTTCAACATTTATTTTTCTTTTCTTTTCTTCTACCGTTACATTTTGAAAACCATGAGCTACCGTTAATGGAATATTTGATATTTCATGCGGCTTTATCAAGGTTGCAGTGATGTAAACATTCGGTACATGCTCAGCCGTTAATTTTAAATCTATACTTGCTGTTCTTTTATCCACTTCCACATACTGATACGAAACGACATGATCCGTCTCCATGGTTACCAGCATTTTTCCACTGAAAGGTGTTTTAAACAATGCTGTAACTTTTTCTCCAGCCAGGTAAGACTTTTTATCAATTTCAATGTCTATGTTTC
>JAHEMN010000040.1 GCA_024643645.1 Chitinophagaceae bacterium | reverse complement strand
ATGCTGCTAATTCAGATCGGAGCAATTCACCCAATACAGTTGCATTCTCCTCCATTTTTTCATCTTTTAAAATTTGTAATGCGGTCATTGCTACTTTACATGCTAATGGGTTGCCGCCATATGTTGAACCATGTTCACCTGGTTTAATAGTCATCATAATTTCATTATCTGCTAATACTGCACTAACAGGTAACATTCCACCACTCAACGCTTTACCAAGGATCAGTATATCAGGTCTTACATTTTCATGATCACATGCTAACATTCTACCTGTTCTTGCAAGGCCTGATTGTATCTCATCACCAATGAATAAAACATTGGCTTTTTTACACAATTGTTTTGCTTTAGCAAGATATCCATCATCAGGTACCAATACTCCGGCTTCACCTTGAATTGGCTCAACCAAAAACCCAGCTACATTTTTATCCTTTAATGCTGTTGCCAATGCATCGGTATTGTTATAAGGAATAGAAATAAATCCAGGAGTATAAGGCCCGAAATTTTTCTTAGCACCACTATCACTGCTAAAGGAAATTACAGTAATGGTACGTCCATGAAAATTTCCATCGCAAACAATTATCGTGGCTTTGTTTTCTTCAATTCCTTTTACTTCATAACCCCATTTTCTGCAAAGTTTTATTGCAGTTTCCACCGCTTCCACACCTGTGTTCATCGGCAATACTTTGTCATATCCAAAATATTCAGTTATGTATTTTGCATATTCACCTAAAAGATCACTTTGAAATGCCCTGCTTGTCAGCGTCAGTTCTTGAGCTTGTTCTATCATTGCTGCCACTAATTTTGGATGGCAATGACCCTGGTTAAGTGCTGAATAACCACTCAGAAAATCATAATATTGTTTGCCATCCACATCCCAGACATGAACACCTTTGCCTTTTTTTAAAACTACCGGTAGTGGATGGTAATTATGTGCTCCGTATTTATCTTCCAGATCATGGAAATATTGTGTAGTTGATGTCATATCAATTGTTGAATGCATAATAAGAAAATTGTTAGTGTAATAAAATGATAGAAAAGGTTAATGACCGGATATCGGTTATCCGGCAAACAACGACCATTCCTTAATGGTTTAGCAGATCAAGATTCTGACGAAGAAATGATATTTGAGTTTGTTGTTTGATACGCAAATACTTAATAGTAAATATTGCATGCAAGATACAAAAAAGTAGCCAGACCTTTATGGAGAATTTAGCAATAAAGAGAATGGTTAAAATAAATTAAATTGTAATAAAAACAATTCAAAATGTCATATAGAATACCAGCCAATACAAGAATAGGGCATGTCCATCTAAAAGTGAGTAATCTGGAGAGATCATTGGCATTTTACAGGGATTTGTTAGGTTTTGAAGTAAAACAACTTTTTGGCGACAGTGCTGCATTTATTTCTGCCGGTGGTTATCATCATCACATCGGATTAAATACCTGGCATAGTAAAAATGCAGAACCTGCTCCAATACGATCTCCGGGTTTATTTCATACTGCTATTTTATATCCTTCCAGAAAAGACCTGGCAAATATTTTACAAAGATTGTTAGATGCAGAATACCCATTAACCGGTGCTGCAGATCATGGTGTTTCTGAAGCTATTTATTTGGATGATCCTGATAAGAACGGTGTGGAATTGTATTGGGATAAGCCAAAAGAATTGTGGCCAGTAGATGAAAATGGAAATCTGAAAATGATAACTGAAAGATTGGACATCAATGATCTTTTACAAACTGCTGTTTGATATTCTTATGAAATAATGATCAGGAAAAGAATGAACGATTTCTTTTTCTTTTTTGAAAATTCCGTAAACTGTACTTCCACTGCCACTCATGGATACGTATGTAGCACCCAAATGATATAATTCTTTTTTGATCGTCTCAATCTCAGGATAAAAATTAAAAACAACTTTTTCGAAATCATTTACAAGATTTTCTTTCCATTCACTAATTGGTCTTGAGATGAAATCCTTTATTGATTGAACGGGTACTGCTGGTTTTATGGATGAAAATGCTTTACCGGTATCAACATGAATACCTGGATTTACTATCATGATTTTGTATTCAGTAAGATCAATTGGAAATTCTTCTAGTTTTTCTCCCTGTCCGGTAGCATAGCATGGTTTGTTAACGATAAAGAAAGGACAATCGCTACCTAATTCCAATGCATACTCCATTAGTTTTATATCTGAAAGTTTTAGATCACCAATTTTATTGAGCAATTGCAAAGTTGCTGCTGCATCTGAACTGCCGCCTCCCAAACCTGCTCCAGAAGGAATCACCTTATGCAGATGTATCAAAATAGATGGAAGTAAAGGGAAATCTTTTTGCAACATCTTGTAAGCCTTAACACAAAGGTTAGAAATAGGCCTGCCATTTATCGGTATGCCACTGGTAGTAAGATGTATCGAAGGCCCACCTGGTTCTTTCCTTACAATTATTTCCAGAACATCAGTAACCGGTAGCGGGTAAAAAATAGTTTCAATATCATGATATCCATCACTTCTTTTACGTACTACGTGTAGTCCTAAATTAATCTTACAATTCGGGAAAAGGATCATTGTTGCAAATGACTGGATGTAAACTGAATACTGTTTTAGGAAAACTTACTTTTTCTTATTCCGGCTATTTATTTCGTCCCTTATGGCAATGGCACGGATATAATCTTCTTTGTCCAACACTTCATTCAACATATTATTAAGCTCCTCCAGGGTCATCGTTTTTAAGTCTTCACTTCCTGCTGGTCTCTCATCTTCTACCAAAACCTCTTTTTTCGATTTTTTCTTTTTTCCTGTTGTTTCAGTGTCTTCCATTAAAATGCCTGCACTTTCCAGTATGTTTTCATATGTATAGATTGGGCATCCAAAACGAACCGCAAGTGCTATCGCATCAGAAGTTCTGGAATCAATTTCAACAGTATCATTTTCTGTGGAGCAAACTAATTTGGAATAAAAAATACCTTCCTGCAGATCACAAATATTTATTTCGTGCAGATCAATTGCAAATGCATTCATGAAATTTTTCATAAGATCGTGGGTCAAAGGGCGGCTAGGTTGCATTTTTTCAAGTGCAACTGCGATAGCTTGTGCTTCAAAACCACCTATTACAATTGGAAGTCTCCTCAGCCCATTTACTTCTCCAAGTACTACGGCATAGGAATGTGTTTGCGTAATACTATGGGACAAGGCAACGATTTCTAATTCAATTTTCTTCATACAATACACGAATTTACACCATAACTTTCAATGGATTAAACTTTTAGGTGCATAAATACCTGTAAAAGTAAATAAAATCGCCACTAATTTATTGAACAAAAGTTGATTTTCTAAGAATACAAGCCATCATTTTTGTTGATATGGGGATAAATCAAAATAGCTGCTGGTTTCGCAAGGTTCTATTTTATAGGCAACAATATAAGAGTTCTCATTATTCGCTGATCTTGTATGATATCCTAAAACAATTTTATAGCCAATGATGGCTGGCTGAATATTTAGAAAATTATAATCCTTTGCATCAAGATAAGAGTGTTTGTTGCTTAACATACATTGAATCTGAAAGACATCTCCTTCCTTTGTTTTCATTTCACCTTTATATTCTTTGCAACTTGTTTGTAATAGCTGAATTGTTTTTTTAGAATTAGAAAGTACGAAATCCATTCCGGGGTTTCTGAAGCCCAATTTTTCAATGGTATACGTCTTCCTTCTTACATCAAGTATTGTGAAAGTGCTATCCTGAAAATCAGCGATCATATTGTTTTCAAAAATGTCATTTTCTCTATAGCCTGGTTGAAACATAGTGACCCGGATCTTTTGTTCACCAAATATTATGAACATGGAATCTTTTTCACTAGGATCATCTGAGGTCATTTTATATTTAATAATCCCGGTAAATTTGGTAAGTGTATCCGGCGATTCTTCTGGATTATAATCCGCGGAGATAGTAGTTTTAGCTTTGGCGGAATCCTTTTTTTTCTTTTGTGCATGTGCATCAATGAAAAATGCTAATACTAAAAGAAGAAAGATTACTTTTTTCATAGTAATAGAAGGTTTATTGCACTCACAATTTGACAATAAAAAACCACAAACGCAAATTGTTTGTGGTTCATGTTTTAAATGAGGTTAATCTGATCTGGCTACCCCTTTATTTTTTTAATCGCCTCAGTCAATTTAGGTACTACATCAAAAGCATCACCCACAATTCCGTAGTCGGCTGCTTTAAAGAAAGGTGCTTCCGGATCTTTATTTATGACGACAATTACTTTACTTCTGTTTACTCCTGCCAGGTGTTGTATCGCACCTGAAATACCAATTGCAATATATAAATTTGGTGCAATAGCATATCCTGTTTGTCCCACATGTTCATTATGCGGACGCCAGTGTGCATCAGCTACGGGACGGCTACATGCAGTGGCAGCATGTAATACTTTTGCAAGGTCTTCTACCATTCCCCAGTTTTCAGGACCTTTTAATCCCCGGCCTGCACTTACAACGATCTCAGCTTCTGTCAATGGAATTTCTCCACTAGCTTTAGTTACATTGGTCACTTTTACTTTAGGTGTATCAACTGTTGCAGTAAAAGGTACTACTTCTGCAGTTCCTTCACCGGCTTCTATTTTATATGCGTTAGGACTTAGGGAGATTACTTTTATAGGTGTAGCTACTGAAATATTTGCAAAAGCTTTTCCTGAAAAAACATTTTTCTTAACAGTGAATCCATTGCTGGTATCGGGTAAGGCAACTGCACCTGCAACCAGACCTGCTTTCATTCTCGCTGATAATCGTGGAGCGATGGCTTTGCCATCTACATTGTTGGAAAATACAATAACTGTTGCTGCAGAAGCCTCAGCAACCTGTGCAATTACTTTTGTATAAACCTGTGCATCCATATGATCTAATGCATCATTGGAAACCTGGTAGATCTTTTTTACTCCATATTTTCCTAAAGAAGCAAGGTCTTCAGACACATTACTCAAAACCACACCTTCCGCTGTAACACCTAATTGTTCTGCAATTTTTGCTCCATAGGTCAGTGCTTCATAAGAGGCTTTTTTTACCTGACCTTCAGCAGCATCTATAAATATTAAAACTGACATATTATTATTTTAAGTTTTTTAAAGATTGTTATATCGCTTTAGCCTCTTCATGTAGTAAGCGAACTAATTCATCTACATTTTCTGCGTCAACTAATTTAACACCGGCTTTTGCAGGGGGTAATCCAAATCCTGCTACGGTAGTTAGCGAATCTGCAGCTACAGGTTCAACTACTTTTAATGGTTTTGTTCTGGCTGCCATAATACCTCTCATATTTGGAATCCTGGCTTCCGCCATACCTTTTTGAGCACTTACAACTACTGGTAATTCCACTTCACATACTTCTTCGCCACCTTCAATTTCCCTGGTAACAGTTGCTTTTGTTCCGGATAACTCGAATTTAGTTGCCAGTGAAACATATGGAAGATCCATTAATTCAGCTATCATTCCACCTATGGAAGATCCATTATAATCAATAGTCTCTTTTCCAGTGAAGATCAGATCATAGCTTCCTTGTTTTGCTACTTCAGCAAGTTGCGAAGCGATATAAAAACTATCATGACTGTCCGTATTTACACGGATAGCTTCATCTCCACCTAAAGCAAGTGCTTTACGAATGATAGGATCTGCATCGGCACCTCCTGCGTTTACTAAATGTATAACTGTTGAAGGGTCGGCTTCCTTAAGTTCAATAGCTTTTACTAATGCGTACCATTCATCGTATGGATTGATGATCCATTGAACACCATTAACATCGAATTTCGTGTTGTTATCGGTGAAAGCTATTTTTGCCGTAGTGTCTGGCGTTTTACTGATACATACTAATATTTTCATATAATTATTTTGTCGTTCAGATAAATACAAAGGGCAATTAGTTGTTTATGCAACTAAAGCAAAGATAAGTGCTGAAAAGTTAATTAAGGGCAATTCGGAATAAAATTTTTATTATGAGCAAAGAAAGAATAGAAAAGTTGAAGGAATTCTTACAGGCGACTCCAACAGATAGTTTTTTGAAGCATGCCCTGGCTTTGGAGTATATCAAATTGGGGAATGATGAAGCTGCAAGGAATTTATTTGAGGAATTGTTAAACAGAGACCCTGGTTATATCGGCAGTTATTATCATTTAGCAAAACTGCTGGAAAGGATTGAACTTGTTAATGAAGCAATAACTGTTTATGAAAATGGTATGGAAGAAGCAAAAAAAGCCGGAGATAATCATGCATTAGGTGAGCTGAGAGGTGCTTACGAAGAACTTACATTTTAAATTCTTTGAATAATTAATGAGTTTATTGAAAAGATATATCGATGATTTAAAGCATTCCACTCTTTTTTCAAAAAAGGATAAATTACTGGTAGCGGTAAGTGGAGGTGTTGATTCAATCGTTTTATGTGAGTTATGTAAACAGGCAGCACTTGATTTTAGTATGGCGCATTGCAACTTCCAATTAAGAGGGGAAGAGAGTGACCGGGATGAAGAATTTGTAAAAAATATCGGAGAAAAATATGGAGTGAAAGTCTTTATTAAAAAGTTTGAGACAGAGAAATATGCATTAGAAACTAAATGCTCTATCCAGGAAGCAGCAAGAGAGTTGAGATATTCCTGGTTTGATGAATTGGTTAATCCAACAACAAACAAGACCTATGATCACCTTCTGACTGCTCATCATCTTGATGATAATATAGAAACAATTGCCATGCATTTTTTCAGGGGAACAGGCTTGCATGGGCTAACGGGTATACCGATGGCAAATAAATATATAAAAAGGCCATTATTAAACTATTCAAAAGAAGAGTTGATGACTTTTGCTGAAGAAAATAATTTAGCATTTGTTGAAGACTCCTCAAACAAGTCTCTAAAATACACAAGAAATTATTTCCGGAATGAGCTTATTCCTGCAATTAGTAAGATATATCCTAAGGTTAAAGAGAATTTACAAAATAATATTGCAAGGTTTAAAGAGATTGAAATGTTATATAAACTATCGGTAGGTGAGTTAAAGAAAAAGATCTGTAAACACAAAGGGAATGAGATCCATATTCCCGTAAAAAAATTAATGCAATACAATAACAGGGCATTGATCTTTGAAATTATTGCTGATTATCACTTTCAGGAGAAACAGATAGATGAAATAATTAAACTGGCAGATAGCCCATCAGGAAAATTTATTTCTTCTCCTGATAAGCAATACAGAATTATAAAGCACCGGCACTGGTTTATCATTACACCTATAGGTACTGATTATTCAGAAAATATTGTAATTGAAGAGAATGATAAGCTGGTATTGTTTCCTAATGGTCATTTAAATATTGAAAGTATCTCAAAATCAAATCCGTCAGGTTCTGATGCAATTGCTACTCTTGACTCGAAAGAGATCAGGTATCCGTTATTACTCCGTAGATGGAAAACCGGAGATTATTTTTATCCATTGGGTATGAATAAGAAAAAGAAACTATCCCGTTTTTTTATTGACCAGAAATTATCGAAAACTGAAAAGGAAAATACCTGGGTCATCGAAAGTCAACAAAGGATAATTTGGGTTATTGGTCATAGAATTGACAACCGATTCAGAATTACTGAAAAAACGCAAAGTGTTTTAAAGATCAGTTTACAATTAAAATAAATGTAAGATCATACCCGGGCCTTTTGGATGTGCTATTTGCTTTAAGAAAAAATCGATCAGCCTGGGTTCCATAGCCAATGTGAATGCAACACCAAAAGCAGCTCCCCATAAATGTGCATCATGGTTTATATTATCTCCCCCCTTTCTTGACATATAAATTGAATAGATTATATAGAGTATTGCATAGACAATTGCAGGTATAGGCGGGAAAGTGAACCAATCCCACGGTGCAAAAAGTATGTATGAAAAAACTACTGCAGATACACCTCCGGAAGCACCCAGACTCCTGTAATAATGATCATTCCTGTGCTTTATGAATGAAGGTATTCCTGAAACTATGATTGCAGCAATATAAAAAATCAGAAACCCGAACTTACCCATATAAGCATTGTAAAAACTCTCCATTCCACGTCCGAAAAAATAAAGTGTGAACATGTTGAAAAACAAATGGGAATAATCAGCATGTAAAAAACCTGAAGTAATAAAGCGATACCACTGGTTTTGCTTTGTAATGGCAGGCGGATAGAATATAAGATCATTCATTACTTTTTGGTTATTGAAACCTCCAAAAGAAACAAGTACTGTTATGATGATTATGATGATGGTAATTCCCAGATCCATTTTGTAAAATATTTTTTCGAATTTATGAGATATGATCTATTTATGGTGATATTTTTCGTTTTTCAAAATAGTACAGGCTCTATATACTTGTTCTGAAAGTATCAAACGGACTAATTGATGTGGAAATACTAATTGAGAGAGACTCCATTTAAAATCGGCTCTTTTTAAAACAATATCATCTGCACCAAATGCGCCACCAATTAAAAAGATAATACGTTTTGTGCTATCATTCGCTCTTGCCTGAATAAATGTTGCCAACCCTTCAGAGCTTAGTTGTTTGCCTCTTTCATCCAACACTACCAGGTAATCATCCTTTGATAGTAATTGCAGTATTATTTCGCCTTCCTTTTTCTTTAATTCCAATTCTGGTAAATTGGCACTGTTCTTTGGTTGTGGAATGATATTCCATTCAGTTTTGAAATACCTCGAAATACGACGGGTAAAATCTTCCACACCTTCTTTTACATAAGGCTCATTGTTTTTTCCAACTGACCAGAAGGATATCTTCATGTTGCAAGAATACTTAATACTTATTACAAAAGCGGGGAGAACTCCCCGGTTTTGTCAATTAAAAACCCTTTTTGGATTCTTCTTTTATTTGTACCTCGGTAACCTTACCATATTTTTCAGCTATCTTTTTTATTTCGGAAGATTTACCAACCAATACAAATTGTAATTTGTCTTTAGGAAAATACTTAGCTATGATCTCTTTTGTTTTATTAAGATCAAGTCCATCTACATTTTTTTCAAAATTATTGATGAATGATTCATCAAAATTATACCAGAACATTTGTGTTAACAGGTTTGACAATTGACCTGAAGTTTCATAACTCGGAGGGAACTGTCCTTTTACATAATTTTTTGCAGAAGTAAGGGATGTTTCATCAATGCCATTTAAATGTAATTTATTCAATACTTCAAGGGCTTTATCAATTGCAGGTTCTGTAGTATTAACTGCCGTGAATGTGCTGATGACAAATGATCCTCCATTTTTCAATGTGTTAAAGCTACTTCTGGCACCATATGTTAAACCAGTATTTACCCGTAATTCATCATTCAGCATGGAAGTAAATCTTCCACCAAATAAAGTATTTATTACTTCTATTGAAATATAATCAGGATTATTTCTACTGATACCCGGAGCCCCGATAAAAAATGTGGTTTCTTTAGCGTCATCCTTGTTTACAAGTAACACTCTGTTTCCTGTAGGTTTGGAAATTGTTTTACCTGCCAAATTTGATTCGGTTTTTGTCCCTTTTTTCCAACCGGAAAATAAACTCATCAACATCGCTTTCATTTCTTTTGCTGAAAAATCTCCCACTATACTTATTGCTGAACCATCCGGACGATAATTCTCTTTATAGAATTTTTTAAGATCATTTGTTGTTAATGGATTTACAGTTGAAATTTTCCCCTGTATGATATTTCCATATACATGATCTCCGTAAAGTAGTTTATCAAAATAAGAACCGATAACAGAACGTGGACTTTCTTTTTGTTGTTCAAGACTTACTAAAAGGCGTTGTTTTTCTTTGTTAAATTCAACAGAATCAAAAACAGGTTCTAATAGAATATCTTTTATTATGGAAAGTACTTTTTGTTTGTCTTTAGATGCAAACTTTGCAGATAGTCCGGAATATTCTTTAGAGGCATATGTGTTTACAGAGGCACCAATAAAATCAAGTTCTTCGTCCAGTTTATCTTTTGGATAATTTTTTGTCCCGTTTTTTAGAGAGGTTGCCGTTAAGGAAGCTAATCCCATATTGTCGCCATCATAAATTGCACCTGCAGGTAAAATTGCTGAAACATTTATTAAAGGCACATCATGTTGTTCCATCAGGTAAACCATCAAACCATTTGGTAATTTGAATTTTTCGTATGCCGGTAGCTTATAACCCTGAGCTGTAACTCCTAAAGCAAAGACAGTAATTATAACTATTATTAGTAATTTTTTAATTTGTTTCATTGTATTAATCCTCCACGTTTGATTTTGAGACACCTACTGTCCTGTTGCTTTTAGAAAAATATTTTTTTGCTGCATTCTGAACATCTTCTTTCGTTACTTTATTAAAGTTAGCAGGTGCATTAAACATTTTTTTATAATCACCAAAAAACACCTCGTATGTACCAATGTTATTTGATTTACCATTGATCGTTTCTACCTGGTTGTAGAATTCCATCAGTTTTTGATTCTTGATTTTCTGCAATTCCTTTTCAGTTATTCCGTCTTTTTTGATTTTCTCAACTTCCTCATAAACTCCATTTTCAAGGTCTTTTTCATCAACATCCTTATTTGCTACTGCATAAATAACAAACAAGGAAGGATCAAAACTTTCACTGAAATCACTGAATACCTGTGTTGCAAGTTGTTTTTCATCAACTAATGAGGAATATAATCTTGATGAATTTCCACTTGAAAGAATTGAACTAAGGATATTTAAAGCATAATAATCATCATTCTTTGCTTCAGGAGTATGATACCCGATCATTAGATAAGGTGTGGCTACATCTTTTTGTACAACAAACCTTCTTTCACCAGTTTGTGGCGGTTCTTTAATAAAAACTTCCGGTGGTGCAGGTTGGGCCGGTATTGGCTCTAAATATTTTTCAGCAAGTTTTTTAACTTCATCCAATTTTATACTTCCGGAAACAACTACCACACAATTATTAGGAGCATAGTATGTTTTAAAATATTTTTCCAGATCAGCCTGCGTCCAGTTTTTCATATCATCTTCATATCCAATCACCGGCCAATGATATGGATGCTCCAAAAAAGCAACTCCCTGAAGAGTTTGTGATAACTGACTCCATGGGGAATTTTCCAGTCCGGTTCTTCTCTCACTCAAAACAACACCTCTTTCACTTTCAACCATACCAGGGTCAATGCTCAAACTTGAAATTCTATCACCTTCAAGATCAAAGATCACTTCTGCGGCAGATGCCGGAAACCAGTTTGTATATACAGTTACATTCTCAGTTGTATATGCATTATTAGCGCCGCCATTGAATTCCATTGTTTGGTCAAATAATTTAGGTCCATATTTTTTGGCGCCATTGAACATCATATGTTCAAAAAAATGTGACAGACCGGTTATACCCTGGTGTTCATTGCGGCTTCCCACTTTGTAGAATAGATACATATTTGCATTTGGGATTGAAAAATCTTCTATTACTAAGATCTTCATTCCATTCTTAAGTGTAAATGTACTTACATCTTCGGCTTTCATTTGTGAGAAGGCTAAGCTACTCAGTAATAAAAAAACCGGAAAAAATAATCTCTTCATTTTATTCTGATTTATTTCGATAAAGCTAAGAAAAGGTAATTGAACGGTTGATGCCACTTATGTAAATAAAAAAACCGTCCAATTTTTTTTGGACGGTTTTTTTATTCTTATTTAAATTATTTTAATTCATAATCTTTTCTGAATGACATCAGTGTACTACGATACAAAACATTATTTGGGTCTAAAGTAGCGGCGGTATTATAGTGTTGATATGCTTCGGATAGAAAATGAGCATCTTCCAGTAAAAAACCTAATCTGTATGATTGCTCAGCTTTAGCCTCGAATGATGCTCCCTGATTTAATAATTTAGCTTCAACCTTATTAAAATCTTCTTTTGAGACATAGTTTAAAACTTTTATTTCTTCATTCTCTTCGCCTTTTACTGAAACTACCCAATAATAACTATTACCAGGTTTCATTTTAGAAGCAAATGAATTTATTGGAATTTTATGTTTAGTTACAGTAGTAGTATAAATAGGGGTACTGATATTGTCATGTGTAAATAATTTAAAATCGAACTCCTTTGCAGTAGAATATGATTTCCATGATAAAGGAAATTCTCCTTTGCTATAATTCACTGTATCAAGCCTTGGATCTACCCAGATATTATTGATTGAGCGACTAACAGCACCCACAGTATTCATGTATGCTTTTCTGTTACTACCAGGTGCTCCACTTGATTTAGTCATCTGGGCCCAAACATATTTAACATAGTTTGCACTTACTGATCCGTTTTTTACTGTACAGGAATCACCAAATTTGCTCAAAGGGTAAGTTCCTGCTTTTGAAAATGTAAACATGGCAGCTTCATTACAAATTAATGTAACTGCAGCACCATTTTGTACTTTAATTGTTGCACTACTATTAATTGGGGTACCAACTTTGGCTTTTGTTTCAACTTTATTGTCTACTACTGATACATTTCCTTTGAAGCTATACAAAATGTAATTGTTTTGTGCAGAAACAATTCCTGCAAACAAACAAAAAAGGATAATGAACTGTAACTTTTTCATCTTGAGAGGTTTTAGGTTAAATATTAATGGTGGTGTGGTTTAAACAACGTGTCATATTTAAATTTTTTATGCATCCAAACTGCCCAGGCTTCGTAAAAATAAATAACATCGACTGCCATTATAATTACTATCAAACTATATTTTAAATCTACTTTAAGACGATAGCTGTCATATAAATAGATGCCTAGCCAAACAAAAAATAATGCCGATGCAACCTGTGCTATTTTGGCAGCCAAATGAAACCATATATGGCTTTCAAGGTAATAATGTATAAAAAATGACATATGCAGCCAACAAATAACAACTGCAATAAGCAAATTTAGCCATAAAGGTACCTTTTTTACATAATTTTTCTCCAATGCCATTGATATAATATTTGCATGAACAACGATTCCATTCATATCCGGGGTCGATTTGCCGGCATATTTCTCATTCATTGGCGAAAACTTTTTATCTTCTATGTCATTAGGATTAGTATTAACATATGCTAATAATGCTATTTTTCCTTTAATCCGTGAAGAGTCAACCTGATCCATTAACAGATCATCTCCATTAAATACCCAATATTGCTTTGTATTTTGTGTATAATTTCTGGTATAATTAATAATTAATTGTTTGTTAACCTTCTTTTCAAGCTTTTTATATGATGTTGAATCATAAAGTTTAAGTAAAGAGGAAGTAAAAGAAGGCAGAATCAGTTTTTTGTCATGATCATCGCTTTTAAAGGGGAAATAATTCCTTACCGTTTCTTTATCGTCATTTGGGAAGTTTACATAACCAAAACGATTTTTTTCATGTAAAAAATAATTTCCGGCTGCTACAAGTTTATCAGTTGTATCAACCATATATTTTGCAGCAAGTACGAGATTTTCATTTTGATCAATTGTATATTGTAAAAAATTATCTGTTTCTTGATTTCTTGGGCCACTAAACATTACATCGAGTCCCATTACTTTCGGATTATAGGATGCTGTTTTTTCAATTAGCATTGCAATGCCTTCTCTATCAGCCTGGCCAATATTAATTATTACGATATTACTGTCAATAGGTGTTGTACTTGCTTTACCAAGCTTTGAATAACTCATATCATTGAAATCAAAATCCTTTAAGCCTAATTTTATAGGATTTAAAACACCAAGATTTAAAGGGATAGAACCAAGAATAACTATAAATAGAAATACCCAGATAGAGGCGAAAATAGTATCCCGTTCATAGAGATACTTTGTAATGTGTCGATGAAATTTTTTCTTTTCTTTTACTTCAGGAACATGCTCTTGATTGCTCATTAGATTAGTTGGTTTCTTTGATTATTAAGAATCATTTCACAATACTTCGCAAGTTTGCAACTTTTCTTCAATCTCTGTATTCTATACACTCAAGTATACAAAAATTAGTTGAAATCAAAGGTGTAATAAATGATATTCCCTTGAAAATCCGTAATTTAGTTAGTCGAATTTATGCGAAAAATATTTTCCATAATCATTTTTATTCTAGTGTTTTGGTTTATTGGTATACATCAAGGTTATACACAATCACCTCCGACACCCAGAGATACCACTATTAAAGGTCCTCAGACTTTCGCAATGATAATGGGTATATCCTCCTATAAATTTGTGAGGCCACTTACATATGCAGATAAAGATGCTGAATTATTCAGAGATTTTCTTAAGTCGCCGGCTGGTGGCAGTTTATCAGATAATGAGATCTATATTCTTTTAAATGATCAGGCAACTCTTGCCAACTTTTATGTAAAAGGGTTTCAGTGGTTAAGAGCTAAAAAATTACAGGAAGGTGATCGTTTATTTATTTACCTGGCGGGTCATGGTGATGCAATTAGCGAAGATGAGTTTTTTTACCTGGCATACGATTGTAATCCTGCAGGCGATAAAAATAATTATCTGGTTAGTGGAGCTGTCCAGATGCTGAATGTAAAAATTAAAATACAAAGAGAGGCAGCAAAGGGTGTAGAAGTGTATTTGATAATGGATGCCTGTCGTTCAAATGAGCTTCCTGGTGGAATGGAAGGGCAAGGTTTTTTCAATACAGCTATTTCAGAAAAAAGAGCAGGTGAAATAATTATGCTGGCAACTCAAGCGGGTCAGGAATCAATGGAGGATGCAACAATTGGTACCGGTCATGGATTATTTACCTACTATCTTGTTGACGGATTAAATGGGCTTGCAGATACGGAAGGTGGTAATACAGATAATAAAGTAACGGTTGACGAAATTCAAAAATATGTTGAAAAGAATGTTCCTTCGGTTGCACAACGGTTTAACAGAAAACAGGTTCCTTTTTTCTGTTGCATTGAAAACGGAAGTAAGGTTGTAAGTATAGTTGACCCCGTTTATTTAAAAAAATGGCTTGATCTGAAACGTCAACAATCCGGAGGTGTAAATTCTTTTGTTCCCGGATTTGGCAAATACAGACGTTTCAGTTTAGCAGATACTCTTTTATTAGAGTCATATAACCGGTTTAATGCGGCAATTAAAGAAAACAGATTAACAGGAAATAACTCAGCAGAATATTATTATGATATAATGGCAAAAAAGTTTCCTGATAATTCTTATACGATAGATGCCCAATCAACTCTTGCAGTTGAGTATATCAATTTTGCACAGAGTAAGATCAATCTTTACCTGGATTGTAAAGACCCTGTTTCTATTCAAAAATTAAGAGCCCAAATTGATGTTGAAGAAAAGGCCGATGAAATTAGTGTAAGTCTTGATAGAATGGAAAAAGTAGCTCGTCAGGAATTTTATGAAGTTGGTCAGATGTTGGAAAAAGCGATTGGATTTATAAAGCCAGACGATCCAGATTTTGCAAAATCATTGGAAGGCAGGATGTATTTTTTTAAAGCAAGGGGTTATTTCGGTTCAGGCCGGCGGCAAGTAGATATCAAACAGGCATTTGAATTTGCTTATAATGCCAGCTCGAAGGAAAGAAATGCTGCGTATGTCATGCATACCTTATCATCACTTCATCTTGAAAATAACAGGATGGATAGTGCCATCTTTTATGCATATAAGGCAATAGCATTTGCACCAAAATGGCGTTATCCTTACGTAACTCTTGCTTTTGCGTACAAAACTTTAAGTAAGGTTGATTCTGCAATTAAATATTACAGAAAGTCCATTGAATTGAACGATGAGAATGCAGATGCATATGTTGATCTCGGACATTATTATTATTCATTATCGAAAGGTGATTCTGCAATTAATTATTATGAAAAAGCATTACAGATTGAACCTGACAATCCTTATGCAAGTAATAACATCGGCTGGGTAAATTTTGCAAGAAAGAACTATGATAGGGCCATCTCGTATTTCAAAAGAAGTATTGATGCAAATCCAAAATTCATAAATTCCTATAACGGTTTAAGTAAGACTTTTTTTGAGATCAAACAATATGATTCTGCCCGGATATATTATTCAAAAGCATTTGACAATTACCCTGATAAATCCTTTGTGAATATTTATATAGGTAATTTTTACAAGGAACTAAAGCAATATGATTCGGCTAAGGTCTATTATCGCCAGGCTGGGGCATTAGATCCGAATTATGAAGAACCCTTTAATAATATTGGAAAAGCATGTTTTGAACTGAAACAACTTGATTCTGCCATTTATTATTACCGTAGAGCATTAACAGCAAATCCGTATTCAGCTTTTGCTTTATTAAATATCGGTTTGACCTATAAACAATTAAAATCAGCAGATTCTACTTATTATTATTTTCAGCAGGCAGTGAAAATGGAGCCCGGCAATCCTTCTATTTTAAATAACCTTGGAGTAATATATGGGCAGGAAAAAAGTTATGATTCAGCTAAGCAATACTTCAGAAGGGCATTAAGTGTACGATCAGATTATAAACCGGCTTCTAATAACCTGATGAAGATATTCAGGGAACTGCAACAGCTGGATTCAATAGCAAATTTCATAAAAACTTCATCTTTAATAGATAAAGAAAGTGTATCGTTCTTTAATGAAATGGGAACAGTTTTTCTTGAACAGAGAAGGTATGATTCAGCCAGAAAATACTACCGTTTTGCTTTAAATAAGGAACCTGAAAATCCTCTGATTTTCAATAATATGGGATTAGCTATGAAAGGATTAAGGAGGTATGATTCTGCTAAGATCTATTTACAAATGGCATTACAGGTTGATCCTTCAAATCTTAAGTATTTAAATAACTTAGCTGGTGTTTTTCGCACTTTAAAAGAATACGATTCTGCATCATTTTATTTAAAAAAGCAATTTATCTCTGAATCTGAAATCTCTTCAGAAGTTTATTTTATGGTAGCCAATTTATTAGATGATATGAATATTTTAGATTCGGCTATTTTCTATTATAAAAAATCAGTAGAAATAGATAATAATAATGCTGTTGCATATAGTAATATAGGAGCTGCCTATATCAGATTGGAGCAATTTGATTCAGCGATCGTTTATTGTAGTAGGGCAGTAGGCATTGATCCTGAATATGAAAATGCAAATATAAACCTTGGGTTAGCTTTTTACTCTAAGGGAAAGTTTGATTCATCGATTTTTTATCTGTTAAAAGCGATAATGATCGAGCCTGAAAACAGCAGAACTTATTTTAGAGTTGCCTGTAGCTATGCCTTAAATAACCAACCGGAACAGTCTATTTCATTTCTTAAACAAGCTTATGAAAAGGGGTATAAAAACAAGGAAGCTTTGTATCTGGATCCCGATATGATTTACCTTCGTCATTACAAAGGATATCAGGACCTTTTGGATAAGTATTTACCTGACTGGAGGAATCGATAGAATTTCCATTTTCTCTTAATTTCAATATTTTTTTTACCGTATATTTGCCGTCCGATTGGCTGCGTAGCTCAACTGAATAGAGCATCTGACTACGGATCAGAAGGTTTTAGGTTTGAATCCTAACGCGGTCACTACTAAAAGGTCAACATTTGTTGGCCTTTTATATTTTGCTAATTATTATTACTTATTTAGACTCAAAAAAATACTTTTTCGCAAACACCTGGTTGAAAAGCTTTCATTTTTTAGTATTACTACTGTCTTAATTTTCTAGAATTCTTTTATCTTATTAAACATTATTTAAATGAATCTGTTTTACAATTCAAATGAGTGCAGTTTCATTAGTTTTTCCTCATCAATTATTTAAAAATAACCCTGCTTTGAAAAAGGGCAGGCATGTTTATCTGGTAGAGGAATGGCTTTTCTTCCGACAATATAATTTTCATAAGCATAAACTAATTCTTCATCGATCAAGTATGAAGTTTTACGAAGCTTATATTAAAGAAAGAGGATTCAATGTCACCTATGTAGAAACAAATGATGCGAATAATGACATTAGAAAATTATTTAAAACTCTTGCTGAACAGAAAATATCCACGATACATATTACAAAAGTAATTGACAACTGGCTTGAGAAACGAATATCTGAAAGTGCTAACAAATATGATATTGAACTGGTTTGGTATTCTTCACCAGCTTTTTTAAATACTATTGAAAGCGTATCAGGGTATTTCGACAAAAAGAAAATATACTTTCAGACTGATTTTTATATTAACCAGCGAAAACAACGAAAACTATTATTAGATGACAATGATAAACCAATAGGCGGTAAATGGACTTATGACGCAGAAAACCGAATGAAATTTCCAAAAAATGGTGATGTTCCTAGTATTGATTTTCCAGAAGAAAACAATTACTTAAAAGAAGCAAAAGAATATGTACAACAACATTTTAATAATAACATTGGAAGCATAGATAATCCTTATTTATTTGTTACAACTTTTAAAGAGGCAGAAAAATGGTTAAATGATTTTTTAAAAGACCGGTTTGAAAAATTTGGTCATTATGAAGATGCAATTGTAGCAGATGAGTCAATATTACATCATTCTGTTTTATCACCTTTGATCAATACAGGACTATTAGAACCACAACAGGTATTAAATGAAATTTTAAAATATTCAGATAAAAACGGCATTCCCCTTAATTCTACAGAAGGGTTTATAAGGCAACTTATTGGTTGGCGGGAGTTTATTAGAATTGTATACGAAAGGGAAGGTAATAAACAACGTACATCAAATTTCTGGGGGTTTAAAAGAAAAATTCCTGACAGTTTTTGGACTGGCACAACAGGAATTGATCCAATTGATATAACTATCAAAAAAGTTTTACAAACAGGATATTGTCATCACATTGAAAGACTAATGGTGCTGGGTAATTTAATGCTGCTCTGTGAGTTTGACCCTGATGAAGTCTATAATTGGTTCATGGAATTATTCATAGATGCCTATGATTGGGTAATGGTACCTAATGTATATGGAATGACTCAATTTGCCGATGGTGGGTTAATGACAACAAAGCCTTATATCAGTGGCAGTAATTATTTAATGAAGATGAGTAATTATCAAAAAGGAGAATGGCAAGCTACCTGGGATGGATTGTTTTGGCGTTTCATGCATGTGCATAGAGATTTCTTTTTAAAAAATCCAAGACTTGGAATGCTTGTAGGGACATTTGATAAAATGACTTCTGAGAAAAGAAACACCCATTTAGTTAATGCAGAAAATTATCTGAATTCTTTATGATTCGTATGAAACAAATAAAAAAAGAAAACTTTCCAATAAAAATCTGTGTTACCTGCAACAAGCCATTTAGCTGGAGAAAAAAATGGCAAAAGGTCTGGGATGATGTAAAATATTGCAGCGATAAATGCAGAATGAATAAAAAGAAAATTAGTTATTGACCGAAAATCCAACAAATAAAAAGCCCCTGAATTTTATTTCAAGGGCTTTTTTAATTTTATTAAATAGATCTTTTATCTGCTCTGAAGTTTAGAAAGCAGTCGTAGCAATTCCAGGTATAACCATACAATTGTTACTAATAATCCAAAAGCACTATACCATTCCATATATTTTGGAGCTCTCATTTCTACCCCTTTTTCGATCATATCAAAATTCAATAAAAGATTAAATGCAGCTAATCCAACTACTAAAATTGAAAATCCAATTCCTAACGGAGTGGCAGCATTGGTAAATGAACCTATCGGTGAACCCATCATTAAATAAGTAATCCATTGGATCATATAAAATATTGCTATTGCAGCAGTAGCGACCACAATAACCATTCTTAGTTTAGCGGTTACTTTTATGATCCTGTAACGATAAATTAAAAACATAATTAATGTTACTAATAAAGTTAAAGCTACTGCCTGGGTAGGTAATCCAGGAAATTTATAATTATACATTGCAGAGATTGTACCTACAAAAAGTCCTTCTAAAATGGCATACCCGGGAGCCAGGTATTGAGACCATTGTTTTTTGATCATCATTACAATTGCAAGTCCTAATCCTCCAAAAACACCGATCAACATCAATGTTTTAGGATCACTGCCTTTGTCAAATTGACTCCATGCAAAAAGTGTAGAAGCGATCATTAGTGCCATTAATACACCAAACTTATTCATAGTGCCGGCTACAGTCATTTCTTCTCCGGTACTTATACCTTCTAGAATAGTGCCCTGGTATGTTTTTTCCTGCAAAGTGGGGTTACTAGATTTAAATATTGCCATATTTTTATTTTTAAAGTTCGTAAAGATAATAAGTTTAACCAGTATTAGTTTATCAATACTGTAAATTAAAAGTTTAAATATAGGTTAAGAATAAATTGGATAAAAAAAACCTCTCCAGAAAGGAAAGGTTTTAAAATTATTTTACTTTTTTCTTTATTATGGCAACAGTACCTGGTCAATAACATGGATCACTCCATTTGTAGTTACAATATTTGCGGCAACTATATTAGATGGAGTGGCATTACCATTACCTTTAATAGTAGCTCCATTTGTTAATGAAATTGTAGTTGTACCTCCGACAAACATACCCGGCATCATACCTTCAGTAAGGTCAGAAGAAAATACTCTGTCTGCAATTACATGGTATCCTAGTATAGGTAAAAGATCATCTGGCATGGCAGCATTAATAGAAGCAATTGTAGGAAATCCTGCATCGATAAATGCCTGGTTGGTTGGAGCAAAAACAGTGAATGGCCCATTACCACTTAATAGAGTTGCGACGTCTACACTACCTTCACTGGCTTTGAGTACTGCAGCAACCAAATATGAGAAATCAGGATTTGAGATTGCGGTTTCAACGATATTGCCAGATGGTGGCATTAGAATTTTATCGATTGCATGAAAAACACCGTTAATTGCACGGATATCAGCAGCTATAACATTGTTACCATTTACAAAAACCATTCCTCCAGTAGTACGGGTCAAAAACAGATCAGCACCATTCAAAGTTCCAACGGGGGCATTTGGGCCCATTGGTACCTGATTTGCTAATACTCTTGCTCCGATCACATGATATAAAAGTATTGGTTCTAATACACTGTTTGGGGTATTTCTTATATCTTCTTTTGAATTGAATCCGGCTGCACGGAAGGCATCATCAGTAGGTGCAAATAAAGTGTAATCACCTTTAGATTTTGCCAAATCATTTATAAGACCTGTTTTAGCTAGTGCAAAGGTGAGTAGAGTGAATTTGATATTATTGTCACCACCTCTTGCAGCAATATTCGTACTTGTTTGATAATTTCTGGATTCATCCATTAAAATATCTGCTATTGTATTTTTTTCAATAACAGAATTTTCATCAGCAATTTTTTCTTTGGAACAGCCCGTTAAAATAAGTAGTGACATTGCGGATAATGCAATAATCCCGTTAAATAATCTTTTCATGATTCAGTAGTTTTAAATTTTATAAATAGAAGTTTATTTATAAATGTTTACAACTTCAAAACATTTTTGTTGTGTTCTACCGAATTTGAAGTAGTGAATTGTTAAAAAAAAGGAGTGAATTGTAAAAACAAAACCATTACTAAAAATATGTATAAGCCAATTTTAGTAATGCCATCTTACAAAGGCTTCCATAGCTGCATAATGAGTAAGTCCTAAGTCCGCATAAATATTTGCTGTTGCTGCATTTCTTTCTTCAGCTCTTTGCCAGAACTCTCTTGAATCACTTCCCTGAAAAGGAACCATATCTTTTTGTGATTGATGTATGAAAATTCCAAAACGCTTTTTCAATACCTGATCCGGGCTCATAGGAATTGCCATTTCAATTTCTTCAATATTCCATTCTTCCCATGCACCTTTATATAGCCATAACCAGCAATCATTGATCCACTCTTCACCGGCATCTTTGATCCTTTTTAATGCTTCCAGCACTACCTGAAAACAAATAATATGGGTGCCATGAGGATCAGCAAAATCGCCGGCGCAATAAACTTGATGGGGTTTTATATTCCGTAATAATTCAATTGTCTTTTTTATATCCTTTTCACTCATTGGTTTTTTTTCGATCGTACCAGTTTCATAAAAAGGGAGATCAAGAAAATGAATATTTTCATCAGGAATACCAACATACCTGCAAGTTGCTTTTGCTTCACCCTGTCTTATCAATCCTTTAATTGATCGGATGACAGGAGTATCTATCTGGTTCGATTTTTTTCTGGCAAGAAATTTTCTTGCATTTTCCAATATCTTACCGGACTTACTGGTATTGATACCCGCAATTTCTTCGAAGCCAACGGCAAAGTCCAGATAACGGGTCACAAATTCATCAGTTACTGCAATGTTGCCACTTGTTTGATACCCAACATGTACTTCATGTCCCTGATCATACAACCGTTGAAAAGTTCCACCCATGCTAATTATATCATCATCAGGATGAGGGGAGAAGATGATCACCCTCTTTGGATAAGGAGAAGAACGTTCAGGGTGCGCCGGTATATCTGCATTAGGTTTTCCTCCGGGCCAGCCGGTAATGGAATCCCTTAGCATGTAATAAACTTCTAGGTTTATTTCATATGCATCTCCTTTTTCAACCAGCAGATCACTTAAGCCATATTCATTATAATCACTGTTAGTTAAACTTAGTACAGGTTTTTTCAATTTCAAGGCCATATTAACAACAGCCTTTTTTATCATTTTTGGTGTCCATTCACAATCACCTGTCAGCCACGGAGATTTGTTTCTTGTTAATTCGGCCGCTGCTGATTCATCCACAATAAAAGTTACATCATCATGGTTTTGCAGGAGTGAGGCAGGTACATGTTCACTATCATCATCTTCAACAG
>JAHEMN010000173.1 GCA_024643645.1 Chitinophagaceae bacterium | reverse complement strand
TAACAGAGACTGCAACTTCAGAAGTTGTGATCATATCAATCGGCACTCTGTACTTTTCAAACACTTCAAATATTTTTCTTAGAAAACCATACGCCAATAACATCCTGCTACTTTTTATACGTATAGCAATGATATTATCTTTTGCTGCAACTGCTTTTACACCCACTTTGGCAGCTTTTTCTTCTATAATAGTTCCTTTTGCGTCGGGCTGCATTGTGTTCAACAGCTTCACTGGAATATTATATTGCTGTGCTGGCCATATTGATGCAGGATGCAAAATCTTTGCGCCGAAATAAGCCAACTCCGCCGCTTCATCAAAACTCATCTGCTCCACAGGAACCGTTTTCTTTACAATTCTCGGATCATTATTATGCATTCCATCAATGTCTGTCCATATTTCACACACAGATGCATTGATAGCCGCTGCAATTAAAGATGCCGTATAATCGCTTCCGCCCCTTTTCAGGTTATCTACTTCACCCCTTGTATTGCGGCATATATAACCCTGTGTAACAAAAATCTTATTGTTTTTATGTTGATTCAATAATTGTGACAACTTTACTTTGATACTCCCAATCTGTGGCTCATCATAATGATCAATCGTCATAAATTCCAATGCTGGCAACAACGAATGGTCAATACCTAGCTCTTCAAGGTAAACAGAAAATATTTTGGTAGACAGCAATTCACCTTGTGCCAAAATATCCTTGCTTAAGGCTTCGCTAAAAGATATTTTAAGAATGATATTTAGAAATTCAAAATGTTCTGCAACGATAGCTTTTGCTTTTTCAGAAGTAGCTGGTTGCTTTACTAATTCAGTTATAAAATCCTGGTAATGTTTTTCCAGCTTATCAATTGTTTGTTTGGCAGTGCCTCTATCGCCATTGGCTATATGATTGCCAATTTCTACCAAAGCATTCGTTGTACCAGACAAGGCTGACAATACAACTATTACTGGCTCTGTTTCTTTAGAAACCAACGACACAATCTGCTGCATACGTTCCGGCTTACCCACACTGGTGCCGCCAAACTTCATTATTTTCATTTTACTATCTTTTATTATTATTTTGGAAAAATGTAATTCGCCGAAACATTTATAAAATAAATAATTTTCAAATGGCTCATTTCATTTGTTCCCCCTCCAATATTTTAGTGGATTATTAATCAGCAAGCAAGTTTTCCTGTCGGTAAACAGGTTGGCAAAGATAAGGCAGTGCTATATTTATTGCCAAATCTTATCACTCACTTTCAGTGCATTCAATTACAAATTGATATAAGTGAAAATTAGCTTATTGTAATCTCCAATGTCTTTCATTCTGCCGATAACCGGATAGCCCGAGGAATTGAAAGTATAATTGGCTTGACCAATGTTTTGGGGCCCGCCAGGATCATAAGTTGAAGAAATAGATAAAATATTATTTTGCCCAATAAAATAGTTGTCATAAAGCACACTAGTATAAAAACCTAAATACCAGAGTGATTGTTTAGCGAATGGGCTTTTTTGGTTATCATAAATACTTTGGAAACTAATTTTATTTTGATAGGCTCCGCTATACCAAACTGAGTCAACTCCACTTAAAACATTTCCATTATTGGCATTTCGTGTATAGATAATACTATCTCTAATTTGCGGCAGACCAGGAAAGGATGGATTTGAATCATAACTTCTGTACAAATACTTGCTACCACCCAATGAAGTATAAAACGCTGTATGCACATTGTCTAAAGATCCGCTGAAGAAATTTAAAGTTGAATCCTTAACAACAAATCCGTTGTTATAAAAAAGAAATGTAATACTACTATCTGAAAAAGGGTTGTTAGTAAATGTATATTTAAACGGCAAAGTATCATTACCAGAATATGAAAACTTAGTCGTATGAATATGTTGAATATTATTATCGTTTTCTGTTTCTGTAAGTTTTATTAGTCTTCGCTGACTATCATAGTCATAAACTGTAATAAACCCAGTATCCTGTCCTACAGGTTTTGTTGTATCAATTGATAGAATTTTTTTTATAAAAACACTATCACCAATTAGTTCGTCAGGTAATTGCCAGTCAACTTCCTTCTGACAAGAAGAAAAATAAACAATCATTAAAACGGTGGCTAAAAAACTAAATATTGCTCTCATAAAGTCAGACTTATATCCTCTAATAATTAATACTTGATAAAGTAAAGATAAGGAAGGGAATGATTAGAAATCTGTAACGCAAAAATCCTGATTGCTTAGTTCGCAATCAATTTAATAAACTGAGGACTTAGCCGGTTTGTAATATTATAGAGCCGGATACCGTCTTTAGTCCAGCAAATCAGCAAATCATCATACGGTATTACATCTATAAAATAGTTGCCGGAAATTGTTTGCCTTTCTACAGGATTATACCCATCATTTATATTATACACTTTTAAACCATCTCCGGAACAACAAACATATAAGGCAGAATCTGCAATGCCCAAACCAATCGGTTCATTAATAGGAATTGTTTTCTTTAAAACCGGGTTATTAGTATTCTTTACATCATATACATATAAGCCACTGGTAGCCGGGCCACAGAAGGAATTTCCTTTTAGAGTAGAATAAGAAACAGAGTCGTTAGCAACAACCGGGTCACAACTACGGCCATGTTTGGCTTCGCCAATCAACCTGGGGCTTGAAGCCGTATCTATTGAGTAAACATATAAACCAGTACGGGAGCCAATGTATAATCTGTTCTTATATGGATAAATCGTTTCCATATCAAAGCTTAAGGCGCTTTGGTTTACTTTGGTAGGGTTAGCAGGATTTGAAATATCAACCGTATATAGATAATGGCTGCTTACTGCATATATATAATTCCCTACAATTGTAAATTTAGCCAGTGATCCACCTTTCCCGGTTCCGGATGCTGATGAAGCAGCGTCTGCTCCATTCTTTTCGCAGGATAAAAATATTACAGACAATAACGATAAAAGAAAAAGAGTAAATGATAATTTCTTCATAGCAAAACTATTATTGTTTATAGCAACTTTGATAAACAGAATCTGAAACCCACTTTACCACAAAACTATCAGACCTCGGACATTCATAATATCCGGAAACCGGTGGCTCTGCAATTGGCGAACCATACCTGTATTCAGTAAAAACTCCATTCAGGCGGCTAACAATCTGGATACTGTTTAAATTTGAAAAATCAAGCACTACCAGATCGTCATAACTATTGGCATATAGTTTATCATTCTTAATAGAAAGCTGAGAGCATCCTTTTATTGTAATAAACCCAATCCTGTTGGCATTTGATGGGTTAGTATTATCGATTACATGGATACCATATCCATTTTCAACCTGAAAAAGGAAATTATTAAATGCATAAATATTTCCTCCATTAATTACGGGTAAAGGAATTGGGGAATATAAAATTCCTTTTGCAAAAACTTCAGTTCCGTAAACGGGTTTATGTCCTAATACTTTGGTTCGGCTCTCGGGAGGAGGAAGATTCCGGTTGTTAAAATCCCAACAGGAACTAAGCGAGATAAAAAGTAATGCTACCAGCCAATAATTTTTCAGCCGCATAAGATAGTTTTATTGTTACAAGACTCCAGTTTCGGCAATATTGCTGCTTAAGAAAAAGACAATGAAAACTTTTCGCCTAGATGCTTTAAATCTTTAATTACAGCCTCCAATAGCGGTATACCGCTTTCCAATCTTTCTTTTTCAAACTCTCTCTCTGGATCTCCCGGTACTAAAACCCTCTCCTCTCCTTTAACAGTTTTTGCATTTCTGAAACCCTGTATCCAGTGATCCATATCTTTTTTAAAATCATCTGCAGGTCGGAAAGCATCAATACGCATTGCCCCTAAAAAATGACCAATGCCTTTTCCAGGTTGTTGTGCAGGCATTGGCACATAAGCCGGAAACGGTGGCACCCAGGGAGCATAATTAGCACCACTTAATAAACCTGAAAAAATATCAACGATTGCTCCGAGTGCATATCCTTTATGACTACCATGCTCTTTGTCTCCACCCAATGGTAATAAAGCTCCTCCTGTTTTTAATGCATGTGGATCATTAGAAGCATTACCATCTTTATCCTGTACCCAACCATCGGGAGTTTGTACATTTTTTCTTTGTAATATCTCCAGCTTACCATTGGCGGCAGTTGTGGTGGCTAAGTCCGCAACAAATGCGGGTTCTTTACCGGCAGGAGCTGCTACACAAATTGGATTTGTTCCCAGCATTTTATCTGTCGAAAAAGTTGGAGCTACTAACGGACTTGCATTTGTCATTGCCATTCCTATCATATCATGTTCCAGCGCCATCATTGCATGATATCCTGCAATACCAAAATGATTGCTATTCTGCACACTTACCCAACCGGTACCAACCTGCTTTGCCTTTTCAATAGCGACCTGCATAGCAAAAGGAGCTATCACTAAACCTAATCCGCTATCACCATCTACTACTGCTGTTGATGGTGTTTCATGAATCACTTTAATTTCCGGCGTTGCATTCACTCTTTTTGCTTCCCATAAACGTACATATCCACTCAGTCTGGCCACACCATGTGAGTCTATTCCCCGCAAGTCGGCAGATAATAATGCTTTTGTTGCTGTGTCCGCATGTTCGGTACTACAACCAATTTTCAGAAAAACAGATTTAGTAAAATCAGCTAATTGCTGGTAGGAGTATAATTGTGCTGGCATGAGCAAAGAAACAATAATAAATAAAAATGCCCCGAATAATTCAGGGCATTTACTTAATAAATACTTTTTTTAGAACGGCAAATCATCTACCGGTTCAGTAATTTCATTGGGAGCTGGTGTATCAGATCCTGATGATGAAGAAGAGGCGCTGTTTTGTTGATAAGAACTACCACCGGTGTTTCTATCATTTTTACCACCCAACAACTGAACTTCCCTTACTCTTAAAGAAAGTGAAGAACCGGGTGTACCATCATTTCGTTGAAATGATCTTGCTTCGGGCTGGCCTTCTACAAAAACCTGAGTTCCTTTTTGAAGGTACGGTGCAACAGCTGTTCTGTCTGTCCAATAGGCACAATCTACCCAGATGGTTTTTTCTTGTAATACTCCCTGACTGTCTTTGTACTTTTCGGAATGGGCAACGGTAAAGTTGATTACATTTTTTCCGTTAACTGTGTTGACTACACAATCTTTTCCTAAGTGCCCGATAACTTGTAATTTAATCATAGTGCTCAATTTTAAAGTGACGTAATTATTATTTTGGAAGGGCAAGATAAGATTATTACAAATACAAAAACTAAATCTATTAGTAAATAATTCAAATGTGAATAATTTTCTGCTAACTTATTCTTCCGCCCTTCCACTTGCTGCGTCAATAGTTCTTCCAAAGAAAATAGCATTCATAAATAATTTACTACCCCCTAGCCAAAATGCCCTGAAATTGGGATTGTCTGCAATATTAATTACCCGACCACTACCAATAGTATTTACAATAACGGCAGCTGAGTTTTTTACTACTGCATAGTTTTGTTGACTCAGCCAACCACTTTGTAATGGCTTACTACCATAAATAAAAGGAGCTGCATATGGGTTTTTAGGCTTGCTCATAAACACACTATTTGCTTTAAACAAGCTTATCATTTTTTGATGATAGCCATACGCCAATGGATGTGTAAGATCAATTTCTGCACCGAAAATTGCACCATTCATTCGTTGTGCACCGTTAACTTGCTCAAGGTCGGCATAAACAGCTTTATCTGTACTGTCTGTTGCCGATCTTACTCTTTTAAAATTTACCTGACTGATACCTGACTGCGCCGCCCATTGAACTGCTTCTTCTGTTAATATCAAAGTACCGCCAGCTTGTATCCATTCTTTAAGTCTGTCTT
>JAHEMN010000172.1 GCA_024643645.1 Chitinophagaceae bacterium | reverse complement strand
TATGGCGGCAACCCATTAGCATGTAAAGTAGCAATGACCGCATTACAAATTTTAAAAGATGAAAAAATGGAGGAGAATGCAACTGTATTGGGTGAATTGCTCCGATCTGAATTAGCAGCATTACAATCAAAACATATTTCGATAATAAGAGGTAAAGGATTATTAAATGCGATAATTATTAAACATACCAATAAGGAAGCTGCATGGGATCTATGTATGCATATGAAGGAGAATGGATTACTTGCCAAACCTACTCATGGAGATAGGATCCGCTTCGCTCCTCCCCTTGTAATTACAAAAAAGCAAATCTTAGAATGTGTAGAAATAATCGGGGACAGCCTTTCAATTTTAGATTGACCATTCCTGTCATTTTTTTTGCCGTTACTTTTTAAGTAGCGGTTTTTTTTTGCAGTAATTATTTAACTTCAATAAATGGATACTCATTTACACCACGACAGAACTCCACACCGGGAGGAACATTTGAAAAGCAGTGATGCTTTAAGGGATATTGTTATTGGCATGAGTGATGGCCTTACTGTTCCGTTCGCTTTAGCAGCAGGATTAAGCGGTGCTGTTGATTCTACTCATATAATTGTAATAGCTGGTATAGCTGAGATTGCTGCCGGTTCTATTGCTATGGGACTTGGAGGATATCTGTCTGGCAAAACAGAACAGGATCATTATAACAGTGAAGAAAAGAGAGAGTATTATGAAGTTGATAACCTTCGGGAAAGGGAATTAGAAGAAACAAAGGAATTCTTTGCCAATATTGGCTTAAGTCCTTCATTACAGGAAAAAGCAACTGAAGAAATATCGCAGGACAAAAAACAGTGGGTTGATTTTATGATGAAATATGAATTAGGCCTTGATAAGCCTGATCCGAAAAGAGCCACAAAATCTGCCTTGAATATTGGCATCTCTTATATCATTGGCGGTATCGTTCCGCTAAGCCCCTACTTTTTTGTTGATTCTCCAATTGAGGGATTAAAAATTTCAGTTGTTGTAACTTTATTATGCCTCTTTATTTTCGGTTATTTCAAAAGTAAAATAACAGGTATCAATGCCTGGCTGGGAGCTATTCGTGTTATGCTTATAGGAGCTGTTGCTGCAGGTGCGGCATTTGCAATAGCGAAATTATTAGAGGGGTAAATAAAGTTTAGATATCTCTTTTTTTCATTGTGATATCAGGGAAAAGTGCAGAGATCAACATTAATAATGAAGAAATTATTACAAGATAAATACCAATTTTCTTTTCCGGACATTCACCACCCTGGCAGGCAGCGATTACAAAAAAATTACGAAATGCCCAGGCCGCATTCAATCCAGTTACCAGCAGATTCACTCTCTTAGCCCAGATACGGGGTGTAAAATGAAAGATGAGATAAAAGAAAATACATATAAAATGAAAATAACCGGGTTTTCCAAAATTAGTTCCCGTAGCCTCAATACCACTAACAGTAATATCTCTTGAAACTATAAACACCCAAGGGGCAAAACAAGAAGCTATAAGCAAAATTGCCCCGGCAAGTCCAAACCATTTCATATTACGCATAGTACTATAAAGTTGAGGCTGCAAGTTAATGAATTGGGTTTTTGCAGTTCAATCCATTAAAATCGGAAATATTCAATCTTCAATAAGTAACGAAGGATCATCAGAGATACAATTTAAAAATATGTGCCCGGCTATTGTTTCGGGTTTTACCCATTTTGTAAAATCAGCATGAGGCATTGATCGTCTGTTTTGTGGAGTATCAATAGTGGATGGAACAACAACGATCGTTTTTACATCAGTTCCATAAGCTTCATCATTCATTAATTCTGCAAGCCGAAAAATTAATGACTTAGCTAATCCATAAGCAACCACACCTTTGCTCTTTTCCATATTCATTCCTGCTTGTGAGCCAACTAAAAAAATACGTCCACTACCCTGTTTCATCATTTGAATAAAAACAGGACGGGCAATAGCATAAGCAGTATCAAAATTGAGCTGATACTGTATAAAAATATCTTTCGCAGTAGTTTCAGCTATTGAGCCCATTGCAAAACCACCAACAGTTAATACAGCAGCATCTAACTTACCTTGTTCTGCAATAATAGTTGTTACAAATTCTCCGGTAGCAGTTTCATTATTCAGATCTACCGCTACTTTCTTAAAAGAATGATCATCGGAATTGTCAGCTTCAGTTTTCTGTGATCTGACAGTACCTGTAACCTGCCATCCTTCTAGTAAAAATTGTTGAATGACTGCCTGACCCAGATTTCCTGAAGCACCTGTTACAATAATATTTTTCATTCATAAATATTAGACAACGAATTTACTGAAAAGAAAAAGTATCAATATCAGAGAATACCATTTCAAGCTCTAAAGCACCCAAACTTTAGCATTTTCACTTTTAATTCGTTAAGAAATATAGAAGTACTTTTCTTGTAATTAGTTTTGTAACTTGTTACAAATTAAAAAAGGAAACGTTACAAATCGTTTCCTTTTTGGGTTATGATAAAGAAAATTAGCTTCGCAATATGTGTAATGGCATTTATTAAGCCAATGCATGCGCAGCTTTGTTTATTCCCCGGTCAAACCCCTCAAACTGCAATATTGGTCTGTGGTTCTGAGAGCTTTTATGCTGCCACACAAACTTATTGCGGAATAATACCGATTCCAGTTCCTTGTGCTGCAACATATTCTTACCAGAATAAAAACCCTAATTACTTCCGGATGAATTGTTTTAGCTCAGGTACCCTTGGGTTCATTATTGATCCCGATGAAATCACAGCTGATTATAACTGGCAATTATTTGATATAACAAATAATAACCCAGAAAACATTTTCACTAATCCCGGATTATTTGTTGCTTGTAACTGGTCTGCAGAGCCGGGGCAAACCGGAGCAACGTCTGATGGAGTTTCTCTGAATGTTTGTGGTGGCAGTGGTGAATTTGTTTTTTCGAAAATGCCTGATATAATAGCAGGTCGTTCTTATATGCTGTTGGTGTCAAATTATAATAATTCATCTTTAGGTTATAACCTGACTTTTACTGGAGGTTCGGCCAGCATTACTGATGATGTAATACCACATTTACAATCAGCAATCGGAAGTTGCAATGCAACACAGATAATTGTAAGATTAAATAAGAAAATAAACTGCAATTCAATTGCAGCAGATGGTAGCGATTTTATTTTCAATTCTTCTTCAACGATCATAAGTGCCAGTCCCGGAGACTGTTCAACTTATTTCAGCAGCGATACAGTTATTATTACATTAGATCAACCATTACCTGTTGGCAATTATACCTTAACAATCCGAACGGGTAATGATGCGAATACTTTGAAAGATTATTGTAACAGGGAGATCAGCCCGGGCGAAACAATTAATTTCAGTATCAATCCTCCACAACCAACTCAAATGGATAGCCTGGTACCGGTATATGGGTGCTCACCGTCCTATATTGACCTTGTATTTAAAAAAAATATTAAATGCAGTTCAATAGCAATGGATGGAAGTGACTTTACAATATCGGGTCCTCAGCCTGTATCCCTGATTTTTATTCCTGGAAATTGTAATAACAATATGTACACAAAGAAAATCCGTTTACAATTTCAATCCCCAATTGTTACAGGAGGAACTTACCAGATCAATTTAAATACAGGTACGGATGGTAATTCAATACTGGATGAATGTGGTCAATCTGTTGTTCAGCTTATACCATTAAGTTTCATTGTAAATAATCCATTGTCTTCTTTATTTACTATTAATAATCCAGCCTCTTGCAAAAAAGAGAGTACTTATTTTTTTCATGATGGAAACAACAATACAACAACATGGCACTGGGACTTTGGCAATGGAACGATAAGCAGTCTTCAAAATCCTGTGCTATGGTTTAGTACTCCGGGAACATATAAAGTCAGTTTAACAGTTCAAAACGGGAGTTGTACGGATAGTAGTTCTCAATTGATTACTGTTGCAGACAATCTAAAAGCCTCTTTTAATATTGCTGAAGAATTTTGTCAGGATGATACTATTCACATTACGAATACCAGTACTGGAATTATTAATGAATGGAAATGGATGATGGGTGATGGAAATATTATTATCACCGCAAATCCTATAAATTACCGTTATCCGCTTGTTGGCTATGACGCATTTTATACTATATCACTTATTGCTTCAAACACACAATTAAATTGTATTGATACTTTTAAAAAAACTATAAAAATATTAAACAATTGCCTGGTTAAAGTGCCAAATGCTTTTACACCAAATAGCGATGGTCTGAATGATTTTCTTTATCCACTAAATGCGATCAAGGCCACTAACATGCAATTTAAAATTTACAACAGACTAGGACAATTGGTTTTTAATTCCCGCCATTGGAGCAATAAATGGGATGGGAAAGTTAATGGCATACTACAGCAAACTGGGGTATTTGTATGGATTCTTAGTTATACAAATAGTGATACCGGACAGCAGATTTTTTCAAAAGGAACTTCACTTCTCTTAAGATAAAAAAAGTTATCCCACTTTTTTGCTCTTTTTTTTATAATAAAAATAAAGCGGGATGCCTAATGCTGCTATCAACAATCCTAATAAAGAATTAACAACAGGTTGTTTCCCATTAATGTAGTTTGAGATGTCATTATAAATTGTAGCTCCCAGAAAAAAAGTTGTAAAAGCGATATATAATAAAGTTACCAATGGGTGTTTCCATATTTTATAGGGTCTTTCAGCATCAGGCATTTTTTTTCTTAATATAAAAATTCCAACAGCTCCAATACCATAAAAGATCCAGGTCATAAAGACCATGATATCTGCCAGCATATCAAATGATCCGGTAATGATAAACATACATATCCATATGCCATGTAATACCAGGGCATTTCCAGGAGTTTGAAATCGTTTGTGTTCTTTTCCGGTCCATGGCAAAAAAACTTTATCTTTTCCCATGGCAAAAGTAACTCTGGCTGTTGCCATGGTATTACCATTAATAGCACCTAAAGTGCAAATAACAATCAATGCAGCAATTACAGCCCCACCAATACTACCTAATGCAATTGTCATAGCATCTGCAGCAACTAATGAGGAAGCGGCAATATTTTCTACCGGCAATACATATAGATAGGCCTGGTTCACCAGTACATAGATTACAATACATGTTAATACACCGGTAAATAAACTCTTTGGAATATTTTTCTGTGGTTGCTTTACTTCACCTGCAACAAAAGTAATATTGCCCCAACCGTCATAAGCAAAAAAAGCTCCTGAAAGGGCTGCCATAATACCAGCCAGCAATGCTCCGTTTTGTTTAGGACTTTCAGCCGTAACAAAATTTTGAAGTGACCCGTTTCCGGAAAAGAAAATTCCAAAAACCAATAGTACAAGAGCTGCAACTTTTACAAATGTGGAGATAACCTGAAATAAACTTCCTGCTTTTGTACTTAGATAGTTAATTGTAGTAAAAATTATTACCAAAAAAATAGCTAAGGATTTCACTCCAAAATTTTCGAGTGGAAACAGATCACCAATAAATGGAATATGCCAGACAACAGAATGCTCAGTAATTACATCTAACCTTGGCAAGTGCAAAAAATAATCAGCATACTGTGCACAAACAAAAGATATCGCAGCAACAGCCGTTGTATTAATAACCGAAAAAGCAGCCCACCCGTATATATAACCGATAAAGTCGCCAAACATTTTTTTGAAATAAACATACAGGCCTCCGGTTTCCGGAATCATTGCTCCTAGTTCAGCAAAGATCAATGCACCAAATAAAGAAAATATACCAGCAATGATCCATATTACTGTTAACCAGATTGGTGAACCTAATTGACCAGCCATACTTGCCGGTTTCATAAAAACACCGGA
>JAHEMN010000171.1 GCA_024643645.1 Chitinophagaceae bacterium | reverse complement strand
GTAAACCCATTTCAACCTTTATTCAGTAGAAATTTTGGCCGCAATATCGGATTTTCAATTGCTGTTCCAATACTAAATAATTTCAATACAAAGCGATTGATTAAACAATCTTCTTTGGATATCCAATATCAGCAACTGTTTTATGAAAATCAAAAATCAATTCTTAGCTTAAGTGTGATCAATGCGTATAAAGATTATGAGTTGCAGAAAAGAGCATTGGCATTAGAAGAAGAAAATATTGTTCTCGCAAAAGAAAATGTCGCTATAGTATTTGAAGTATATAAATTAAATTCTACCACTCTCATTCAATTAAAAGAAGCACAGAAAAGTCTGCAAGATGCACAAACAAGACTTATCAATGCGAGATATAACACGAAACTTGCAGAAACAGAACTGCTGAGATTGAAGGGTGAAATAATTAAATAGTATTTTTGAAAAAATTATAACCATGGAACCATTAGTGGGAATTATTATGGGAAGCGATAGTGACCTCACAGTAATGCAAGGTGCATCTGAAATTCTCAAACAATTTGCTATCCCACATGAAGTAACAGTGGTTTCTGCACATCGCACACCCCATCGAATGATCGAATATGCACAAACTGCAAAAAAAAGAGGACTGAAAGTTATTATTGCCGGCGCAGGAGGTGCAGCCCATTTACCTGGTATGGTTGCTTCAGTTTCTACACTACCGGTGATCGGTGTACCGGTAAAATCCTCTAACTCAATTGACGGGTGGGATTCAGTACTTTCTATTCTGCAAATGCCAAACGGAATACCAGTAGCAACAGTTGCTTTAAATGCATCTAAAAACGCAGGCATACTTGCAGCAGAAATTCTAGGAACTGGTAATGAAGAGATCTCTCAAAAAATTGAAGCATATAAGAATTCACTTAATAGTGAAGTGATTGAGAAAGTTGAGAAAATGAAGAAAGCCGGATGGGAGAATAAGTTTGACTAAAATATGATCCGCCTTTGTATATTAATTTACATACTTGTTTTTTCTGCCTCTTGCGGCAATAAAAATATATTAATTGAAGTAAAGAAGAACCCCTCCTACCCCTCGGCATCTGGTATCCAGTATTTGAACGATCATTTTTATATGATTGGTGATGATGCAAAGAAATTATTGATCCTTGACACAAGCTTGAATGCTTCTGACTCTATTACTATCTATCCATTTTCAGAAGAAAGAATACCAAAATCAACAAAATCTGATCTGGAATCAATTACAATTACAAAGAATAACCAACTGATATTATTTGGCTCCGGTTCTGAATCTCCTTATCGAAATATTGCCTGGTTGATTGACCCAAAATCAAGACAGAAACAATTTATCCATCTAGATACTTTTTATCAAAGAATAAAACTTAATGGAATTGAGGCGTTGAATATTGAAGGATCTTGTTCGTTTGAAAATAAAATTTTATTATCAAACAGAGGCAGCAAAGGATATCCGAAAAACACACTAATTTTTACAGATAATAATTTCTGGCATAATCAGTCAGTAGCAAATATTTCAACTATAACAATTGGTATAAATGAAGACAGTGCAACTTTTAAAGGTATTTCCGGATTAACCTATTCCCAAAAAAGCGATCGTTTAATAATGACCGTCTCTACGGAAAAGACTTATAATAGTTTTGATGATGGTGCTATCGGCAAAAGTTATATCTGGATAATAAATAATTTTTCTTCCAAAATAAAATGGAAAGCGATTAACCCTGACAAAATAATTGATCTGGAAAATATAGACAAGAGATTTATTGGTCAGAAAATCGAATCTGCATGTATTTTAAAAGAAACAAGAAAACTTCTCCACTTAGTACTTGTTGCTGATAATGATGATGGGAGTAGTACACTATTCAGGTTAGTTATAGAAAAGAACCGATAGAATGTGATGTTATTTAAAATTGTAGTATTTTACTATTGAATAGTATTAGCACATTTATTATCGCTTTAATCCCACAACATGACTACCACACTCCGTCTTGCATGTCTATTATTACTTATTTCGATTTCTGTAAGACCTGATGCACAAACACCACTACAATTCAGGGACACATCCATAAAGGGTTCGCAAACATTTGCGATCATAGTAGGCGTTTCAAAATATAAATATATTCGGCCATTATCATATGCTGATAAGGATGCGATCCTTTTCAGTGATTATCTAAAGTCACCGGGTGGTGGCAATGTAAAAGATGATAATATTTTTATGCTTTTAAATGAAGAAGCTTCCAATTCAAATTTCTGGACCAAAGGATTTCAATGGTTAAAAGCAAAACAATTACAAAAAGGAGATAAATTATTTATTTACCTCGCTGGTCATGGAGATGCTATTGATCAGGACCAGTTCTTTTTTCTCGGCTTTGATTGTAATCCTGAAGGAGATAAAAACAACTACCTGGTAAGTGGAACAATCCAGTTATTCAACTTAAAAAAGAAAATTGCCAGAGAGGCAAATAAAGGTGTTGAGGTTTTTTTTATTATGGACGCTTGCCGTTCAAATGAATTACCTGGCGGTTTAAATGGACAGAGTTTTTTAAACACAGCTATTTCTGAAAAAGAAGCCGGTGAAATAATAATGCTTGCAACTGGTGCCGGACAAGAATCATTGGAAGATAAATCAATCGGTAATGGACATGGTTTATTTACTTACTATCTTGTTGATGGTTTAAGTGGAGTTGCAGATTCTGAAGAATCTCCTGATTATAAAATAACATTTAATGAAATTCAAACTTATGTAGATAAAAATGTTCCATCAGTTGCTGAAGAACGATTCAAAAGAAAACAAGAACCCTATTTCTGTTGTAATGAAAACAGCGAAAAAGTGATCAGTACTGTAGATCCCGTCTATTTACAAAAATGGTTACAAATCAAAAAAACACAGAACAGGGGTGGTGGAAATACATTTGAAGGTTTTCGGGATCCAAAGCTACCTCATCTATCTGTGGACACCTTGCTCTTAGAAACTTATAACCAATTTTACAAAGCAATCAATAAAAATATTATTTCCGGTAATTCCTCAGCAGAAGAATACTTTCAGCAATTGACAAGCAAATACCCTGGTAATCCATATACACTGGATGCCAAATCAACATTAACAGTGAAATATATCGATTATGCACAGCTAAAAGTTGATCAATACCTCTCTTGTATTGATGGTATTTCACAGAAAGAAAAACAGGAAAATGTGACAGCAGCTGTAGGACTGGAAAAAGCAATTGACTATGTAAGAGAGGATGATGAGGACTTTGCTAATTCACTTAGAGGTCGTCTTTACCTGTTAAAAGCAAGCGGAAATAATGATATAAGTAACTTATTTCAAAATGCTTACGCTGCATTATCTATAGACCCTAATGGAGCTTACATTCACAATAAACTTGCCTTATTGCATCTCGAAAATAATAATATGGACAGTGCCGTCTTTTATGCAGATAAGGCTACTAAAATTGCACCAAATTGGGCTTGTGCATTTCTCACATTGGCCAAGGTTCAAAAAAGTTCAGGTCAAAATAATTCAGTCGTTAAAAAGAAAGCAAATGAATTAAAAAAGAAAGCTGGTATGAAAATGAATTTACCAAAAAGTAGTTTTGGATTTACAATTGGAGCAGGACTGACTCAATTAAATGTAAATGCTGATACGAATTCTATACGATCACCTTTTTCCAGAGTAGAATCAAAAAGTACTTCAGTAATAAACCTGGGAATTATATTCTATACATTTTTAAGTAAGAATATAGCAATAAGACCATCAGCAACCGTACAATTTGGAAAATCTGATATTTTATTTCATTTGAGAACAAATCCCGGAGAACCCGAAGTAATTGAGCCGGTTCCAGTTAATTATTCTTCCGTTTCAGGTTCATTACCATTTGTCTTTCCTTTCAATGGAAAAAATGTTACTCCGTATCTGACAGCAGGGGCATCTTTCAGTTTAAGCCTTAGTAATACAAATTCAACTGACAGTGATTTACCTCTCAAAAAGACGAGTTTTACAGGAGATGCTGGAATCGGTATTGATATTCCATTAAAAGGGACAAAATTTGTATTATCTCCAGAATTAAAATACGCTGCCTCAATAAGTGATAGTAGAGATAATTCCGGATCTGGTTTTTATTCCAGTTTTGTAAATTCTTTCAAAAAGAATTTTGTAAGCTTTAATCTTTATCTGAGAAGGAAATAAAAATGCTGAAAAGTGATCTGAAAAATTACTTTTCAGAAAGTATCAAAAATTCCTGTTCTAATGATAAAGATTCATCATAAAGGATTTGAATAATTTCTTTCCCGTATTTCGCATAATAGTAGGAAATATTTTCAAACCGCTCCTGTAAACCATTACCAGGAAATAAATGTGATTTTATTTTATTGATCTGTCGTTGTTGATCAGTAAATTTTCTTTTTTCGGCACGAAGCATTTTCTTTTCCAATTCTTTCAGTCGATAAACTGTTTGAGTTTTTAACGCCTCCACATGTTTTTCTAAAGTTGAATCAATTCCCTTCGCTTGTTTTTTAAATGATTCATATAGCACTTCTAACTCAGATAATGAACCATTTAATTTTAGGTCATTTTTACTTTCTTTTAAAACAACTTTATTTAATAAATTCTGTTTTGATTCGAAGAATTCTTCAACAGAAAACTGAAGTTTGCTGATCAATGATTTCCATTTTTCTTCCACCAATAAAAATGAATTCCGCAATACTAAAACAGGAAAAGGAACTTTGTAATATTCAAATAAAGATTTTAACTGTAACCAATATGCCGTTTCTCCTCCACCTCCGATAAAAGCAATATTCGGTAAAATAGTCTCCTGGTATAACCCCCGAAGAATCACATTCGGACTGAATCGATCAGGATAATGTGTCAACTCATTTACTATTTCTTCTTTTGAAAACTTTTCATTTCGATTCACAACCCTCCATTCCCCATTCAGCATCTCAATCCTTTCTCTTAAATCATCTTTCAGATAAAATAAATTGATCTCTCTTGGATTGGCCTGCACTTTATAACCGGCATCGGAAAGTGAAGAAATTGACTTTTCAATAATGCCTGAAGCAGTCTGATTCAACAGATCATCTTCAAATACATTTATTAGTTGTTTTTTTAATGCAGCATTATCTGGTTTTAAAACTATCAAACCATACTCAGCAAACAAGGCATTGACAAAATGAAATGTTGCCTGTTCGATATCTACTTCTTCTTTATAAGATTTTTGTAATAAGGATATTATTTCTTTACCATGTGGAAGTACCGATAATTGACCTTGCATTGAATCTATCAACTTTAATAAATTCCTATCCACCTTCATTCTTCCTACCGCCCCAGTCTGTTTAGTTTCCCAAACAAGTTTTTCACCACCAAGATGAATATGATTTAATTCATCCAGATCAGCATCCTCCGAACCAATATAAAATACAGGTACAAAATTATATTGAGGTAAAGCTGCTTTTAAATTATCGGCCAGTTTAATACTATGAACAATTTTATAAATAAAATATAAGGGACCAGTAAAAATATTATTTTGATGAGCTGATGTAATTGTAAATGTTTCTGTAGATAAAAGAGAATCAATATTGCTTTGTACTTTATCACTACTGCTTATTCCGTGGTATTGTTTTTTCAATTCCTCAACGAGAACTGATCGTTTAGTATTAAATTTTTTCCTATCCTCAATAGCATTTTGAATTCCTTTCAAAGAAGGTGGATGAGAAAAAAAAGGTTCGATCGCATTAGCCTGATCAATATAATCCAGTACCAGACTTGAGAAAACTCCGGTTTGCCGGTATGGTATTCGTGTAGATTTACAATTCATATTTATTGATGTTGCAATGCAACATATTGTAAAAATAAGAAGATGAAAAGGATAGTTATACCCTATTAAATATTTTTAACTAAATCGTTCAACAGCAA
>JAHEMN010000170.1 GCA_024643645.1 Chitinophagaceae bacterium | reverse complement strand
TTATCCATCCAGTAACAGATGGCCCACATAAATGTAATGATACATAATGCATAAAGTAGAGAGCCATTTTCAGGTGCGCCGGGTGTATGTATCAATACTTTTTTATACAACCAGTTCCATGGGTTTACGCCGGCGCCGAGTTTTATCAATGCAAATCCTCTTGGAAGAAAAGCACTTAATGCAAAAACGAACAAAGCGTTTTTACCAAATACATCAAAGAATCTGGCTAAGCCGCCCCTTATCTTTTTTATTTCGATCATATAGATCATTGTAGCGATGGTGATTATTGCAAGGCCGGTTGTGTAAATGGTATATGAACTGGTCCATATCTTTTTATTGATGGGGAAAACCATATCCCAGCAAAAACCGGTAATGAGAAATGCAACACCAATTACAAATAAACCTGAGAGCATGCGGTACATTCCATTTATTGTAGTTTCCAATTTCCCGGAGTCGCCAATTAACTCTTTGCTTTTGTTTTGAATATATGCACCAACCATAAAGCCAAAGATCACCTGTACAATTGCACCGAATGAACTCATGATTCCTTCCGGATCGAAATGTATTCCTTCTCCTTTGTACATATGTGCTTTACCCAAAATAGATTTATCAATGTCAGTTCCAAACCAGCCATTCAGGCTATAAGGATCTACCGGATTATTGATGAAACAAAGCATCCAGTATAGCAGGAGGATAATCAATCCAAAGAGAAAAGCTTTTCTGGGCTTCAGATAATAAATGATGATCGCAGCAAAAAAATAACATACTGCTATACGTTGTAATACTCCGAAGATCCTTATGCCTTTCAATACCTCGATAATATTACCTGCTTTATCTTTTGAATAATCCAGCCAGGTAAATCCTTTAAAAATGGTGACCCGCTGAAGTTCGTTAGTATCTTCTACCAGTCTGTTTACTTCGGTTACAAATGGCCACCAGTTTAGAAATAGACCAATTCCAAAGATCAGCAAAGTTCTTTTTATTACTTTTTTCCAGAATACTTTATCTCCTGCAGTTTCTAATCGGGGCATTACAAAAGACATCGCATTTCCTACAGCAAATAAAAAAAATGGAAATACAAGGTCGGTTGGCGTTAATCCATGCCAGGGGGCATGTTCCAATGGCGCATAAATATGTGACCATGAACCAGGGTTATTAACTAAGATCATCAGGCAAACAGTAGCACCCCGAAAAACATCGAGGGAATAGAAACGTTGGTTCACAGCTTATTATTTCCTGATGAAGATAGCTGAAAGTTGAATATCATGGTCATTCAAACACATTAATATTGACAGGTTTATGGGATTTTTGATACTTGAGAAATAGGTTTGAATCGTATTATATTTTCATTCTTAAATGAGCCTCTAATAGTTTTTTGTTGATATTAATCATATTCTATATTATTCTCTCCAAATAGTTATCAACTTATGGGAATAAATCCCTCATAATCTGTCATTTTTATTCACTTGCCACTCCCATTCTTCCCTTTATATTTGCAGGCAAACAGAACTGATCCTTTTGTAGCAAAAGGAAGTTTCTTGATAGTCAATCAGTCATTTCAAAAAAATAAATATGTGACTGAGGTGGCGAAGCTATGCAATGAAGAATGGAACCCCAATAAGAAAATGGTTAGCGATCTACACCCGTCCAAGGTGGGAGAAAAAGGTAAACCATCTTTTAATAGAGAAAGGTTTGGAAAGCTATTGCCCATTGAATAAAGTAAGAAGAAAATGGAGTGACAGGTATAAGATCGTAGAAGAACCCCTATTCAAGTCTTACGTTTTTGTTAAAGTAAGTGATGAAGACCGTACAAATGTGAGAATGACAGAAGGAGCTATCAACTTTGTATATTGGGATGGTAAGCCTGCTATTGTTAAGGAAAAAGAGATCATTGCTATCCGTAAGTTTCTGAACGAATATGAAAATGTAGAGGCAAGGCCTGTTAAGTTAAAAGTGGATCAACGGGTACGTATCACTGCCGGTACGCTGATGGATAAGGAGGGGAAAGTGGTTGATATAAAACACAAGACAGTAAAAGTGGCTATTGACAGTCTTGGGTATATTTTAGTAGCCACAATTGACAGAACTAAATTAACTTCGGCACAGCCGAAATAAACTAAAATTCAATATTTACAGCCATAGCTGTTTTATCCACTAAAGTCGTTTTCAATGAAATTCCTAAGGCTTTTATTTTTATTGGCACTCCCTTTTTACTTTTTTTCCTGTAAATCTATTCAACGGTTACCTTATTACCTGGATGATGTAACAGATTCCACGAAGTTCAATGATGTAAAGATCCCTGAACTGAAGATCCAGAAGAATGATCAGCTTTCCATCCAGATATTCAGCACAAGTACCAAACCAGAAACAGATGCACTTTATAATCAACCAACAACCGGTGCTGGTGGTAGTTCGGGCGGTGGGGCACAGGCGGCTACTCAAGGGTATTTTGTAGACTTAAATGGAAACATTCAACACCATCGGTTAGGGTTGATACATGCAGAAGGACTAACCAAATATCAATTAGCTGATGAAATTAAAAAGCGTTTAATGGTCCCTGTTGAGTTATTAAAAGACCCGACTGTTATCATTAACTTTTTGAATTTCAAGGTTACATTACTTGGTCAGGTCGGTAGTCCGGGTGTATTAACAGTGCCGGGTGAAAAACTAACCATCATTGATGCGATCGGACTGGCTGGGGGTATTACTGATTATGGTACAAAAGATTATGTAAGAGTGGTTAGGGAAAGTAATGGAAAACGGGAAACAGGTGTTGTAAGTCTTTCTTCGAAAGATGTATTTGATTCTCCTTACTATTATCTGGCACAAAATGATCTGTTGTTTGTTGGTGAGACCAAGCAGAAGATCAATGATTCTGAGCAACAACGGATCACCCAAAAAGTAGCATTTGCATTTACGATTGTAACGGTTGTTGCTACGCTGGCTAATATTTTCATTAAATGATATCAATTCAATAGTTGCACATTATTTAATTCATGGAAGAACAACAAAGTAATATAATAACCGAAGCCAAAAGTGAGCTTTCGAATTTGACCATCAGGGACTTGTTTTACAAGTATATACGTTTTATACCTGTTTTTGTTTTTTCCGTTGCATTGGCATTATTTGGAGCTTATGGATACTTGCGGTATACAACACCAATTTATAGCACCACAGGTACATTGCTATTAAAAGCTGATCAGCAACAAGGTGGATCTTCTGATAAATTTGAAGATTTGTTTGGGAATAGTAAAGGATTCAATATTCAGAACGAAATAGAAGTATTGAAATCTAAAGCTTTGATGGCAAGGGTGGTAGAGAAGCAAAATCTGCAATTCAATTATTATGTAAAAGGGAAAATAAAGACGATCAATATTTATAAGGCAGGCCCTTTTTTCTTAGACCCCCTGGTATTAACAGATACTTTTAGTGCATTTACATTAAAAATTAAATTTGAGGATCAAAATACTTTTACAGTTAATGATGAGAGTGAGCAACTTGGATTTAATAAATACTTCAAAAACAGGTATGGAACATTTCGGTTGATAAGAAATCCCTTAGCAGGTATTTCAAAAGATTATGTTGTTGAATATTTACCAACTAATGCTGCTGCCAGAAATTTTGCTAGTACCATAGCAGTTACACCAAAGATCGGTGGTGCCGGAATTGTGAATATTAGTTTAGAAGGCACCAATCCTAATCAATGTGCAGATGTGGTAAATCAGCTGATGGAGGATTATGGTGATTATACAAAAGAGCTAAAGAATAAGACTTCCGATCAGATGATAGCTTTTATTGATAACCGGATGGCTGTTTTGGGGAAAGAACTGGATAGTGTACAAAATAATTTGCTGAGATATAGTGAGCAAAACAATTTGATTGATATTGAAACACAGCAAGGTGCTTATTTAAGTAATTTAAGTGAATCAGATAAGGCAATCAATGAACAATTACTGCAGATCAATACGGCAGATTTTATAGAGAGCTATTTAAGGGATAAAAAAAATCAGTTTGGAACTGTACCCGTTCCGTCAACTTTAGGATTAAGTGATGAAACGCTCAGTGGTTTAATTGGAAATTATAATCTACAGCAAATAAAACGCCAGGAACTGCTGGACGGGAATGTGCCCCCGGATAACCCACTGGTTTTAGAAACTAATGGGCAAATAGAAAAAATGAAACTAAGTATTCTGGAAAGCCTTACAAATCTCAGAAGATCATTTAATAAGTCGATCGGTTCTATCAGGCAAAATAGCAATAAAGATCTGGGGGAAATGCAGGCATTGCGGTATAAATCAAAGGAGTATATAGAATTAAAGCGACAGGTTGATAATAAGCAATTACTTTTTAATGTGCTGCAGGAGAAAAAAGAGCAAACAGCAATCACAAGGGCTTCCAATATTGCCAATGCGCAGATCGTTGAAGCAGCGTATGTTGCAGGAACTCCTATAAAACCAAACCGTCGCTCTATTCAATTGATGTCAATTCTTATTGGATTGCTTATTCCTGCAATATTCATTTTTGGCAGTGAAATGCTGAATGATAAAATAACCACAAGGTTTGATGTTGAAAAGATCACAACAGCACCTATACTTGGAGAGATCGGACATTCTTTTTCTGAGAAAACACTGATCGTAAATAAATCAACACGGAGTATGGTTGCCGAACAGTTCCGTATCATACGTTCCAATCTTCAATATGTGATCGGTAAAACGGATCGGTTTACGCTATTGGTCACATCTTCGTTTAGTGGTGAAGGTAAGTCTTTTCTTAGTACCAATGTTGCAGCGGTGATGGCATTGGCTGGTAAAAAAACAATTATCCTGGAATTTGATATCAGAAAACCAAAAGTGCTTTCCGGATTAAAAATGGAAAAAGGCCCTGGTATTACCAATTTTATTATCGGGAAAAATAATGACCTTTCTGAATTGGTGCGAAAAGTTCCGGATACAGAGAATCTATATGTATTAGGATGTGGCCCGGTACCACCAAATCCTTCTGAATTATTACTGGGAGAGCGGGTAGAAGAATTATTCTCCTGGTTAAAAAGAGAATTTGATGTGGTGATCGTTGATACGGCCCCGGTAGGTATGGTAAGTGATGCACAGACATTGAGTAAGTTTGTAGATAGTACCTTATACCTTGTACGACAGGGACATACTTTTAAAAAGCAGATCACTTTGATCGATGAGTTTTATACACAAAAGAAGTTGCCTAAAGTATCCATTGTTATTAATGATGTGAAGCTGAAGACAGGATATGGATATTATGGCTATGGCCGTTATGGTTATGGCTATGGTTACGGTTATGGCAGTTACTACGAAGAAGAAACTCCACCGTTGAATTTTTTTGAAAGGCTTTTACAAAAGCTGAACCCTATGCAGTGGTTCAAAAAAAGAACTAATTAAAATGCGAATCCTCGTAACCGGTGGTGCCGGTTTTATCGGATCTCATATTGTTGCTGCGCTGCTTGATCGTCCGGATGTAAGTTTAGTAAGGGTAATGGATAACCTGGCAACAGGTAGTTTACAAAACCTTCAGGAGCTTTCAGCTGATCCAAAGCTGGAATTCATGGAAGCAGATATAAGGGATTATGCATCGTGTCAAAAAGTATGTACGGGAATAGACAGGATCACTCACCAGGCTGCTTTAGGTTCAGTTCCCCGTTCTATTAATGATCCGCTCACTACAAATGAAGTAAATATTACAGGTACGTTGAATATTTTTAACGCTGCCAAAGAGCTTGGTATAAAAAGAATTGTTTATGCTGCCAGCTCATCAACTTATGGTGATCATCCCGGATTACCTAAGGTAGAAGATAAGATCGGCAGACCTTTATCTCCCTATGCGGTTACTAAATATGTAAATGAGTTGTATGCAAAAGTATACGGCGATTTATATGAACTTGAATTGATCGGCCTG
>JAHEMN010000169.1 GCA_024643645.1 Chitinophagaceae bacterium | reverse complement strand
ATTCGTGTAGATTTACAATTCATATTTATTGATGTTGCAATGCAACATATTGTAAAAATAAGAAGATGAAAAGGATAGTTATACCCTATTAAATATTTTTAACTAAATCGTTCAACAGCAAACGGCGTTAAATCCATACTTGTTGGTCTTTTATTGACTATTTCATCAACTAACTTACCTGTTCCTGCTCCCAGGCTCAAGCCAAGCATCGAATGCCCGGTTGCGATAGTTACATTTTCAAATTTTTTAACCTTACCAATAAAGGGCAGGCCATCAGCTGAACAAGGACGATAGCCATACCATATATTTTCTTTTGCAGGCATTGGCACATCAAATTCAGGATAATAATTTTTAACTGCATCTAATATTCCTTGTACCCTGTTCAGTCTAAGAGGAGTTTTATGTGATGTGATCTCCATTGTACCTCCAAAGCGGATCTTATTTCCATTCATAGGCGTAAGTGCCACTCTTCCTTCAATCAATACAGAAGGATAGTTTAATTTATAAGAAGAGTTTTCTAAAGTAACAGAATACCCTCTTCCCGGAATCAAAGGAATAGAAATTGCTAATAACTTTACAGTCTCTCTGCCCCATGATCCTGTTGCTATTACTACTTCATCTGTTTCATAACTACCTTTTTCGGTTATTACTTTTACTACTTTCCCAGATTTTTTCTCAAAATGAATTACCTTACTTTCTGTTATAAATTGAACTCCTTCTTTTTTAAGAAAATCCAAAAGATTAGTCATTAATTTATCCGGATAACAGTGTGCATCACAGTTAAAATATAATGCACCTTCTCCATTAACTATTGTTTGTGGCTCTAAAGATTGTAATTCTGCTTTACTCAATAATTTTGTACCTGTGAGTCCCAATTGCTGAGCTTTTTGTAAAGTGTGGTGTGCATGTGATTCACCTTCGGCAGTTTGAAAAATTTCCAACAATCCTTTTTTTTCATAGGCAAAATCAAGTTGCCCGGATTTGATCCAAGTTTCATATTCAGCCTGACTTAATAATGCGATATCCCGCAAAGGAATAGCTGCTGCTTCTACTTTTGCAGCTGTTGCACTACGCATAAACTTTATACCCCAATTTATAAGGTTAAGATCTAATCTTGGCTGAACATAAAAAGGACTTTTTGAATTCCACATCCACTTAAGTCCCTTTTTTACAATTCCTGGAGTCGCAAGCGGTGTGAAATGACTTGGGCAAATATATCCAGCATTACCATAAGAGCAATTATCCAGCAGGTCTCCTTTATCTATTACGGTCACATCCCAACCTGATTTTTTAAGATAGAATGCCGAACTTAAACCAATAATACCACCACCAATGATAATTACTTTCATATATGTTAGAATTCCATTTTATAATTCAATCACCATTCTTTCTTCTGCTACTCCAAATCCATTACGTTCAACTTCTTTTTTCTCCGGTGAATCTTTTTTAAGTAAAGGATTTGTGTGATTGAAATGTATAAACATAACTTTTGATTTGATTGAATCCGGTAAAGAAGAAAACTTTGCCATAGTTTCTTCAACAAAAGGATGCTGTATTTTGCTCATATCCCTGCCGGACAATTCACCATTTTTATAAAAAGTAGCATCTAATAAAGCAAGATCTACTTTACTTACTTCCTCAACAATATCCCTGTCCCATTTCTCCCACTTATCAATATCGGGAATAAAAAGAACTTTCATTTTTGCAGATTCAATTTTAAAACCAACTGTTTCAGACAACTCATCCCTATGTGGGACTTTGAAGGGGATAACATTAATTGATGAACTTAATACAACAGGACTATCTGCTTTTAATGATGTTAATGTAATATTATTCATAACAACTAACTGACTCCAGGGGCCGTTTGATCGTATAAATGAATCTAATACTGGCATAGCAAAAACAGGTATAGCTTTTGCGCCCATTGCCTCAATACCAAATTCCATTAAACCGGTATAATGTCCGATATGTGCATGGGTTATGAAAACACCGTCTGGTGAAAAATCTTCAGTAGGAAGATAAGATTGCACTGTTTGCATTTGAGATGTAATATCTGGCGTTGCTTCAAAAAGCCAATATTTGTTCGCCTTTCTGTCTACTATAGCCAGGCTAACTACATGCTTCTTTTCTTCTTTCCCATCCCAGAAAGCTTTACAACATTCTTTTTGACAGCCAATTTGAGGATAACCGGCATCCTGAGTAATGCCTAAAACAACAATAAATTTATCAGGCAAACTTTTTTCCGATGCGTTTGATTTTAAATTATTATTGGATTTACATCCAATGAAAATTAAAGTAAAACTAATAAAGGAGACAAAATATGTTTTCAAAATACAAATTTAAATTACCTGGAACCCATTTGCATATGGATCATCTTCTTTATCAATCCAGATGGTATTGTATCCATAAATTTTTGCCCATCCTTCTACTGATGGGCGAATAGCCGGCATCCCATTTATCTCCAGCTCTTCTTCAATTCTACCAACAAATTTACTGCCGATTATGCTTTCATGAACAAACTCCTCACCTTTCTTTAGTTTCCCTTTTGCATACCACTGAGCCATTCTTGCTGACGTTCCGGTTCCACATGGTGAGCGGTCAATAGCTTTTTCACCATAAAAAACAGCATTCCTTGCGGTGGAAGATTTATCCAATACAGCGCCTGTCCATAAAATATGTGAACAACCTTTTATAGTTTCATCTTCAGGATGAACAAAGGAGTATTTTTCATTTATGTTCTTTCGTAATTCTCTTGCAAGTGCAATTAATTTATCTGCGGTAAAGTGTTCCAAGCCTTTAAAGTTCTTTTGCACATCCACGATTGCATAAAAATTCCCCCCATAGGCAACATCAATAATTAATTCTCCCAGTTCAGGACAATCGACAGATAATTCAGATGAATGTAGGAAAGATGGAACATTGGTCAACTTAACACTTTCCACTTTTAAAGGCTTATTGACGTCCACAGGTTGTTGAAGATCTACCGTTTTGTATTCAACTTTTACTAATCCCGCCGGCGTTTCCATCCTTATCAATCCATCGGTTTTTGGCTTTATCAATCCTTCTTCTATCATAATGGTAACTGTGCCTATCGTTCCATGTCCACACATTGGTAAGCAGCCGCTTGTTTCAATAAATAAAACTGCTACATCATTTTCAGGATCGGCAGGCGGATACAAAATACTCCCACTCATCATATCATGGCCTCGGGGTTCAAACATCAAGCCTGTTCTTATCCAATCAAATTCCTTTAGAAAATGTTGTCGCTTTTCACTCATAGTATTACCGTATAATTCCGGTCCACCATCTTTGACAAGGCGTACGGGATTTCCACATGTATGTGCATCAATACAATAAAAAATATGCTTCATTTTTAAACTATTTCAAAAATAATTTACTTCACAAATTATTGATTCTCAATTTACAAATAAAAAAACGTAAAAATCCTTGGTAATAATACTTTTAAAAAATGAAAAATAACCCGGACTTTGTAGAAGATATCCGTATTAAAAAACAATTTTTTAAGATCCAACTATACAGTGAATGCACTAATTCTTGTATAGTATAAAAACGAACCTTATGGAAAAGCTGCAAATCAATTACGAAGTCCTTCATTCAATTTATGGAGAGATCAATGAAGAAGTAATAGACTTATTTAATTGCTTCATAGATTCCAACAAAGAAATAATTTCTAATCTGCAACACACCTATGAAATTGGTGCTGTAGAAGATTATAGAAGATGTTTACACCATAATGCATCCCCTTATACCTATGTGGGCTTTCCGGAAGTAACAGATACTTTTAAACTGATGGAGACAAAAAGTAAATGTATCTCAAGCATTTCTGAGATCACTCAAGAACATGAGCTATTAGTCCAGAAAGTAATAAAAGTTGCAATTATTCTAAAAGAAGAAATTAATAAGATGCTTTTAAAGAATAAGCATGTAGGCTATAAAATTGCCTGCTGATAAAAGCTGAAAGTATTATATTTTTTTAATCCATTACCATGAAAATACGCCAGAGACTTTTCCGCCTTATGCTGTTAGTTATTGCTTTTGTTTTAGCAGCAACATTATTTTTGAAATACTCCATTTCAAATAAGAACAAAAGTTTTTTAACTGAGCAATTAAATGAAACAAAAAAAGTAATTTCCAAAAAAGCCCTGGAAATAGTAAACAAAAAAGCGAAAAACTATTTATATGAATTTACTATATGGGATCAGATGGCAGAATTCATCAATAAAAAAAGAGATTCAGTCTGGGCAAAAAAAGAATTAGATAACTCATTAGGCAAGTATGATGATATTAAATACATATGGGTTTTAAATAAAAATTTCAGGGAGCACTATTACAGCACTACAAATGACTCCTTGCCAGTAAAAAGCCTTCCAATCAAAACCGGCTTATTAGAATATAATCTATATAAAAGCCCATACCGTCATTTCTTTATCAACCATAATAACGCTTTGGTAGAAGTTTTTACAGCACCCATCCAATCTTCAACTGACGATCCGACAAATGGACCTCAGGGATACCTGATGATAGGTAGTATTGTTGATAATACATATTTGACAGACATCAATAATACTGCACAGGATATGAAATTTACCCTGGCAAAAAGTGAAAATGGAGATATAATTTTTAAAGACCATAATACTCCTAAAGAAGGAATACTTCGTTTCTCTATCCCATTGAATGATATTAACGGAAATACAATTGCTGCGTTTAATGTACAAAAAGAATTTCCTGCACTTTTATCTTTTGAAAATTATATTAACAATTATCTTATTGGATTTATTTTTGCAATACTTATCACTTTTATTATTTGCTATCAAATAATTAAAATATTAGTAATACGGCCTTTACAATTACTTACTTCTTCACTCAAAGAAAAAAGCACCATAAAACTTATACCAATCAATAATAGTAAAACTGAATTTGGAGAATTGTCGAGCCTGGTAACAAGTTTCTTTGAGCAAAATATTATATTAGGAGAAGAAATTGAACATCGCAAACATTCGGAAAGAGCCCTGCATAAAGCACTTAAAGAAAAAGAATTAGCAGATATTGAAAAAATCAGAGCAGAACAAGCTGCACTAACGAAGGCTCAGTTTTTAAGTACAATGAGTCATGAAATAAGAACACCTATTAACGGTGTAATTGGCATCTCTAATCTTTTAATGGAAGAAGACTTATCTCCATGTCAATCCGAATATGTTAAAACACTTAATTTCTCCGCACAAAATTTACTTTCGATAGTTTCTGATATTTTGGATTTTTCTAAGATCGAATCAGGCAAACTGGAATTTGAAAAAGCTTCATTCAATCTAGAAAACATTTGCCTTGGAGTCTTTAAATTATTCGAACAGAAAGCAATGGAAAAAGGATTGACTTATACATTTAACCCAACACATGTTAAAGATTTTTCTTTTTATGGAGACCATGTTAGGCTTTCGCAGGTACTATCTAATCTCTTATCAAATGCTATCAAGTTTACTGAAAAGGGTACAGTTGATTTTAGCTATACCATCGAAGAAGAAAACCAGGATAATATTACTGTTCAGTTCAATGTCACTGATTCAGGAATAGGAATGAATACCGAACAGCAAAAAAGGGTTTTTGAAAGTTTTTCACAGGCGGATAGTCATATAACAGCAAAATACGGCGGTACAGGTTTAGGCCTTACCATCAGTAAAAAATTAGTTGAAATGCAGGGAGGTTTAATAAATGTAAAAAGTGAATATGGGGTTGGATCTGTATTCTCAGTTAAAATTAAATATGATAAACATTCTTTTGTAGAAACAGCAAAGTGGAAGTCATCTGCCGAAAAGAAGGATTCCAATAAATTAAGTGGCATGAAAATTCTAGTGGCAGAAGATAACCATATTAATGCAATGGTATTAACCCGTTTTCTTGATAAATGGAATATAAAAAGTACTGTTGCAAAAGATGGAGGTGAGG
>JAHEMN010000039.1 GCA_024643645.1 Chitinophagaceae bacterium | reverse complement strand
AATATCGGAGCGGTATTACCTGAACAAAATGGAGGATAAGACCCAAAAGTTGGTATACTTAATGGATTTGATAAAATAACACCTGTAAATAAATTAGTAACACATCCATTAATTCCCAATGAGAAATTAGAATAGAGCCCTGCATTTAAATTAGTAATTATAACTTGACCGGATGCATTTGCTGATATTGTTAAAGGACCAACTGCTGTACCGTCATCTGTATAATTTACGATATAAGTAGCACCAGGAACCACACCATTAATACTGATATAACCATCTGTTCCATTACAAGTGGTCGGATTGGTACTTACTATATTGGGAGATTGAATGGAAAAACTTGCTTTATAATTCAGCCCGCCGTTATTTTCCAAAACCGTTTCATCACATAATGAAGTTGAAGAATTGGAACCAGTGACCTCATAATATACTTCCAGTGTATAATTTCCTGGTGCATAGCTTGTCAGATCAACCGGTGCGTATGGTAATACTGTGCCATCTGCAATAATTCTTCTCCATTTCTGATCTCCATCCTGGCAGGAGCCACCAGTGGGGAAAGTATTACTGGGAACATTACAATCATCAAACAAAGGAAGATCCATACTATTAAATGATCCGGGAATTCCGCTTTGCAAATAGATACGATAAAATAATTTAGCACCACATACATTCGAGCTGGCAGGATTTTTAAATGTTCTTACCTCAGCACCACGTAAGATCAATGTACCAGCGTTTTGCGTATAAACACCAAGGTTTGCGTTGTTAAATACATTTGCCGATGGTCCAATAAGGTTAGGACTAGTACCAGAGGTATTGAAAAAATTACTTTGATTACAATCGCTGATATACACAGCAGTGGCAATACTACCAAACGATTGTGCATACGAATAATTGGAAACCAAAAGCAGTAGCAAAGCTATTGCCCTGGATATTGGATGGTGGAGGGGCTTCATGGTTTTTCTATTAGGACTGAAACTTATCTATTTATAAACGTACTGCTTAATTCTAGTATTTTATAGTGAAATAGTATTTTCACGGTAAAAATTGTGGGAATACGGTGAGCACAAACCGAAAAGTACGATTCGGAATAAGATCCTTTTTTTCAGGAACTTATCATCTTTTTTGAAAGAATAAAAAAGATGTCTAAGTGAATAATTACTGTAAAATTTGACTCGATATCAAGAGTAATACGGGCTGATCATCCAATAAACAATTACTCCGGTTACCGCTACATAAAACCAAATGGGCCAGGTTATGCGTACTAATTTTTTATGCTTTTCATACTCTCCGGTAAGGCCTCTATAGGCAGAGAAAAGAATAAAAGGAAGAATGATACCCGCCAGCGGAATATGTGTGCCAAGAATAATATAATAGATCAATCGGACATTACCGACAGCAGATTTTTCTGTCTCAGAAACCAGCCCATCTAGATTTGTATCGCCAAATTTTGTATCACCTGCAAAAAGATGATGACATATATAGCTCACTAAAAAAATCACAGACAACATCATCGCTGTCAGCATAATATTTTTATGAAGCTTATAATTTTTTGCTTTTACAGCGATTAAGGCAAAAATTAATAAAACTGCCACAAATGAATTAATAATAGCATTTGCAGAAGCAAACAAGTGTACATCAAACCCAAGATCAATATTTATTTTTATTCTATTAAGTAGAACTACAGCAGCGAATACCACAAACGAAAAAAGATAAATAATAAGTTTTGCCTTACTATCATTTTTCTGCAAAACAGGTTGAAGCATTGATTAAGATTTTTTTCTGAAAATATAAAAAAGTAAGCCTACACCTAAAATAGCTATTAAAAATACTACGGCCATCAATTGTAGTTTGCCATCAAAAAAGCTTTTTGAATTTGGATTTTTTTCTAATGTCAACAGTACCAGATCTTTTGAGAGCTCTTGTAACGAAGACGAATCCAAACCATGATAATAGCCTCTTACATACCTGTTACTATCAATCAATACAAAATGATCGGTATGTATAAAGTCTGTGTCTACTCCCATTCCATCTTGTGCAGGCACTTTTATTTCGTTGATGATAAAATCATAGATTTTCTTTTTATCTCCTGTTAATAACCACCATTGTTCAGGATTTATCTGGAAGCGGTCGGCCCAGTATTTTAATCTTTCTACCGAATCCCTTTCTGAATCAATGCTGAAAGAAAGAAAATGCACCTGTTTATTAGTTCTATCACCAACTCTTTGACCGTTATGAATGGATTCTGCCAACCGCTTCATATTACTGGTAAGTGCAGGACAAATTGTAGGACAATGTGTAAAGAAGAAGTCAGCAATAATAATTTTTCCTTTCAGGCTATCAAACGTTACGTTTTTTCCTTCCTGGTTCGTTAATGAAAAATCAGTTAACTGGTGCCATACAGTATCAGTGATCCTTTTACCATTTTTTGTTACTGTAACAACAGAATCAGGCAAATAATGCCTTGGCATTATAACTGCATGTTCACTCTTATTCTTTACAATAAAGTAAGATACCAGGGGAAGCAGCAATGCCAGCATTACTGCATATAGTGCTTTTTTATTCACAATTTTTATTTATTAACCTCTTTTATAAACTTAGAACCACTCATATTAAGAGGCTTTATTTATTCTTTTTATTACCAGTAGCTATTCAAATAAGTAACCAAAATAAAAACCATTAAACCGCTACCTTGTTCGATGGTAGATGATTTAATGGTTTTGGCTTATTAATATATTTTAATACTACTATTCTTTTCCGCCTTTATTCTCAACAGGAGCTGCCTCCGCTTTATGATGCTTGGCAGGCATTGTTGTTTCTTCAAAATGCTTATCATAAGTATTTCTAAGATTTTTATATGAATTACCGTCTGCTATAAAAGCAATGATAAACCACACAAATAACATGAGCGGCACTACAATCGTCATAATCATATTCCTGATCTCATCACCAAGGTGCATGAATACTGAAACAATATAATATGCTTTTGCCAATGTAAGGATACATACTGCTCCTTTAAACATTAGCACCAGTAATGCATTAGGGCTCTCCCCTTTATGAATGGTGTATATCGTTAATCCGATAGCCAATTCTATTATAGTGATGATTGATAAGAGAATTGTTGTTTTACGAACCTTCTTCTTAAATGTTGCATCATCTTCATGATGGTGATGCACTGTTACTTCTTCAAATGCTGGATGTTGCATAGCGATTTATTACAATTTTTTAAATAAGATAAAAACAAAGGAATACAAATACCCAAACCAGGTCTACAAAGTGCCAATACAATCCTGCTTTTTCAATCATCAGGTAATGACCTCTGTTCTTAAATACATCTTTCTGTGTCATGATCAACATAATAATATTAATAACAACTCCGGAAAAAACGTGGAATCCATGAAATCCGGTGATACCATAGAAATAACCACCAAATGCAATAGGCCCGGTTTCACGAATATGTGCATGAGTAATATCTACCATACCTGCCAATTGACCATCAGACATTTTTTCTAATGCCTCCATAGCTACAACTGTACCGCCGGTAGGATATTCATGAGCTAAATGAACCAATGTTTCATGCGATGTATTATTCAAAGCAGCAGTTAACGCTGTATTGTCTTCAACAAGATCACCCCATGGGTTACCTCCCATAGTTTGTCCTATCAGATCTATTTTGCCATCAACTAAAACTGCATGCTCTCCGGTAATAAGGTGATGCCACTCCCATGCCTGACAGCCAAGGAATGCAAGTCCACCAATAATCGTCCAGAACATCCATTTAATAACACCTTCTTTATCACCTTTATGTCCTGCATGCACAGCCAGTACCATTGTTACAGAACTGATGATCAAAATAAATGTCATTACACTCACAAATGCCAAAGGCAGGTTAGCATGCCCGGCTCCGGGAAATGCATTGAATACCACGTTTGGATCCGGCCAGAAATTCTGACTAAAGCGAATAGAACCATAAGAAATAAGAAATGCTCCAAAAGTGAAAGCATCACTCATCAGGAAATACCACATCATCAGTTTGCCATACTCCATGTTGAAGGGACTTTTACCGCCGCTCCACCATTTGGTCTGATGTACTGTTGTTGTTGCCATATTAATAAATATTAAAAAACGCCGGCCCTTTTTTTATCCGCCGATTATTAAAAAGAAAAACAATAAATAAATCCAAAGCAAATCCACAAAATGCCAGTAAATAGCTGCCATTTCCACAGGTATTGAACTGTACAATTTTACTTTACCGGCAAATGCTTTTATAAACATGATCAGTAATGTAATTACACCTCCGATAACATGTATAGCATGTAAACCGAATATTACATACAAAAACTGACCTGCACCTGCACCTTTAAATGTTATTTGCTGCGACCATAATTCCTGAAACCCGAACCACTGTAACAGTACAAATACAATTCCCAGTAATAAAGTAATACCAATCATAGACCGGTACTTGCTCATTTCCCTTTGCTTAAAAGATCTTAATGCCATTTGTAATGTAAGGCTACTTAAAACTATCGCAGCAGTTGAAAACCAAAATGCTTTTGGTAATTCTACTGCTATCCAGTTTGTTTGATTGCTTTTAACAATAAAAGCACTTGTCAAACCAGCAAACATCATTACAATACTTCCAATTGCTACCCACAGCGTAAACTTATGTGGGTGCATTTTTTTATTTTGTTGAGTACTCACTATATCCATCTCGCTTTAAATTAAACTTTACTTAATAAAAGTGCAAGCATCACAACCGGCAAATACATATAACTTCCAAACATCACTTGCCTTGCAGAGCTTACATCCATTTTCTTATATAATGTCAAACATCTTCCTATCATAAATAAATTAGCCAACCCAATAAGAGATAAACTAATTATTCCACTTGTATCATCATAGCTGCACATACCAATAAAGAATGGAGCTAATGTTACAGGTATCAATAACAGCGAATACAATATTGTTTGTAACGCTGTAAATTTTGTTGGTCCTTTATCAGCTGGTAATAATTTAAAACCAACTGATGAATAATCTTTATGTGCAACCCAGGCAATAGCCCAAAAATGCGGGAATTGCCAAAAAAACTGAAAGGCAAACAAAACCCAGCCACCTACACCAAGCTCATTATTCCCGGCAGCCCAACCTATCAAACAAGGTAAAGCACCCGGTACCGCACCTACCAATACAGCAATTGAATTTACTTTTTTCAATGGTGTATAAATAAATGCATAAAGGAATAAACTAAATGCCGCTAAGCCTGCTGCCAACCAGTTGAAATAATTACCTAAAATAAAAACACCCAACGCTCCGGTTACAATGGCAAAAATCCATCCTTCCGTTACACTCATACGACCAGCAGCAATAGGCCGCCTGGCTGTACGCATCATCTTGGCATCAGTATCTTTTTCAACTACCTGGTTTATTGCATTAGCACTTCCAGTTACCAACATCCCACCTACAAAGAGCAAGAATATCATTTTCCAGGTATCTACATAACTCTCAGAACCCTGTGTCAGCAAAAAACTAATAACACTGCTGAACACCACCATGATACTCAGCGAAAGCTTTACTAATTGCAAATAATCTTTAACCTTCTTCATCTCGCTTCCGCATATTTAGAAGAACATATTTTTTATGTTCCCAACATCTGTACTACTATCATCGCCTGTTGCGCCTGCTTGCCGGTAGACAAGTCGCACTATTGTACGTTCTGTTCTTTATTCAACTTCTTTCCAGGCATTCAAAAATTCTACTCTTTCCTTCAAGCCTCATACACTATTGCCTGTTCGCCATTTCTAGTGCTTGCTCTCTCCTTCACCAATTTCTTCTACTTGTGGTATGAACTCTCTTCCATCTTTTCCATAATCATACGCCCAACGATGTACTTCCGGAATTTCTCCTTCCCAGTTACCATGGCCAGGACGCAATGGAGTTGTCCACTCTAGTGTATTTGCACCCCATGGATTTTTATTGGTTACTTTTCTTCCTTTAAAAATAGAATAGATAAAGTTGAACACAAACATCAATTGTACGGCAAATACAACGATAGAAACAATGGTGATCATTTTATCCAGTTCAGGGAACTGATTAAATGACACCCAACCCCTTTTATCAAGATAACGGCGTGGAATACCTGCAAGACCTTGATAATGCATTGGCCAGAAGATCAAGTAAGCGCCGATAATAGTTACCCAGAAATGCAGGTATCCTAATGTATTGTTCAGGTATCTGCCAAACATTTTCGGGAACCAGTGATAAATACCGGCAAACATTCCAAACATAGATGCCACACCCATTACGATATGGAAGTGAGCAACTACAAACATGGTATCATGCAGGTGGATATCAATTGTTGAATTACCAAGGAAAATACCTGTTAATCCTCCGGAAATAAATAAGCTTACAAAGCCAATGGCAAATAATGTTGCCGGAGTAAATCGAATATTACCTCTCCACAATGTCGTTAACCAGTTAAATACTTTAATAGCTGATGGCACCGCAATCAATAACGTAAGTAATACGAATATCGACCCAAGGAATGGATTCAACCCCGTTACAAACATATGGTGTGCCCATACAAGGAAGGCAAGAATTGTAATAGCGAAAAGCGAACCCAACATGGCCATATAACCGAAAATTGGTTTTCGGCTATTGACGGAGAGTATCTCCGAGACCATTCCCATTGCGGGTAATAAGATGATATATACCTCCGGATGCCCCAGGAACCAGAATAAGTGTTGGAACAAAATAGCACTTCCTCCTTCATTTGGTAATATTTGTCCATTAACAACTATATCACTCAAGAAGAAACTTGTACCCAGGTTTCTGTCAAATAATAATAGTATAGCTCCTGATAGTAATACAGGGAAAGAAAGCACACCTAATACTGCAGTAAAGAACAGAGCCCAGATAGTTAAAGGCAACCTGGTCATGCTCATACCTTTTGTACGAAGGTTTAATATTGTTGAGATATAATTAATACCACCTAATAATGATGAAACAATAAACATGGCCATACTCACCAACCAGAAATCCATTCCTAATTTAGATCCTGAAGATGCTTCTCCCAATGCACTCAATGGTGGATAAATAGTCCAACCACCAGATGCAGGACCGGTAGAAATAAACAAAGATGAAAGCATGATAACACTGGCTAAGAAAAAGAACCAGTAAGAAAGCATATTCAAAAACGGTGATGCCATATCTCTTGCACCTACCTGAAGTGGAATAAGGAAATTTGCAAATGTTCCGCTTAGTCCGGCAGTAAGTACAAAGAATACCAATACCGTTCCGTGCATAGTAACTAATGCATAATAGAATTCCGGTTGTATCTGACCACCTTTAGCCCAGTTACCAAAAAAAGTTTCAAGGATTGGAAACGATTGCTCAGGATAACCTAACTGTAAACGGAATAATACAGAAAACAATCCTCCGATTATAGCCCAGATAATACCTGTGATCAAAAACTGCTTAGCGATCGTTTTATGATCCTGACTAAAAATATATTTAGAAACAAAAGTCTCATGATGATGATGACCATCATGATGTACGGCCCCTGCGGCCATTCCCTGTTGTACGTTTAAAACTTCGCTCATACTCTTTTTTATTTTTTTCCTTTTTCTTCCTGTCGGTATTGACAGGCCCCAAATAAGGTTTATAAAAATCTTTTTATTACAAGGATCAGCTATATGATCCTTTTATTCTTTTATAACTGATGCTACAGCTTTTATTGAATCCGGTTTTGCCATTGATGGATCTTTGTCAGGATTTGCCACAAGATATTGTGGTTTTTTACCAGCCAGCCATACATCAAATTCTTCCTGTGTTTCTACTACAATCACACCTCTCATACTATAGTGACCTCTGCCACACATCTGATCACAGGAAATTTCATAGGTGAAGTCTGGCTTTCCGGTTTTCTCAGCCATTTCTTTTGTTGTAAACCTGGGTGTAAACCACATTGTAGTAGGTGTGCCCGGTACTGCATCCATCTTCATTCTAAAATGTGCAAGACCCACATCATGTATTACGTCTTTTGCACCTATTACCAATTTAACCGGCTTATTTACTACAAGGTGCATTTCCTGTTCCATAAATAAATCATCATGATTCGCTTCATCCTCCCACAATTGACCTGCAGGGTTATTGTTAGCCGGATCTACCTTTTTATAAAACTTTTTACCCAGTATTCCGTCATTTCCCGGATACCTGAACTCCCATCCAAACTGCTTACCGGTAACTTCAACGATCATTGAATCTTTTGGTGCATCTCCAGTGATCTTAAACCAATAAAACAAACCAAAACCAACCAGAACGGTAAGTGCAATAGCAGGAATTACAGTCCATATTAATTCCAATTTATTATTATGAGGATAATAGAAGGCTTTTCTTTTATCTGATTCCTGATATTTGAATGAGAACCAGAATAATGCTATTTGCGTAACTACAAATACAATTCCTGTAAGTGCTATTGTGATATACAGCATTCTATCGATCAATACACCATGATCAGAAGCTGCTTCACCTAATATTCTTCCTTTAAATTTTTCATTACAATAATAAACGCCAATTAAACCAATAATCAGAAACGCTAACAACATAAAGGCATTAACCTTGTTAGTTTGTTTCCTTACTTTTTCTTCTCCCCGTAATACGGCTACATACTCACTGGCTTTCGCAATTTGAAATGTGATCAAAAAGCCAAGTGTTAAAATTGCAATTATGAATAATGTCTGCATAGTCTAAAAATCTAAAATTCCTAATAAAAATTTTTCTAACACCATATTGTTTAAGTATGGTGAATCACACTTTCTTTAATAAACGGATGATTCTTTGCTAATAACGGCACTTTGCTTAATGCTCTACCAGTTAAAAACATGATCAACCCTACAAAACCTAACGCTACTCCGAAGTCCCACAAGATCATAGGAACATGCTCTTTTTGATGTCCCGGGAATACCATCTGGAAAAAATCTAACCAATGTCCGAATATTATCAACAACGACATAAAGGTTATAGTTGTATAATTTCTTTTTGATCCCCTTCTCATCAATATTAATAAAGGAGCCAGGAAGTTAATGATGAACATTAACCAGAATATTCCACTATACATTCCTTGTGCTCTTGGCTTAAAATAAGTTGTTTCCTCCGGAATATTTGCATACCAGATAAGCATGAACTGTGAGAACCACAGGTATGTCCAGAATATAGAGAAGGCAAACATAAATTTACCCAGATCATGCAAGTGCTCTTCATTGGTTAATTCCAGGTAATTATTGTTCTTAAGAAAAACAACAAAAAGAGTGATCAAAGCAATACCTGCAACGAACGTACTGGCAAAAGTGTACCAGCTATACATTGTACTATACCAATGCGCATCAATACTCATCAACCATAACCAAGGAATGGATGACATTACAGTTAAAGAAAACACAATAATATATAAGGCAGCCCAAACTGTATTGTTCCACATATATTTTTTTCCCTCTTCTACTGTCAACGGTTTATCATCAATACTCTGAGATAATTTTCTCATTTTTCTTCCTAATAATGACCAGGCTACAATAGTCAATACAGTCATTACAGCAAAAAAGTTCTTATTTAAAAAACCGGATTTAAAACTCAATATTCTATCATGTTGTACATGCTCTGTATCTGTCCAGTGATATATCTCATGATTGCCACCAAAACAAATCAACAGGAGAATCACACCACAAATAGTACCAATTACTGGTACGCAAGCTGAAACAGCTTCAGATACTCTACGAAATGATATTTGCCAACCACCCCATGCCAAAGTAGTAGCACAGATAAAGAACATTGCAGCATTTACAACTAATAAGAAGTACACACTATTCTGTAATAATGAACCCCAAAAACGAGCCTGTGCATGAGGATCACTTTTTGCACCTTGTGTAGCGTACAAGCCAACAATAGCCAACAAACCGATTACCATCAGCGTAACTGCTATTGAGTTAAATCTTTTTGTTACTATAAATTTTTCCCTGATTACCATCTGTGTTCGTTTATAAATTCTTCAAAAACTAGTTTGTCATCGTAGTTGCAGTTGAATCAGCAGCTGCTGTTGTTGTAGCTGCCTTTGCTCCACCCTGCTTCATTTTAATATAAGCTATTACTTCCCAGCGTTGAACTGTGCTTAACTGAGAAGCATAACTACCCATTAGATTTTTTCCATATGTAAGTGAATGAAACATTGTTCCTTCAGTCATATTCTTTAATTCATCACTCACCAAATTCTTTGGAGCTGCAGGATAAGGTCCATCTCCACCTTTCCACAACGGTCCATTTCCATCTAACTTGGCACCGTGACATATTGCACAATTAACCAGGTATAACCTTTCAGCTTCAGTCATATCAACTTTTGCTGCATCCAAAGGACTTTTTACACTAGCAGACTGTACATATCCAGTTGCATCATTTTTTAAAGTATATGCAAATTCATCGCCTCTTGCAATAGTTCCTTCAACCGGCCTTGCAGTATAATTTATACCATTCTTAGAAAGGTCTTCTGTTGAAGAATATGTTTCATATGCCCGGCTGTATGTCATATCCGGCATATAGACACTACCAGCATCTCTCCTGGTTTTATCACAACCAACCAGTACAGCTATCATGGCCAAACATCCTGTAATAATCCAAATTTTTTTCATCTCTCTGATTATATAATTAATTAATGAGCCGGCTCAATTTTTTTCTCAAATCTTTTTCTGTCTCTATCATATCGGCCAAGCCACCAACCTGTTTCTTTATATTGAACTCCCACCTCTACAGCTCCCAGACTTTGTAAAAATCCGATAGCCTCTCCTTCATTCGTAGTATCTGTACATTCTAAAGCCATTACAAAAGTGTCGTCTGTAGAACGAAGATTAAAATGATCTTTCTTCACAAACGGAGCCAACTGACATAAATAACAAAAAGTAAGTACCATTCCTACAGCAGCAAACAATACCGTTAACTCAAAAGTGATTGGTATCCATGCAGGTAATGAGAAAAACGGTTTACCACCAAAATTTAGCTGCCAATCAATTGTCAGTGCCCAGGTAATAAATCCAACTGCAGTTGCAGTTCCGGTAATACCATAAATAAACCCTGCAGTATGAAGACTTGTATCTCTTAAACCCATTGCAGTATCCAATCCATGTATAGGAAATGGAGTAAATACATCATGGATCTTATAGCCAGCCCTGCGTACTTTTTTTACGGCAGGAAATAAAACTGCTTCATCGTAAAAATTACCTGTTATAAATTTTTTTACAGCCATATGCTTGTTTCAGTTTCTTTTATTAATTTTTTTATGCTCCATGATCATGACCATGATGCTCAGCAAATTCAATCATACTTTCTTTTTCTATTTCGTCCATTTTCTCTTTATAATTTTCACCGCTGCGTTTCAAAATGTGTTTGATCTCAGCTAATGCAATTACAGGGAAGAATTTAGAGAATAAGAAATAGCAGGTAAAGAACAATCCGAATGTACCCATGTAAAATCCAACCTCCCATATCGTCGGAGTATAATAAGTACTCCATGCACTTGGAAGATAATCACGGTAAACAGAAGTAACGATGATCACAAAACGTTCGAACCACATACCGATATTAACCAATATAGACATGAAGAAAGTAACTACCAGATTCGTTCTCATTTTTTTGAACCAGAAGATCTGTGGAGACAATACGTTACATCCCATCATGATCCAGTAACTCCATCCATAAGGGCTATTAAGATTCAACCTGTTTTCAAAGAATGCAAAGTTCTCATATGGCACTGCAGAATACCATGCCATGAACAACTCGGTCAGATATGCAATACCAACGATTGAACCCGTTAATACGATAACCTTATTCATCACATTGATATGCTCGATCGTAATATATTCTTCCAGACCCAATACTTTTCTTGTAACCACCAATAGTGTTTGCACCATTGCAAATCCTGAGAAGATGGCACCCGCAACGAAATACGGTGGGAAGATAGTGGTATGCCAACCCGGAACTACCGAGGTGGCAAAGTCAAAGGATACAATAGTGTGTACAGATAATACAAGTGGTGTACTTAAACCTGCCAATACCAAAGAAAGAGCTTCATGACGCTGCCAGTGTTTTGTACTACCAGTCCATCCGAATGCTGCAACACCATAAAACATTTTTCTCCATTTCTTTCTGGCTCTGTCTCTCAAGGTTGCCAAATCAGGTAACAAACCGGAATACCAGAATAATAAGGATACAGTGAAATAAGTTGATATCGCAAATACGTCCCATAAAAGCGGTGAGTTAAAATTCACCCATAACGGACCTCTTGTATTTGGATAAGGAAGTACAAAAAATGCATCCCAAACACGACCCATGTGCCAGATCGGAAACTGACCGGCACACATTACCGCAAAGATGGTCATCGCTTCAGCAGCACGGTTCACCCCTGTTCTCCAACCCTGACGGAAAAGTAATAAGATCGCTGATATCAACGTTCCGGCGTGACCAATACCCACCCACCATACGAAGTTGGTGATATCCCATCCCCAACCAATGGTTTTATTCAGATTCCACTGACCAACACCATATGTTACTTCCATTGCAACGGAAATAATACCAAAAATCAATAACCCTACAGAAATAAGAAAACCTGTCCACCACAATTTTGACGGGTTGGCTTCCACCGGACGGCAGATATCTTCTGTTACCTGGTGGTAATCTTTTCCGCCTTCTACCAGTGCTGGTCTTACCTGTGATTCGTATCTGAGTAATGCCATATTCGTTTGCTTTTAGCTACTCGCTTTTAACAGTTAGCTTTTTATTTATAAGTCTACTTTCAGTTCTTTAGTCAATTCTTCTTTTCAATTCCTAATGCGATTCTTCTGTTTTAGGAGCTGATGGTATTGTTTTTTCAGTTGCATGTTCTCCTTCGTTATGCTCTGCCTCTATTAACTCATCTGTGTTTCTCACTTTAGCCAGGTAAGTTACATTCGGCAATACATGCAGTTGCTCCAACACATAGAATCCTCTTTGTGTATTCTCACTTCTCACTTTACTGATAGCACTTTCTTTATCATGAGCATTTCCGAAAACGATCGCATCTGTCGGGCAAGCTGTCTGACATGCAGTTTTTGCATTACCATCCTGTAAAGGACGATTTTCTTTTTTAGCATCCAGTTTAGCTGCCTGTAATTTCTGAACACAGAAAGAACATTTTTCAATTACACCTCTTGAGCGAACAGTTACATCCGGATTCAATACCATTCTTGTAAGGTCATCGTTCATTTGGAAAACAACATCGTCAAGCTTACCAACTATTTTCTGATCCTGGTTATCAGGGAAACTGTCTGATCTGGTATAATCAGCCCAGTTAAATCTTCTAACTTTAAAAGGACAGTTGTTAGCACAATATCTTGTACCGATACAACGGTTATACGTCATTTGGTTTAATCCCTCAGAACTGTGGTTAGTTGCTGCAACAGGACAAACATTCTCACAAGGAGCATTATCACAATGCTGACATAACATAGGCTGGAATACAACCCCTTTTAATTCATCCGGATTTTCTTTATCGCTGATGAAGTAACGATCTATCCGTAACCAGTGCATATCGTGGTAACGCAATACTTCGCTTTTACCTACAACTGGTACATTATTCTCTGCATGACATGCAACAACACAGGCATTACATCCATTACAAGAGTTCATATCGATACTCATTCCCCATTTGATACCTGGTTGGTCATGCTGAGGATATAATGTCGCCATGCGAAAATCATTATTCGCATTTTTATAAAAAGCATCTCTCAATTCATCTCTCCATTCAGGAATTACATTTGGATGCTTTTTGAAAGTAGCCAATGTAGTTTCTCTTACAACTTCTGTACGGTCTTCGTATGAATTATGAATCTGTGTTTGAGCAATCTTATGTTTTTTATTGAGATTTTCAGTGGTTGCACCAGCAATATGATATTCAACATTGGTACCATTGAAGGTAGCCATTGGGTAAACATTTACACCTACACCTGCTGCTGTTTTACCAATTGATTCATTTCTGCCATATCCAACTGCAATCGCAATTGTATCAGCATTCATTCCCGGTAAAACAAGAATTGGCAATTCAATACTTTTATTACCAACAGTAACTTTTATAACTGGCTTACCCGGATAATATTCATAATCCATATCCAGCTTAATGCCTAATTCTTTGGCTTTGGCCATAGATATTAAAGCATAATTATCCCAGGTTGCTTTGGTAACCGGGTCAGGTAATTCCTGTAACCAAGGATTACCAGCCTGTGCACCTGTTCCTATTGATACTTTTTGATAAAGTACAACTTCAGTACCTGTTCCTTTTTTATATCCTGCAATCGCAGCTTCGGCTGTTGCAGTAGCTCCACCGCTATAAGAAGCACCACCACCAGCTGCCTCTTCAACAACACCATTTTGTAAAGCAGTGTTGAAAGCTGTTTCAGAACCTAATTTGCCAGTCCAGTATTCTTTAAAATAAGTTTCGTAGTCTTTATTATCACCTGACCATCTTAACAAAGAAGTTTGGAATGGACGGGTTTTGAATAAAGGATAAATTGTTGGTTGCTGGAAACTTACAATACCTGTTTTTGGTTCTGCATCTCCCCAGCTTTCTAAATAATGATGATTAGGAATAATATATTCACATAGTTCAGTTGTTTCGTCCATCTTTTCTGAGAAGGAAACTGTAACCTTTACTTTCTTCAATGCTGCTTTGAATTTATCAGCATCATAATAATTGTAAGCAGGATTAGCACCATGGATCATCAAAGTACCAACACTTCCGCTCTCCATATCTGCAACAAGTTGAGCTACGTCGCTATCAATACCCTGGCGATAATTTACAGCACGGCTCCAATCAATTGTTGTTCCGTAAGCACCAATTGCATTATTAATTGCATTGACGATTATCTGAACATTCTTATCGTTACTGCCACAAACAACCAATGCTTCACCATTATGAGCCTTCAGGTCTGCAGCCGCTTTCTTAATTCCTGCAGCAAGTTTTGCATCTGCAATTGAAGGTGCAGTTGCACCGCCTAATTCTGCTAATAATGCAACAGCAACGGCTCCTGTTTCAGAAGGACGATGTGTAAATCTCTCATCAGCATTAGAACCGGTCATACTTAAATGACCTTCGAAATGGTAATGCTTGTTCATGGAAGGATTCTTTTCATCAATCTTTCTTCCTTTGGAATATCCTTTTGCAAACTCAACCGGGCTAAGCCATGTACCAAGGAAATCAGCTCCAAGACTTACAATTACCTTGGCTGTACCAAAATTGTAAGAAGGTATTTTTCTGCCAAATCCACTGGCTTCATTTGCCAATAACATACCACTGTAAGAAACAGCGTCATATTGAACATGTCTCAAATTCGGAAACTTTGAAATAATATCTTTTGTAGTAGGAGAAACGATTGTTGATGTTAAAAGCACAACTGAACCAGTTGCAGCTTTCATTGCATCACCTACTAATTTATCAAATTGTTCAAAGGTCGGAACCTCTTCAAATTTATCTTTTACCTTATGTAATGGGAATTTTGCCCTGTACATATCATACAGATCTAGTACAGAAGCCTGTACTCTTGCTGATGTACCACCAATCGCAAATGAACTGTTCTCTAATACATTTCCTTCGATCTTGATCGGACGTCCATCTCTTACTTTTGCAACAACCGGTACAACATCACCATCCTGTACATAAGTAGTTGCATAATATTTTGCAACACCAGGAACCAGATTTTCTGGTTTATTAGCATAAGGAATTGCTTTTCTTACCGGTGTTTTACAACTGGCAGCCAGTGTTGCAGCAGCTGTACTGAAACCAAGATATTTTAAAAAGTCTCTACGAGGAGCTTTAGCATCCATTAATCCTTTATCATCAAAGCCTTCGAAAGGTAATTCTTCCTGAAACTCATCCTGAGAGATCTTTTTAAGATTCTCGGGGTCATTCACTTCTCCGAAACTTTGCCAGTATTTGTTTTGGCTCATAGAAAAATTTGAAAATTTGAAAATTCAATATTTCGCAGATCTGTTGATTTTATTCTTATTCATTTTAAAACAGATCCAATATAATAACCTTAACCTATTAATAGTGACATTTCTGACACTCCAATCCACCAATATCTTTTACCGTTACACTATCCATCTTATTGTTCTTTATATCATTATGAAATCTTTCATAAATACTGTAGAACTTATTTCCGGTGCTATCACTATAATTAAAATCAATTTTCGTTTCTCTGTGACAGTTAATACACCAACCCATACTCAATTCTGAAACCTGCTTTACTTCATCCATTGCAGTAATTTCTCCATGACAACTCTGGCACTGTACTTTACCGGCTCTGATATGTTGTGAGTGATTGAAATAAACATGATCCGGCAGGTTGTGGATCTTTATCCATTCAATTGGTTTTGCTTTAGAAGGATCCCATTCATTCGGTTTATTAGGATCAAAGCCTGCATATTTATATAATTTGGCTATTTCAGCAGTTCCGTTTATCTCGTCACCATCTTTATTATAAAGCTTTGGTCCTTTTGCGTATTCCTGAACAGCTTTATGACAATTCATACAAACGTTTACAGAGGGTATTGCTGCATGTTTGCTTTCCCATGCATTTCCATGACAGTATAAACAACTGATCTGATTAATGCCTGCATGTACTTTGTGTGAGTAATAAATAGGTTGCTCAGGCTCATAATCTTTCTGACGACCTAAACCAATTGCAGCCTTACTGAAGCTATAACCGGCAATGGCAAAGAATAACAAAGAAACCATTGTTATGTATACCTTATTCTTATAAGCAGGAACAGGGTCCGGACGACTTATACCTTCTGCATCATCCGACATTTTTTTCAGGTTACTGTTCACCTGCATCATGATCAAAGCAATAATAGCCAGGATCAAAGAAATAACACCGAAAATAATGGCATTGTTATTTGTTTTTGGAGCTCCATCATCTACAACTCCAACAACCGGAGATTTTGCAGTAGCAGCATCGTTTATGTATGCAACAATATTATCGACATCAACAAGTGTGATATCTGCAAAACCAGTCATCATAGAACCATATTCTGCCAGAAGTCCTTGAGTATAAGGATCTTTTGCCATATAAGCAGCAGGATTATTGATCCACGCCAACAGTTCTTTGTGATCTGCCCAGGTATGCCTGTCTTCCAATCCCGCTAATGCAGGGCCCGTTGCTTTTTTAAGCACCTGGTGGCAGCTGGCACATTTACTCATAAACAATGCCTTTCCCGCTGGAATATCTGCTGCTTTAATATTATTAAAGACAGAGAAAAGAAAGAAAGAAAAAATAAATACTACTAGTCTTTTGCCGAAGGCTTTACTGGGAATCATAGACACAATTGATTCTGAAAAAATGTGGATAAATCCGTTAATCAGCCGCAAAAATAAGTCAGGAACTTAAGAAATCAACAAGCAGTTTAACTTTTTTTTGAGCCTTGCCCAGCAAGGGTTTCAGCCGATTACAGTCATTTTTTAGGCAACAGCAAATTTTAATTGTCACAAATACGTCAACATTGCGGACTTTTTGAATGTATGTTAAAAGAAGTGAGCTAATACAATTGAGGTTGAATCTTTTTTCTGCATTTTTGCGCCTCACAATTCAAATTATGTTTGAACGGCTACAAAAAAAATGGAAAGTAAAGGGTTTGCAACTGGCATTAATTCTCTGCACTTTTGCAATAGGAGGCAGCTTGACAGGTTTTGCAGGAAAAAAGATAATGAATGCTTTGTCGATTGACCAGGACTGGCTCTGGGCAATTATATATATCCTCCTTATTACCATTATTTGGCCGTTAGCGGTGCTTATCGTCAGTTTTCCATTTGGCCAATTCCGCTTTTTTTCCAGGTATATTAAAAAAATCGGAGCAAAAATGGGCTTTATAAAACCGGAAGAGATAACATAATAATCAACTCTTTTTTCAGGAGTCCGAAATCTTCAACCATTCGTCATACGACACTACACCCATTTCTGGCCGGGCTTTTCCATCTAAAACTGCAATAAACTCCAAAACGTTTCCATCTGGATCGTCAAAATAAATAGCAATTGCCGGCATCCAGCAAAAAACCATTGGGATCTCATTATCATCCTTTAGAAAATTATATGGCTTCAGGTTTCTTTCTTTTAAATAAGGCACAGATCGTAATAAGATATCATCCTCATCACATCTAAATGCAAAATGCCTTTTCTCTACCTGATCTATTGGCTTTTCCCATAAACCGAGCATGTACTCTTTCGACCTGCCAATCCAGAAAAAAGCAACCCGTCTTTTATCTTCCTGATGGCAATACTCCAACCCAAGGACGTTCTTATAAAATTCAACTGATCGTTCAAGATCGGAAACATTTAGATGTGTTTCATAAAGTCCTTTTATCATCTTTACTTTTTTAGGCACTTAAGTTACCCCAATATTTGACTTTATATTTGTCCGGTGAAAAAAATTGCAATTTTTGCTTCAGGTTCTGGTAGTAATACCAAAAACATTGTTGAATACTTAAAAGATCAAAAGAATATAAATGTTTCATTAATTGTAAGCAATAAATCCGATGCAGGAGTTTTAAAAATTGCCAAAAAACATTCAATCCCAACTTTGGTACTTGACAAAGAAACTTTCTTTTCCGGCAATGATCATGTAAAGGAATTAAGAAAAACCGGTATTGAATTTATTGTACTCGCCGGTTTTCTCTGGAAGGTACCACCTGCTTTGATCAAAGCGTTTCCGGGTAAGATCATTAATATTCATCCTGCCTTACTTCCTAAATATGGAGGCAAGGGCATGTATGGCTTACATGTACATCAGGCTGTTATCGATAATAAAGAAGCAGAAAGTGGAATAACGATTCATTATGTAGATGAACAGTATGATCATGGCAATATATTATTTCAGGCTACATGTGCAGTCCTTTCAAATGACACCGCCGAATCATTAGCAAAAAGGGTACTTGAATTAGAACACAAACATTATCCGGCAGTAATTGAGCAACTTGTTGAAGGGTCGTCTGCATGATCAATAATAATCCGATACACTTTACAGTTCCTTTTGCATTTTCTTTTGTTACTTGCGACAATTAATAAATTGCGACTGCGAAACATTTACATATCATTCATTATTATCATTTCATTGTTTGGAACAATTGTTTCAGCGAATGCTCAATTATATAAGATCAGGGGAACGGTATATGACAGCTCCAGGAACTTTCCGATGGAAGCAGTGACTGTACAAAGCACTTCTGGCGAGGGTACCACAACTAACACCGAAGGATATTATTCAATAGAAGTATCTGAAAAAGATTCTATCTGGTTTAGCTACCTCAATAAACCCACAATTAAGTTTCCGGTATTAAAAATTGTAAATCCCATGAGTTTTGATATTTCATTGCAGGTAAATGTACCCGTGATGAAAGAAGTAAAAATAAAACTGAAGAATTACCGGCAGGATTCTATACAAAACAGGATAGATTATGCGAAAATCTTTAATTACCAAAAGCCAGGATTAAAAACAACTACTTCTTCATTTGGTGGTGGTGTAGGTTTCGACCTTGATGAGATCATCAATGTATTTCGATTTAAACGAAACAGAAGTATGGCCTCTTTCCAACAACGTTTGTTACTGGAAGAGCAGGATAATTTTGTATCGCACCGTTTCAATAAAGCACTGGTACGTAGGCTTACATTATTAACAGGGAATGAACTGGACAGTTTTATGCGGATCTACAGACCTTCTTATTTGTTTACCAAATATTCCGGTGATTATGAATTTCAATATTTCATTAAGCAGTCATACTACCGTTATTTGAATGGATTACCACCTGAAGTGTTTTTAAAAGAAGAGGAAGAATAAGCTGCATTCATAGGAATTTACTGCTTTTAATACATTGCTTCTTAAGCATCTATTAGTCATCATTGGTTTTCATTACTAAAAAGATTCATCTTTTGTATCTTTATTTATAGTATTACATACTTTCTTTCTTGTACTTTCTGAAGTAAACTTATCCCTCACCCTTCATTAGACAATCTGAACATCGTATCCTGCGAACTGATTTATTCTACAACCAGTTAAAAAAATAACATGAAAAGAGTAAAAATATTTTCAACCTGCCTGGTATTTTTTTCCTTGATTTTTTTTACTAATGTGCTTCAGGCCCAAGCTGATAGTACTGAAATTCCAGAGGAATTAATAAGCCCTACAAATATGATTCCACCTGGCATTACTGCCTTTTTATCTGACTCCTCCTTATATCTCGATGAAGGCGGCATCATCGGAATTGGTATGGGTCAACAATACGTCAAAACCAAAAAAGAGAAGACCACAATGACTATTTATTTTGATCCAAAAACAGTGGCAATGAAAATTGTTTTTGCCGATCAGGTGAAACGAACTATTGAAGCAGACGTAGTAGGTATGGGTGGTCCAGTAGGTATTATGATAAAAACTGTACCAATTGGAAAAGTAAAACAAGAACCAATGTATTTTGATAATAGCGGTTATGTATATACCGGAACAAAAAGTCAAGGATATATAAAAGTACCCTTTGAAAAATTATCTAAACTAATGCCAGGTCAGGGCTTTCTATCAGGAGTCACAGGTTTGCCGAATATTGGCTATCCCGATGGTTCAGTCACTTATTATGGTATGGATGTTAGCCCAAAAAAATTCCCGATACTTGAATGGGTATTTGTATATAAAACAGAAGTTTTTGAAGGGAATAATGATTTCACAAAAGAAATTGTGAATTGCGCTACAGGACAAAACTGTGTAAAATATACTTTATCATCAGGTGCAGATGCAGGTAGTTATGTACTGTTTGATTCGAAACAACGATTAAGAGAAATAGCTACTAAAGGTGGTGGTTATATAATTTATTCCTATCAAGAAGTAAATGTAAAGCTTCCTACTGCAAAAGACATGTCAGGCTATTTTTAATACACGGCTATTACAATTTGTTTAAAACTATTTGAAGAATAAATATTATCTGAAGTATTTCCTATTACCTATATTTTATTTCGGTAAATTTAAGAGCCTAAACCAACACATCATGCACTTAAGAATTAGTCAAATTTGTTATTCTTTACTTTCCATACTTTTTATTCAAAGTTGTTCTTCCGAAAAAAAAGAATCAGTTGATTCATTAGGTGAGATTCAGTTTACTGTATCAGGTAAAGAAGAAGCACAGCCTGCTTTCAAAAAAGGGATGTTGCTATTACACAGTTTTGAATACGAAGATGCAGCTGATGAGTTTCGTACTGCTATTACTTTAGATAAAGATTTTGCAATGGCATATTGGGGTGAAGCGATGACTCACAACCACCCCCTTTGGCGCTACCAGAACCTGGAAAAAGCTACTACTATTTTAAACCAACTGGCACCCACACCTGAAGAAAGAGAAGTGAAAGCCAAAACGGAACTGGAAAAAGATCTGTTCAAAGGCATACACATTTTATATGGGCCAGGAAATAAAGTCAGCAGAGACAGCAGCTTTGCAGAATATATGGGCTCACTGTATAATAAATATCCGGACAACAATGAAGTAGCTGCAATGTATAGTTTGTCGTTGATCGGCTCTGTACCTGTAGGAAGAAATACGGAGGTATATGAACATGCGGCTGAAATTGCCAAAAAAGTTTTGAATAAGAACCCACAGCATCCCGGTGCATTACATTATCTGATACATGCTTTTGATGATCCTGAACATGCGGCGATGGCCAAATCAACTGCAGACAAATATTCGGTAGTAGCACCTGCTGCAGGCCATGCATTGCATATGCCTACACATATTTATCTTTCTTTAGGGCTATGGGATAAGGTCATCAGCTCCAATATTGACTCCTGGCAAGCAGGGCAGGAAAGAAAGGAAAGAAAAAAACTTAGCAACAATGCATTGAATTACCATGCTTACCATTGGCTTATGTATGGCTACTTACAAAAAGATGATAAAAAGGCAGCCAGAAAGATTGTAGACAGCATGCTTATATTTAATAATGAAATGAATAGTGATAGGGCAAGGGAACACATGATATATCAAAAATCCACTTACCTGGCAGAAACAAATGAATATGGAAATGATATTAATAATATTATTGTAGAAGTTAATGATTTGAATATAACGACCCGGGCTATGGACCATTTTGCGAACGGGATGAATCTTTATCATAAAAAAGATATACCGGGCATGGATAAGGTGATCTTCGATCTTACCAATGCAATCCTATTGGATGAAGAAAGAATATCAAATACAGGCAATAAACTATGCGGAAGCATAAAAGCGGAATTACCTAATTCACTAGATATAGAACAGGCTACCATTATGCTGTTAGAACTTAAAGCTATGAATGCCTGGCTAAAGAATGATAAAACTGCAACTGAAAATTTTTTAAAAAAAGCAGTTGATATGGAAACTAAAGTTAGTTTTTCCTATGGTCCTCCGCCCATCGTAAAGCCTTCGTTTGAGCTTTATGGAGAATGGTTGCTTGAAAATAACAGACCACAAGAAGCATTAGCACAATTTGAGCAATCGCTGAAAGCAGCTCCTAATAAGTTATTATCTGTAAAAGGAAAAGAAATTGCTCAGCAGCAGGTTAAAATGAATTCATCATCTTCATTATGATGAAAGATCAAACCCCCGATATCAATATAAAAACCCTGATTTATTAAATCAATTAATTAAGTATTTCACCTGCAATAAATTAATACTATGAAAAAACTGCTGGTGATCTTTTTAACTTGTGCTTCTTTATTTTCCTCTGCGCAACAGATAAAATTTGTACAAGATAAAGAAGGGTTGTTTACATACGATGAAGTATATAGTATAGATAGTTTATTGCAAGAATACTATCAGCGAACAAGCAATGTAATAATTATCGCAACGGATAGTAGTAATGTTGAAGACACTTCCTATAAAAATGAATTTTATCTGCAACACTTTACCGGCAACAATATTAATGTTGTTGGAATGATGTTTCTGATGAGCCGAAAAAACCAAAGGATATTTTTAACAGCCTCCAAACCTTTGGTGACTTATGTTTCGCAACCACTATTAATGGAATTAATAAAACCCGGCCTTCCTGCCATTAAAGAACAAAGAAGAGAGGAAGGGGTGATGTTGATCTGTAATGAAATAATGAAATTTTTATACGACCTAAAAGTTGAAAAAAAATAATCTGTTTTATGGAAGTAC
>JAHEMN010000038.1 GCA_024643645.1 Chitinophagaceae bacterium | reverse complement strand
GTAGAATTCTTTAATGCCAATGGCTGCCGTTTCAGCATAAAATCATCATCCATATATGGAAAACGAACACAATCTGTTGGGCGAACATCGTAGATGCTGCAATAATTATCTGCCCCTAAAAAAGGACAAGGCTTATCTTTTGTAACATGATCACCTTCTTCATCTGTAAAAAGATACTCCTCTTTAAAATCACCTTCCTTCATTCCCAGAAATTTGCTGATGCGTTTGATATCAGGCGGCTTGAACCTTGGTGAATAACTCTTACAGCAATTGCCACATTGCAGGCAATCAATTTTTTCAAAGGCCTCTTCATTCAGGGCAGGTAATTGCTTTAATACTTTGTTCTTATTGGCCCGGTTCAAAAATTTTTTATACTCTTTTTGTCTTTCCCCTGATTTTTTTTCCCAATTGTTTAATAAATCGAAATCTTTGGCCATCCTGCAAGTTACTATTTAGGAAAATAAACGGCTTTATGTATTATCCTGAAAGAAAACTCATTTCGGTGATACCTGTTTCGGTCAATATCAAACCGGCTGAAGCCATATTGGCAGTACATTTACCAACTACGAAAAGCAATGCTTTGATGAAAAGAACAAAGCATCTCAATAGACCATTTTTAATTGAATTTGACTGTTGACCGGTTATCCACAGGGTTCAACAACTCACCTGTTTTATGCCCGTCAGCCCGTAACTTTGCCCCGCCTTAAAAGCTTAGATTTTTAGATTTATTTTTCAGACCAAGGCATTTAAATAATAATAAGAAACATGAATTTATTCGAAGAACAATCCAATGAGTTTATTCCCCGCCATATAGGACCGAATGAAACTGAAAAAGAACAGATGTTGAAAAAGATCGGAACATCTTCAGTAGATGAATTGATCAGTAATACTGTTCCTAAGATTATCAGAATGGGAAACCCCCTAAATATTCCAGGGGCAATGAGTGAGCATGAATACCTGAAGCACATAAAAGAGGTATCATTAAAAAATAAGATTTTCACTAATTATATTGGACAAGGTTATTACGATACGATTACACCGTCGGTGATACTGAGGAATATTTTTGAAAACCCGGGATGGTATACACAGTACACACCTTACCAGGCAGAAATTTCGCAGGGAAGGTTAGAAAGCCTGTTGAATTTTCAAACCATGGTAAGTGATCTTACGGCATTGCCCATTGCTAATGCTTCCTTGCTTGATGAAGCAACTGCAGCTTCAGAAGCAATGACCATGTTCTTCAATACTTTGAATAAGCAGGATCATATTGAAAGGCCTAAATTTTTTGTTGATCAAGAAATTTTTCCTCAAACTAAAGATGTATTGGTTACAAGGGCATTACCGGTCGGAATTGAAATAGTAGAAGGTGATTATAAAACAGCAACATTAGATGCTACTTATTTTGGAGCCATAGTTCAATACCCGAACAATAAAGGATCAATTGAAGATTACAGAGAATTTATAAATGCTGTGCATTCAAACGGAGCATTTGTTGTAATGGCAACAGACCTGCTGGCATTAACTTTATTAACCCCTCCCGGAGAATTAGGTGCCGATGTTGCGATTGGATCTGCACAACGTTTTGGTGTACCATTAGGCTATGGCGGACCACACGCAGCATTCATGTCAACCAAAGATGAATTCAAAAGAAATATCCCCGGCCGTATCATTGGCATCAGTATAGATGCCCAGGGTAACAGAGCATTAAGAATGGCTTTGCAAACCCGTGAGCAACATATTAAAAGAGAAAAGGCAACTTCGAATATTTGCACAGCACAGGCATTACTTGCAAATATGGCAGCGATGTATGCTGTATATCATGGGCCGGAGGGATTGAAAAATATAGCAAAGAGAATTGCATTGCTTACACAAACTGTTGCAGAAGCAATTGAAGAGAGAGGATTTGAATTAGTATCAACCGATTACTTTGATACAATAGTGGTGAAAGTAAAAGACATTGAGGTTATCAGAAAAAAATCAGAACAACAAAATATCAACCTGCGGTATCTTGATAATAATCATATAGGAATATCGCTTGATGAAACAACAGATGTAAGTGACATTTATGATCTTATCAACTGTTTTGAGAATGAAGAAGATCCTGTTTCTTTTGTTATTGATGAAGAAGCGACATTACATAATATCCCTGCTGGCTTAAGCAGAAGATCAAAATTCCTGACACATACAGTTTTCAACTCTCATCACAGCGAAAGCCAGATGATGCGTTATATAAAACAATTGGAAAACAAAGATCTTTCACTCAACACTTCAATGATATCATTAGGCAGTTGTACAATGAAGCTGAATGCTGCATCTGAAATGATGCCACTAAGCTGGTCTCATTGGAGTAAGATCCATCCTTTTGTTCCTACCGAACAGGCTGCAGGATATCAATTCGTTATTGACGAATTGGCAAAATATCTTTGCGAGATCACTGCATTTGATGCATGCAGTTTGCAACCTAACAGTGGGGCACAAGGTGAGTATGCCGGTTTGTTGTGTATAAAAAATTATCATGAAGCCAATGGTGATCATCAAAGAAAAGTAATGCTGATACCGATCTCTGCACACGGTACTAATCCGGCATCAGCAGTTATGGCCGGAATGAAAGTGGTGGTTGTAAAAGCATTGGAAAACGGATACATAGATGTAGAAGACCTGAAAGCAAAAGCTGCTCAGTACAGTAAAGAACTGGCTGGTATAATGATCACTTATCCGAGTACGTACGGTGTATATGAAGAAACAGTAAAAGAAATAACTGCCATCATTCATTTACATGGCGGACAGGTGTATATGGATGGCGCCAATATGAATGCACAGGTAGGACTGACAGCACCTGGTTTGATAGGTGCAGATGTATGTCACCTGAATTTGCATAAAACATTTGCCATACCACATGGTGGTGGTGGCCCCGGCATGGGGCCTATTTGTGTAAAAGCACATCTTGCAAAACATTTACCTGGGCATGTAAAACTTGGTACAGCCAATGCAGTTTCTGCTGCCCCTTATGGTTCTGCATCCATTCTGCTGATCTCTTACGCATATATCAGGATGCTGGGTAATGAAGGTGTAAAAGCTGCCACTGAATATGCCATACTGAATGCCAATTATATGCGGGCAAGGCTGGAAGGTGCTTACCCTATTCTATATACCAATCACAATAATTTATGTGCTCATGAATTTATTGTTGACCTGCGGCCGTTTAAAAAAACAGCAGAGATTGAAGCAGAAGATGTTGCCAAGCGATTGATTGATTATGGATTCCATGCGCCTACTATGAGCTTCCCTGTTCCGGGAACGATCATGATAGAACCAACAGAAAGTGAGGACAAAGCTGAACTCGATCGTTTTTGCGATGCGCTACTTTCTATCAGAGAAGAAATAAAAGAAATTGAAGAGGGTAAAGCTGATAAAAAAGATAACCCATTGAAACATGCTCCACATACGCAGCAAGTTGTGACAGCTGACGATTGGAATCATGCTTATTCAAGACAAACAGCTGCCTTCCCGTTATATTATGTAACACAAAATAAGTTCTGGCCATCGGTAGCAAGGGTAAATAATACATTTGGAGATAGAAATCTCATATGTACCTGTGAACCTGTAGAAAGCTACATGGAAGTTGAGGCCTGAGATTATAAAACAGTATATATCAAGTCGTTCATTGATCAAATATCATTTATGCAACATTACCGAATATAATTGCTATTTTTAAAGCCATTAATCAATAAACACAATACAATGAGCGACAAAAATCAGGGGACCGTTAAATTTTTTAACCCCGAAAAAGGATTCGGATTTATCAAGCATGATGATTCCGGAAAAGAAACATTTGTTCACAGCAGTGGACTTATCGACCAGATAAACGAAGGCGACAAAGTTGAATTCGATCTACAGGAAGGTAAAAAAGGTATGAACGCCGTAAATGTTAAAAAAGTAGGATAAGATATTTTTAAATAAATAACTATTCAAACTAAAAGACCTCCGTTACTTACGGAGGTCTTTTTTATATATCCAATATTTTATCAGAATTTCCTTTTCCTGTTATTATTCCCGCCATTTCCCCTGTTTGTATTCGCCGGCTGCCGGTCACTATTATTGCTTCTATCAATTTGGCGTGAGGGCTGTTGAACAGGTTGTCTGTTTCCGTTATTTCCCCTTTCAAATTGCCGGTTTTGCTGACGTGGCTGTTGAGTTGGTTGCTGACTTGGCTGTTGACGAGGTTGCTGACGGGTCTCTTGTCGTCTCTCCATTTGTTGCGGATTGCGTTGAGGCCTTGTATTGTCATTATTCCTTGTAACAGGTTGTCGGCTCGGTGTATTAATGGGGTTATTATTACTTTGATCATTACGGTCAAACCTTCTGTTATTACCGGGTGAATTGGTCGGATTATTCCTGTCTGGTGGCCTGTTTATCTGTCCATTGTTCGTATTCCTATCCTGTCTGTTATTATTCGTATTCCGGTCTATGTTCCTTCTATCCGGCAGATTATTATTATTTCTATTAACATCATTATTTCTACCAGGGAAATTATTAGTCCGGTTATTTATTTCATTATTTCTTCTGCCATTATTATTATTGACTGTAGCATTATTATTTCTGTTTGACCTGAAAGTACCTTCTCTCCTTTCAAAACGTTCAAACTGACGTGGAGCAAAATTTCTGTTATTATCATGCCTTATATTCGGACGATAAACAGATATCTGGTTTCCCCTGAAGACAGATCTTCCCGGTGTATATGATTGTCTGATTCGAACCGGATTGATCCTGCCACAATACCTTTCTGCATCAATCCTTCTTGGTCCGGATCTGAATCCATAATTATTACTATACCGATAATTGTTCACTATGATCGTTGTATAATTTATGATCGTAACATTCCTTCCTCTGTCTACATAGTATCTGTTGATATAAGGAGAAGATATATATCGACGTGGAGCAAAACACCAGAAATTATAAGGAGGTGAGTAACTGCCAATATTAAAATTGATACTGATATTAATACCGGGTCTTAGTGGTGCCCATCCATAATAATCTCCACCATCTCTCCATGCTACCCATGCAGGCGACCATTCATAATCAGGAACCCAATACCAACCATAGTAATCATCATAATCCCATCGGCCATAGTGAAATGGTGCCCAACCCCAATCATAATCGGAGACCCACATCCATTCATAATCATCTGTCCAGACCCAATGACCATTGGTACTGTATGGCTGGAAATCATTTCCTGCATCTGGCACCCACACATAGCCTTGTCCTGGATAGTCGATCCATTGTCCATAAGGACTGAGTTCATCATAAAATGTTTGATAAGAAACATCACGGTTATTGTCATAATAATTATTATCATAATAGTTATTATTGTTGTAATCATCGTTGTATTGTGCAGATACTTTACTAACGGAGGATGCAACAAGAACCATGAAGCAAGCAAAAGCTGTAATTTTCAAGATACGTTTCATGTGTTAATTTTTTAATTGTTTCTGTCACATGGAATTCGCTACAATTTTTTTCGGATCAACCCGGTTTAACTGATGGCTCATTTCATGTTAACTGTTTTTTGTAAAAAATAATTTCATACAGAAAATTGTTTTAATTCTTTCTTCCTTTTCTATATCTATCAGATGCTATTATTATGCCATGAGTGGCACTATATTGTATTGCAAATGCTTTTTAAGAAAACATTTTGTTAAGTGTTAAAATAAAAAAGGGCTGTACTATTATACAGCCCTTACAGTTATAAAGTATGATTGTTAAAATTTAATTTCTTCTTACTCTGAAATTACAAACTACATTTTTAGGTGTATTACCAAACATCATTTGTATAGAAAAATTACCTACAATAAAGCCTCCGCCTGTTGAACCAAAAGCAGTAATATTTACCATAGGGTTAGTTGTTAATACTTGCTGGGCATTAACAGCCGGACTTAAGTATAATGAAACATTCTGTAATGGAACATTTCCAACCACCTGGTCATTTAAAAAATTAAAATAAGTGCCGGTAGTTGTACTTCCACCTGTTACCTGAGTAGCAGATACTGTTGTATTATTTGTATAGGCTCCCCATGTACCTGTCGAATCAAAAGCATTGATCACATCAGGTGGAGTTACAAAATTATAAGGAGTGCCATCTACAATAAATTCAATGAATTGAGAAGATGAAGTTCCGCATGCCTGAATAGTGCCGACATTTACTGTACCTGTAGATGCAGTACCACCTACCGGTACACTTTGTTGCATTGCAGTAAAGTCAATACCTATTATCGAATAATTTATAGGTGTATTACTGCAGCGTATTATGGTTGCGGTAAATGTTCCGTTAGTTACTGGCACATTATACGAAAAAGCTCCATTTGTATATATAACAGCAGAACCACTAGCAACATTATTACCAGCACAATTTGTTATAGTACCGGTAAATGTCAATGAATTCGCAGCAGGTATAGCAACAGAAATAGTGGCCAATGATGCGTTTGCACTAAAAGGACCAATATTTTGTGAATAGACAACATTATTACATTGATCAATTACTTGCAAAGTCAATGTTTCGTTTTTTGGCACTTTACCACAAAGGCTTCCGGTAGAATCTGTCCAGCCATATCCGGCAAGTCCGTTTGCTCTTACAATCCTTATCTGTGTATTAATTAATGGCTGATTATTTGAAGCATTAACAAAACTCATGCATAATGTTATCAGAGGAAAGGGTGCATCACAATTCCAGAAAGAGAAATGGCTTACCTGGGCAATATAGTTTGTACCGGTTTTTGTTGCAGTTCCTTCCTGTTTCCAACGACCTTTAGTTTCGTCAAAATGCCAAAGATCGATAGTGGCTGGGGCATTCCCAGCCATTGAAGCAGGAATAGGAAAAGTAAGCTCTGCAGTTTTGCCGCTTGCAATATTTAATGGCAAACCTGTAGAACTCGTTAACTCTACACCCAGCATTCCGAATGTTTGCAAACCCCTTTCTTCACCACTTGTTGTTATACCACGCAGATCACCTACCATTATCTCAGGTAGATTACTTGCAGATGGATCTATCCATGTCATCGAAACGTTTACAGTTCCGGTAAAAGCATTTCCACTTGCATCAGCAACACCAGCTGCCGGCATCACTAATTTACCTCCTCCGTTAATTGAAACAGATCCACCGGTAGCAGCATTAAATGTTCCTGAAAGTAATTTTGGTAAAAGCTTTAACCGGATATTATGCGTAACACCCGTTGTAGTTACAAATGATTTGCTACCGGTAAAATACCCGGGCTTATTCACCTTTACATATCCATTCTCCTTTGAAAGATTAATATTCTTGAATTTAAAGATACCATATGTATCAGTTGTAGTGGTACTAACTCCTGCTGTTACTGTGGCTCCTGATACAGGTTGATTATTTTCATCAACTACAGTACCCCTTACACTGGCAACAACCATAATATTATCATTGACAACATTGTTCCCTGTTGTATCAACGGGTACATCAATCTCTCTTTGACAATTGCTGAAAAATAAAATGATAGAAAAAATTAATGTCGAACTTAATAGTAAAATTCTCTTAGTCATACAGTTTGGTTTTATTTGAGCATTGAATGGCAATTTCAGGATTGCATTATTCAATGAATACTAAGCATATGATGGCTCAATGCAGGAATGACTTACAAAGTCCGATAAAGTTTAATCAAAAATGAAATTTATTTTACATTAACCATAATTGAGGCAGATAATTGCTCTCCATACGAACGATGCAGCCCATCAGCGAGTTGTAAAGTAAGTTTATGCTTACCCGGAGATAATATCAATTCATATTCTGTCTGTCCCTTTCCAAAATGGATATTAGTTGAATCTTTTGGTACAATGGATCCTTTTTCCAAATAATCTGCACCATCAATAATAAGATGGTGATGACCTGAACCTGCTACCACCGGACCTGCCGTATCTATTCTCATTCCTTCAACACCCATCTGTAATTCAAAAGGAGAAGATATTGTTGCATTATCTTTTAAATTAGCAAATACTACTTTGGCCCCTTCAGGAATTTCAGGAATAGCAGGCACACCTCCTGTTGTTGGTGAATGATCCATACCATCATGATCCATTTCCATTTTTGTAGTATCCGTTTCATTTCCCTTATCATCCGCAGCATTATTACATGAAACCAACGTACCAATAAATATTGCGGCTATAAATAATTTCATTTTCATTTCTTTAAATTTAGAGACTAAGGTAAGAATATTTGATTTCAGCATTGAACAAAGCATATTATCCTTTTTCTTTATCCTTAACTTTAACGTCTTTAAATTTTTATTATGGATCAGAAAATAATCAATCTTTATGACGAGTATACACATAAGCCACTTTCCAGAAGTGAATTTTTAAAAAGGCTGGCCATACTTGCCGGTGGTACTACTGCTGCCATAACCTTGTTACCCTTATTAGAAGTAAACTATGCAAATGCAGCTACAACCAGCCAGGAAGACCTGTTCACTGAACGGATCACCTATCCAGGTGTAAATGGAGATATGCAGGCCTATGTGGCAAGGCCAAAAGAAGAAAAGGCATATTCAACTATTATAGTCATTCATGAAAACCGTGGATTAAATGCCCATATTGAAGATGTGACCCGCAGAGCTGCAAAAGCTGGCTATTTAGCTATTGCACCAAATGCATTATCTACGCTTGGTGGTACCCCTGCCAATGAAGATGAAGCAAGAACAAAATTTCAACAATTGAAAGCAGATGATAATTTGCAAAATTTCATAAAAGTATTTAATTACCTGGCTGGAAGAAAAGACAGTAACGGGAAATATGGATGCGTAGGTTTTTGTTGGGGTGGAGCGATGGCCAATAGCCTGGCGGTAAATGTTCCCACATTGAAGGCCGCAGTTCCTTTTTATGGCAGACAACCTGCTGCTGAAGATGTTACAAAGATCAAAGCCGCAATACAATTACATTATGGTGGATTGGATGAAAGAGTAAATGCAGGTATTCCTGATTTTGAAGAGGCTTTAAAGAAAAACAAAATCAACTATGAGCTTTACATTTATGAAGGTGCAAATCATGCATTTCATAACGATACAGCCCCAACCCGTTACAATAAAGAAGCTGCTGAACTGGCATGGCAACGAACGATCAATTTTTTTGGAAAGCATTTAAAGTAGAACTTATTTACTATGCACCTAAAAGATTATTATGCCATACTTGAGATAGAACCTTCCGCTTCCATTCCTGAAATAAAAAAATCCTTCAGAAAGCTTGCTCAAAAATTCCATCCTGATAAAAACAAGGATGATCCTTATTCGACTGCACAGTTCAATGAAATAAAAGAAGCATATGAAGTATTAACGAACCCTGCTAAAAAGAACTTTTACCTGCAACAAAGATGGTATGAACAGAGTATTGGCAAAAGAAAAAATCAGGTAGCCATCACTCCGGTAAATATTTTGAAACAGATACTGGAACTGGAAAAACATGTTTCAAAACTTGATATTTACAGAATGGATAAACAAGGATTAGAGCAATATATACTAGAACTATTATCAAATGATACAATAGACAAAGTAAATAAATTCAATGAACTTGAAGCCAATTCACAAATTATCCAAACTACACTTAAAACCATAAACGCATTACCTACAAAATATACTGCAAAGATCATTGACCAATTATACAAAATGGCTGCAAATAGCGATCCTGATACAAAACAAATTGAAGTATTTATGGATAAAGCCAAAAGAAAATACCTGAGGGAAAAATATTCGCTACTCTTTATTATTACTATAACAATTATTCTTTGCCTGCTTATCTTTTTGGCAGGTGGTTAAGTTATCTTTGCAAAATGCATTACGTTTCAGTTGAGAATTTATCAAAAAGCTATGGAATACAACCCCTGTTCTCCAATATTACGTTTCACATAGAAGAAGGTGATAAAATTGCTTTGGTAGCAAGAAATGGTACCGGAAAATCTACTTTATTAAAGATACTAGCTGGTTTAGAAACCCCTGAGAACGGGAAAGTCTGGATTAATAAAGATGTGGATGTCGTTTTATTTGAACAAGAACCCATCTTTAATGAAGAAAAAACTATTCTTGATAATATCTTTTATCACAACCATCCTATCATTAATGCCATCAAAGAATTTGAAGCAACCAGTGAAGAAGGTGATGTCGATAAATTAAGTGAGGCTATCATTAAAATGGATGATCTGGGTGCCTGGGATTTTGATACTAAAGTGAAACAGGTACTTGGAAAACTAAATATCCATCATCTTAATCAACCGGTTAAAACTTTAAGTGGTGGTCAACGTAAAAGAGTTGCTCTCGCAAAAACACTAATTGATATAGGCTTTGAGCACAAACATGTTCTACTGATAATGGATGAGCCTACCAACCACCTGGATGTAGAAATGGTAGAATGGCTTGAGCACTATTTGGATAAAGAGAATGTAACATTACTTTTAGTAACACACGACAGGTATTTCCTTGATGCAGTATGTGATGAAATATGGGAAATGGAAGGCAGTAATTTATATACACATAAAGGTGACTATCAGAATTACCTGGAGAAAAAAGCTGCAAGAATAGAAAGTGAAGCTTCCAGTATTGACAAAGCAAAAAATTTATACCGCAAAGAATTAGAATGGATGCGAAAGCAACCAAAAGCAAGAACTACAAAAAGTAAAAGCCGCCAGGATAATTTTTATGAAGTTGAAAAGAAAGCAAAAGAACAAATAGCAGACGAACAGTTGCAGCTAGATATGAAGATGAACAGACTTGGAGGTAAAATTGTAGAACTGAAAAAACTATATAAAAGCTACGGTGAAAAGATATTATTAAAAGGATTTGATTACACATTTAAAAAAGGAGAACGGATTGGTATAATTGGAAAGAATGGTGCCGGCAAGTCTACATTCATTAATATTCTGCAGGGAATTGAACAACCTGATAGTGGCAAGGTAAATATTGGCGACACTGTTATTTTCGGAAACTATTCGCAGCAAGGCCTTGTAGTTAAAAACGACATGCGGGTAATAGAGTTTGTAAAGAATATTGCCGAGCATTTTCCATTAGCAAGTGGTGGCACATTAAGTGCTGCTCAGTTTCTGCAACTATTTTTATTTGATCCTGACAAGCAATATACTTTCATCAGCAAATTAAGTGGCGGAGAAAAAAGAAGATTACATTTATTATCAATCCTTTTCCGCAATCCCAACTTTCTGATATTAGATGAACCTACCAACGATCTGGATCTTCCAACGTTAGGAGTACTTGAAAATTTCTTAAGTGAATATCCCGGTTGCCTGTTGATCGTTTCGCATGACCGATACTTTATGGACCGGCTCGTTGATCACCTGTTTGTTTTTGAAGGCAACGGTATCATAAAAGATTTTCCGGGAAATTATTCACTATACAGAGATGCGATTGCAAATAATACTCCACTTCCGGAAAAATTGACTGTAAAAAATAGTGATGAACCGGCAATACCCATAAAAAAAGAAGAAAAAAATACTGATAATAAAAAACGGCAACTTTCATTTAAAGAAAAAAGGGAGTTTGAATTATTGGAAAAAGAAATTGAGACACTCACCAAAGAAAAAGAAGCTGTAACAGAAAAACTGAATAACGGCACTACTCCATTTGAAGAATTACAAACACTTTCAGAGAGAATTGGAGAAATAGCAGATCTATTGGATGAAAAGGAATTACGCTGGCTCGAACTCAGTGAAATTACTGTTTAGTAAGAAATCAACATATACTATTAATAAAGAACTTTAACTTTAAGGACACAAGCATTACCACATGTTACGTCTGCTTTTATTTAATACAAGTCTACTTTTTTGTTTGTTTTATACAAATAGCTATACTTATGCAAGCAACAGCAAAGAAAAGATCATACAGGTAATGGTTGATGAAACAGGCACTGTGTCCGTAGGTCGTGATACCATATTCATTGATGATCTGGCCAGATATATACAGGAACGACTTTTTAAGAGTTATTTGGGAACCGGGAGGATGTATAGTAAAATACTACTGGCAAAAGCCAATAATAAGGTGCCTGATATAGTTCTTGATGTAGTTTTGAAAGAAATAAAAGAAGGACAACAAAGAGCACTAACTGAATTAAGTTTACAGAAGTATGAAAATAAATATGAAAGTTTATCCGATAAGAAAAAGGCTAAACTGAAAAAGGTCTTTCCCGTTTTATTTCAGAAAAAATTTATGTAAGTCAAAATTATTTGATTAGCTCTTCATAAGCCCTCTCACCATAGTAGGAATATTTTTTTGAATCCCATTTAGTACCTGCCAGCACTGAATGAATGAATCCGTTACGTTCTACTTGTTGTGTATGATATATTCCTCTGTCTAAATTTTCTTTAAAATAAAACTGAATGTTTGAATTATCACTTTTAAATATTATTAAACTATCAGTTGTGCTTCTGGTGAAACTAAAATCTTTCATCAGGTGATCCAAAAAAAGATGACTTCTATACCAGGTACCACCAGTAGCAGAAACAAATGGCTTACCATTATATAATGCTATACTATCATTGTAAGCAAAAACATTCAACGATACTTTTTTTGAACTTTTAAGCCATTTGTAGATTTTGGAATAATAGCTATTGTCATATCCATAATCACTATCAAGAAAACTAATACGCTTTATGGAAGAAGGTATTGCAGAAACCCCTGACAGGTAACCAAAAATAAAACTACCGCCTCCGCTATGGCCATTCAGGTAAATGCTTTTATGTTTTCCATTCATAATTCCCGCTAATGAATCAATTAAATGGGGAATACGTTCTTTATAATCAGAGTGCTTCTGTTTCCAACTCGGCCAACTTTTATAATCATTTTCTAAATAGATCACAACGAAATTCTTATTCTTAAGTTGATTTCTTATAAAATCAGTTTGTGCCCTTATATGTTGTATATCAAAATGCCAGTCATCATCTTTACTCATTTTCTTACCCATCGTTTGCTCAGTAGTGTTACCATTTGGCAAAGCATAAAAAGTAATGATGGTTTCTATGGAATGTTTTATATCAACAGGTTGATCTATCGTTATTTTGATGTCTTTATTTATTCTAAAAGAATCAATTTTAGAGATAACAGATTGAGAATTAAGCTTTAGAGGAATAATGAAAGCAAAAAGAATGGTACAAATAATAGAATTATATCCGATAATTCTCATAAAAGAATATCTAAGCTTTATACTGTTATATCTGTAAATCATGTTACCAAATCATTAATTATTAGATAAAATTAAAATTCTGTTAAAAAAACTTGCATTATTTTATAATAATTTTTATCTTTCACCTGAACTAACGAATTTCCCAAAGCCTTCTGAAAACTAACGACTCCGGCCTCCTTGAAAACCTGGTTACTAAATCTATTTGAAAACTAAAAATCAGGTTATGAAAAAAATTAGACAAATTATTAAAAACGAAGATGTACAAGTAAGAATTCTTATTGGTGGATTTTTTGTTGTATTTGCATTACTTACAATTTTATTTGCGTAAAAATTTTTACACTTTTTTGTTTAAAGGCAAAGAATTTTAAATTCTTTGCCTTGTTTTTTTTAATAATGTTTCAACTTCTATTCTTTCCATACAATTAAAGTGCCCTAACGGACATTTTTTATACCCTATTTTGGAGCAGGGACGACACCACATTTTTTTAGTTTCAAGAATTACAGCAGACACAGATTTATCACCATAATAAGGCGTCATTCCGAATTCCGGAATCGTATTACCCCAGAGAGATATGATCTGTTTATTAAATGCAGCAGCAATGTGCATTAATCCCGTATCATTACTGATCACAAACTTTGCTTTCTTTACAAGGTCAGCACTTTCATTTAATTTAAACTTACCACAGGCATTATAAATTTTTACATCATCGATAGTAGCAATTTCATTACCGATCTCAGCATCTTCAGGTCCGCCCAATAATATTATAGGATGCTCCATTTGTTCGCAAAATGATTTCCATTTATGAACAGGCCATTTCTTGGTACCCAATGCAGCGCCTATTACACAAGCAATATATCCCACACCATGCGAGGCTGGTATATCATTGAGGGTTGTTTCTTCATCAGCGCTAATAAAATAATCCAAGCCAGCTTGGTCATTCTTCACTCCGAATGATGCTACCGTTTTCATATACCTGTCTACAATATGAACTTTTGGCAGCAGGTTTATTTTGAAAGCTGTAAGAATATATTTTTGAATATTTAATTTGTAGAAAGAGAATGACTTTACTTTCAAAGCATTTTTTACCCGTAAGGTTTTCGTATTGTGATGAAGGTCTATAATATAATCATAGTGTTCTGTCAGCAATTCTTCAATCATCAGTTCCCAGCTATGGGCCAGTACATATATTTTATCGATATAAGGATTGTGTTCTATTACCGGACGATATGAACTCCTGGTAAGGAAATGAACTTCAGCATCCGGTACTTGCTGTTTCAGACACCGTATAACCGGAGTAGTAAGTACAATATCACCAATAGATGAAAAACGGATAATGAGAAACTTCATGTTAGATCAAATACGTTTTATAAAGATTATTCTTCTACAAAGTTCAGGTCTTTATTGAATGTTTCTTTTGTCATTATTGCAGCCACAATAGTAATGATCATAATTATTATTCCGGCATATATCCCTCCATTTACATACCCAACGCCTTCAATTCCTCTTAGCCATTGAAACAAAGGAAGGATGAAAATTGCCAGCATACCTCTTACCATATTAGGTATTGTAGTAGCAGCTGTAGCTCTCAGGTTGGTTCCGAATTGTTCTGCCCCCATCGTTATAAAAATAGCCCAGAAGCCTGTACCAAATCCCATACCTGCACAAATCCAATACATTTTTTCGGCAGATCCATTCCACTGAATAGTAAAAAATAACACCATGAACACTGTAGTAATAAAATAAAAAAGATAAAGAGCTCTCTTTCTGCTTTTCAGCCATTGGCTGATGAATCCTATCAATATATCTCCGATAGAAATTGCCACATAAGCGTACATGATTGATTTACCGGGATCAATTTTATCCTTTATACCCATTGCTTTACCAAAATCATTTGAAAAAGCGACCAGCACCCCTATCACAAACCAGGTAGGCAATCCGATCAATATACTCGTTAAATATCTCTTGAATCTTTCAGACTTATTAAACAACATAAAAAAATTACCGAGTTGTACTTTTTGCTTTTTAACCTGCATGAACATACCAGATTCAAAAACTGAAACTCTGAGAATCAGCAATAACAATCCCAATCCCCCACCAATATAATAGCAGGTACGCCAGTCGAAATTATTTTTCATTATAAACGCTACAACAGCACCGGTTAATCCAATACCTGCTACCATCGAAGTAGCTATACCTCTTTTTTCTTTTGTAATCAATTCAGAAACCAAAGTAATACCTACACCCAGTTCACCTGCTAATCCAAGTCCGGCAAGAAAGCGGATAACTTTATACTGGCCCACCGTATCTACCATGCCATTTGCAATATTAGCCAGCGAATAAAAAAGTATAGACCCAAACAGCACACTAAGCCTGCCTTTTTTATCAGCAATAATACCTGCGACAATGCCACCAATCATTAGACCAGCCATTTGCCATTGCAAGATGGCTTCTCCTTCTATTTTTATTTGTTCCGGTGAAAGACCAAGCGATTGCAAGCTATCAACCCGAATAATGGCGAATAATAACAGATCATAAATATCTACAAAGTAACCAAGAGCGGCCACAATAACTGTTATAGAAAAGATACCATATTGCTTATTGCTCATACGGCTAGTGGATTGAACCTGATGAGATTTTATCGTCCTTTTTCTTTTTATTATTATTCGATGAGAAAACCTTTATAAGCACCGGTGCAGTTGTTACCAAAACTATACCTAGCACAATTAACTCAAGATGCATTTTTAAATCAAATCCAAATTCAAATAGTATCCATTTTTGTAAAAAGTAACCTGCAAATATCATGATGAAAACCCATGCAAAAGAACCGATCACATTAAAAAAATGAAATCTTTTTCTGTCCATTTGTACTATCCCAGCTACAATCGGAACAAACGTTCTTATAAAAGGCAAGAACCTTGCTCCTACAATTGCCACACGACCATGTTTTTCAAAAAAATCATGCGCCTGACTTAAATATTTTTTCTTAAAGAAAAAACGATCTCGCCATGTGTACATAGCCGGACCTACTTTTTCCCCTGTCAAATAACCAATAGCATTTCCAGCTATACCAGCCAGAGAAATTAATCCAACCAATGTAAATAGATCTAACCACTCGTTCTGAATATTACCCAAACCGATTAATTTATGAAACTGGTGTGCAAGACCCGGCATTACTTCCCCTCCTGCTTTTTCCATCTTATGTGCAAATATTCCGGCTACAAATAATAAAGAATCGCCTGGAAGAAAAAACCCTACAAATAAACCGGTTTCTGCAAAAACGACAAAAAGCAATAACCACAGACCTCCATTCTCAATGTAAAATTGCGGTTGCAAAAGATTGGTCCAATTAAAAGCATCTAATAATATAGTAAACATCAAGATTAAAATTAAAATGTAGAATCAATATCTCTTATTGCATCTGCTTCAACTTCTGAAAAGGCAAGAGCTTTTTCATCATCAAACTCTCCCTCCCATCTGGCAATTACACAACTTGCCAATGTATTTCCAATTACATTAACTGAGGTCCGTGCCATATCCATCAATTCATCAATACCATAAATTGCCATAATAGGCCATAAGGGAAAATTAAAAGTACTTGCAGTTGCGATCAAAATAACTAACGATGCTCTTGGCACAGCAGCTACTCCTTTACTGGTCAGCATTAGTGATAATCCAATAATTATCTGATGGCCAAAAGACAATTCCATGCCAGCAGCTTGTGCCACAAAAATGGATGCTAATGAAAGATATAAAGTTGTTCCATCAAGATTAAATGTATATCCGGTTGGTATTACAAATGAAACAATTTTACGGGGTACACCAAACTTTTCCATATTCTCCAAAGCCTTTGGTAATGCTGAGTCAGAACTGGTTGTAGCAAATGCGATAGATACCGGCTCTTTAATAGCCTCAATGAATTTTTTGAGTGGAATTTTTGCAGCAAATAAAGCTATTGGAAGTAACACCACTAATAAAAATGTAATTAATGCCAGGTATAATGTGACCAGTAGCATCAATAAATTCTTCAATATATCAATTCCCAAATGCCCAACTGTTACAGCGATAGCTGCACCCACACCAAAGGGAGCAAAATACATTACAATATTGGTGAATTTGAACATCGTTTCTGCAAGGCTCTCAGAAAATTCAAGCAATGGTTTTTTCTTATGCTCATTCAACATTGCCATAGCAATACCAAAAATGACACTGAATACAACGATTGGCAATACATTTCCTTCAAAAATAGATTTAACAATATTCTCCGGAAAAATATCAATAATATGATCCTGCCAACCTTTCGGTACAACCGTAGGTAACTCTTTAAGTAAATTATCAGGTACTTTGATCCCTACACCTGCTTTGGTGATATTAATAAATACCAAACCTATCAACAATGCAAAAGTTGTTACTACTTCAAAGTATAATAATGATTTCCAACCCATTCGTCCAACCTGCTTCAGATTGGCATGGCTGGCAATTCCCACTACTAATGTTGCAAATAATAATGGAGCTACAATGGTTTTCACCATTCTTAAAAATATCTTACTTAAGAACTGAAGATTTTGTGAAAAGGCCGGAAAATCAAGTCCGATCTCAACACCAATTGCCATGGCAACCAATATCCAGGTTGTCAATGATTTTTTATACCAGGCATACACCACTAATATCCCGATAAAAACCCATCGTATTATTTGTAAAAATCCTGAATCAAAATTTACCCAATCTCTATAATGAAGAAAATGAAGAAGAGCAATAATAGTAAACGAAACCAGAGCTGCAAAACCGACAGAACGTTTATTCATAGACAATTTTAAAGTGCTCAAAGCTAATGTTTCATATTAAAACAATAAAATATGATGTACAAGCCTTTTCTATGTAAAATTTTGCAGCTACTTCGGATCATTCAACTTGTTCAATGATTTGGCTATAATTGTTGAAACTGTACAATCACTGGTAACATTTGCTACCGTTCGTACCATATCCAAAGGTCTGTCGATTGCAAAGATCAATGCAAGTCCCGCTTCAGGGATTCCTGCTTGTGCTAATACGATTACAAGCATTACCATTCCGGCACTGGGCACTGCTGCAGAACCAATAGAAGCTAAAGTAGCTGTAACAATGATACCTAATTGTGCTGTTAATGAAAGATCCATCCCGAATGCCTGTGCAATAAACACAGCAGCTACGGCCTGGTACAAACTAGTACCATCCATATTAACAGTAGCCCCGATCGGTAATACAAAACTTGCCACCTCATCATCTACACCTACTCTGTTTTCAACAGCATCCATTGTAACGGGTAAAGTAGCTGCACTGGAACTAGTTGAAAATGCTAAAAGCTGTGCTGGCGAAATCTGTTTAATAAATTTTCTAGGGTCTCTTTTAGTAAACAGATAAAGTAACGTTGGATAAAATACAAAGATCAAAATCAATAAACCCGCAAGCACAGTTAAAGCATAAGCTCCCAGTGCTTTAAATATTTCGAAACTCGGTGAATCTGCCACCAATGCTGCCATCAATGCAAAAACGCCAAAAGGTGCTCCTTTCATTATTATATCTATCATTCGCAGAATGATCTCATTAAAACTGTCGAAGAATTCTTTGAATGGCAATATCTTTTTTTCGGGTAATGTGATCATTGCAATACCCAGAAATAAAGCAAAGAAAATTACTTGCAACATCATTTTATTAGATGAAGTAGCGGCAATGATATTTTCCGGAACTATATCTTCCAGCGACTTTAATGGACCTGAATCTTTTTGCTTATGCGCCTCGGTTTGTTTTTCAGTTGCCTGCTCTCCATAAGTGGATAGCATTGTATTCCTGGTTTCTTCCGTAATTGACTTACCGGGATTAACAAGATTGACGGCTGCCAATCCCAATGAAACTGCAAAAACAGTAGTGAATAAGTAAAAAGTAATGGTTCGTAAGCCCATTTTTGAAAGTTTGGAAATATCCTTCAGATCAGATACCCCTTTTACAAGAGAAGCCAGGATCAAAGGAACAGCTATCAATTTTAAAAGATTGATGAATATATTACCAAAGGGTTTTATCCAATCCCTGGTAAACTTTACTCCACCATCAAATTGAATAGCAACGATGGCAAAAAGCACCCCAAATAACATACCTCCTATTATCTTTACATATAAAGGGATTTTCCTCATAAAAGTTATTTTATTGATTCAGATTATTCAGGAGAAGGCTGACAAAGGGAAATTATGACTTTTTATCGTAGAATCAGTCAGCTACAGTAATGTTTATCCCCGTTTGTGGAATTAATGTAAATAATTTTGACCACAGATATATTTATTTTAAAATAAACTAAAGTTTATTGCTGTAAATTAAAATAAGTAGATAACTTAATCGCTTCAAACATACAAAAACCAATGACAAAAACTATTCGTAAAGTACTAGCCCTTAGTTTTCTATTTCTTTTTCCATTAGTAACAATAGCACAAGACACACCAACTGAATCAAAAGGACTTGATCAGCGAATCAATGAAGGTTTTCAACCTATCACTGATGCATGGAGTAGTATAGTCTTCTATACAGTAAACCTTGCCGGTGTGCAGGTACCTATAGTAGTTATACTATTGGTTTGTGGTGCATTATTTTTCACTTTGTATTTTTCATTTGTAAACATCCGTCGTTTTGGATTAGCCATACAGGTTGTTCGTGGAAAGCATGACGATATTGAAAAAGATGCACCTGATGTAATTCCGGCAAATGTAAATGTTGCAGAAGGTGATATTGTAGACACCATCAAAGATGAATCGAAACATGGCGAGGTAAATCACTTTCAGGCATTAGCAACCGCAGTATCAGGCACAGTAGGCCTGGGCAATATTGCAGGTGTTGCTATCGCTATAGCAATCGGAGGACCAGGTGCAACTTTCTGGATGATCGTTTGTGGATTATTGGGAATGAGCAGCAAATTTGTTGAATGTACATTAGGTGTTAAGTACAGGGATATTGATAAAAATGGTGTAGTGTATGGCGGACCTATGTATTATCTTACCAGAGGGTTCAAAGAAATTAATATGGCCGGTTTTGGTAAAGTATTGGCTGTGTTGTTTGCCATACTTTGTGTTGGCGGTTCATTAGGAGGCGGAAATGCATTTCAGAGTAACCAGGCTGCACAACAAATTGTTGCAATGACTGGCATCCAGAGTTCTTCAGCAGGATTTTTTGTAGGTATTATTCTTGCCATAATTACCGGTATTGTTATTATTGGTGGTATAAAGAAGATCGCAACAGTAACTGAGAAGATCGTTCCTATTATGGCGATCATTTATGTAGTAGCATCTTTGATCATCATATTTGCACACTTTAGTTTTATTGATGATGCGTTTGGAATGATATTCAATGAAGCTTTTTCTCCGAGAGCAGGTTTGGGTGGATTGATGGGTGTATTAATTGTTGGATTCAAAAGAGCAGCATTCTCCAATGAAGCCGGAGCTGGTTCTGCTTCTATTGCTCACTCTGCTGTTAAAACAAAATATCCTGCATCGGAGGGTGTAGTTGCATTACTGGAACCATTTATTGATACAGTGGTTATTTGCACAATGACTGCATTGGTCATAATAATATTTAACAGAGAAGGTATTATGTTCCCCTATGGTGGCGATGGTAAAGGATCAGTAATTCTTGAATCAACCGGAGCATCTGCAAGTGGAGTAGATCTTACAACGTTGGCATATAATGATGTGATACCACATTTCTCTTATGTATTGACGGTTGCTATTGTTCTTTTTGCTTTCTCTACTATGATAAGTTGGTCATATTATGGATTACAGGCATGGAAATTTCTTTTTGGCAGAGGTAAAATTGCAGATATCACTTACAAATTATTATTTCTGACATTTGTCGTTATAGGAGCCTCAATTTCTTTATCGGCTGTTACAGATTTTTCAGATGCAATGATCCTGGCAATGGTATTTCCAAACATGATAGGTTTGTTGTTCCTGTTCCCGAAAGTAAAAGAAGAAATGAGCAGGTATTTAAAAGCTATTAAAGAATCGAGAAAAAAATAATTCAACTAAATAACAACTTGCAATGAGTTTATTTATCAGAAAATCAATGGCTTCTCTAACAAAAGAAGCTGAAGAAACAGGTGAACATACTTTAAAAAGAACGTTGAATTCCAGATCCCTGTTAGCATTGGGTATCGGTGCAATTATTGGTGCCGGATTATTCTCATTAACAGGAATCGCTGCTGCTGAAAATGCAGGCCCTGCAGTAACTATTTCATTTATTCTTGCTGCAGTTGGTTGTGCCTTTGCAGGTTTATGTTATGCTGAGTTTGCTTCAATGATACCAGTAGCAGGTAGTGCATACACCTATTCATATGCTACAATGGGAGAATTTATTGCCTGGATCATTGGATGGGATCTGGTATTGGAATATGCAGTGGGTGCTGCAACTGTTGCTGTAAGCTGGTCAAGATATTTACTGGAACTGCTTTCCAGCTTCAATATACACTTACCAAAAATGCTGGTATGTTCACCATGGGAATCAGTAAAACTGAGTGATGGCACCTTATATGAGAGCGGTATCTTAAATCTACCCGCTATCATTATCGTTGTATTATTATCTGCATTATTGATAAGAGGCACCCAGGAATCTTCAAGGATCAATAACATTTTAGTTGTGCTGAAGGTGATGGTTGTTATAATGTTCATTTTACTTGGATGGAGCCATATAGATCCTGCCAATTATGATCCATACATACCTGCTAACACTGGTAAATTTGAAAACTTTGGATGGACAGGAATTGCTACCGGAGCTGCAGTTGTATTTTTTGCCTTTATAGGTTTTGATGCTGTTTCAACTGCTGCACAGGAAGCAAAAAATCCGAAAAAAGGTATGCCCATTGGTATATTAGGTTCACTTTTAGTTTGTACCATATTATATATACTATTTGCCCATGTAATGACTGGTCTGGTAAACTATAAGGAATTTGCCGGCGATGCTAAACCTGCTGCAACTGCCTTTGCGCAAACAGGCTACGATTTTTTACAAACTGCTTTGATCATTGCAATCTTAGCTGGCTATACTTCAGTAATGCTGGTAATGCTTTTAGGCCAAAGCAGGGTGTTCTATTCAATGAGTAAAGATGGTTTGTTACCAAAATTCTTCGGACAAATTCATAAAAAATTCAGAACTCCATTTAAGACAAATATGTTCTTTATGGTTTTTGTAAGCATATTTGCTGGTTTTGTACCTATTTCAGATCTGGGACATATGGTTAGTATAGGAACTCTATTTGCATTTGTTCTTGTTTGTATTGGAGTAATGGTGATGCGTAAAAAAATGCCCGATCTCAAAAGAGCATTCAGAACACCACTCGTACCTTTTGTACCAATCATGGGTATAATAGTTTGTGTTTACCTGATGTATGCATTGCCAGTAGAAAGTTGGTTACGACTAGCTATATGGCTTGGAATTGGCCTTCTCATTTATTTCGTTTACGGAAAAAACAACAGTAAAATGAGAAATCCGGACAAATACCCACCGGACGATAAACATGAAATTCCAGAGGATATTCCACCATTAATTTAATAAGCGATTAATTTATAAACCGTTCCTGTTGACTTAGCTTAAGTATAAACAGGAACGGTTTTTCTTTTACACCTATTGCCTTAAATTTGCAACCCGTCCATGCTATACTTCGACGGAAATTCAATTACTAATTAATTAAAAGAATGGGAAGAATTTTTGAAGTACGTAAATCATCGATGTTTGCCCGCTGGGACAAAATGGCAAAGAACTTTACCCGTATTGGTAAAGAAATTGTTATTGCAGTAAAAGCCGGCGGAGCAGATCCTAACTCCAATGCAGCCCTTCGTCGTTGTTTTCAGAATGCAAGAAGTGTGGGAATGCCTAAAGACCGTGTGGAAGCGGCAATCAAAAGAGCACAGGGCAAGGAATTAGTAAATTATGATGAGATACTATATGAAGGTTATGCACCACATGGTGTAGCCATTTTAGTGGAGACTGCAACAGATAATCATGTAAGAACAGTTGCCAATGTAAAGTCGCATTTTACCAAAGGACATGGCTCTATGGGTAATAGCGGCAGTGTAGCTTTTCAGTTTAATAAGTTGGGTGTATTCAAATTAAATCCAGAAGGATTAAATGCTGAAGAATTGGAACTGGAGCTTATTGATTTCGGTTTACAGGAATTAGGCGAAGGCACCGGTGAAAACGGAGAAGATATATTAGTGATTCGTTGTGGCTTTACTGATTTTGGAAATATGCAAAGTGCATTGGAAGAAA
>JAHEMN010000037.1 GCA_024643645.1 Chitinophagaceae bacterium | reverse complement strand
TGTTAAATGATCTTGCTTCCCGATCAGTAATTACAAATCCTTTTTCTGCCAGATCAATTGCCGGTTGGATCAGTTTTGCAAATGGAAGTTTTGCATACTGGTATGAAGTGAATAATCCTGCAATAGTTCCTGGAACACCTCCTGCCAATTGACCATTCTGACTTATATCAGTTCTTGCTTTTCCTGTACTATCAATATACATATCCCTAAAGGCATTTCCGGGTGCTTTTTCACGGTAGTCGATAGATATTAATTCGCCATTACTTAGCCGACCAACTAAAAAACCACCACCACCAATATTTCCAGCATTGGGATATACAACTGCCAGGGCCAGTTGAGTAGCAATTGCAGCATCTATAGCATTACCTCCCAATTTTAATATTGCTACACCTGTTTTACTGGCTAAAGGATGAGCAGAAACAACAGCACCATTTTCTGCAATTACTTTTTTGGAAATTGTAGATTTATACGGATCAATTGATGATGTTGATAAGTTCTTACTACTACTACAACTATTTGCAAAGAAAATGATTGGAGCTAGTAAAAGGATTGTAAATGATCGTTTCAGCATTTATAAATTTTATTATAAGAGAAAAAAATCGTAAAATTTGGTTGGTAAGGTAGAAAAAAACCGTCTTTGGAACCAAAACTAAACTAAATTATATGAAAAAATATTTCCACTTTTTAAGTGATAAATTGTTCCTTTTTTTTGTTTTCTTATTCATATTCTCTATGGGTACAGCTGCGCAAAATGGAACTGTACAGGGTACTGTAAAAGATGCTAATGGAAACATATTGCCTGATGCATCAGTAGTTGTAAGTGGTAAATCAATCGGTACTATTGTTAATGATGATGGGACTTACAGGTTTCAATTACCTGCAGGTTCTTATTCAATTATTGCCACCTTTGTTGGGAAAAGTAATTTAGAAAAAAAGATTAGCATAACACCCGGTGCCATTGCAGAACTAAATTTTGTTTTACAGGATATGGGAGCACTTGACCAGGTGGTTGTTGTTGGTACCCGATCTGGTGGCAGAAGTAAAATAGAATCTCCTGTACCTGTTGATATAATTGATATCTCAGCACAACTAAAACAAACTGCACAAGTTTCTATAAATCAGATCTTAAATTTTGTCGCACCGTCATTTTCATCTAACACTCAAACGATTTCTGATGGTACAGACCATATAGATCCTGCATCACTTAGGGGTTTAGGTCCTGATCAGGTGTTGGTATTGGTTAATGGAAAAAGGCGACATAACTCATCTTTAATAAATGTAAATGGAACATTTGGAAGAGGTAATGTAGGAACAGATTTGAATGCCATACCCGCTTCTGCTATCGAACGAATTGAAATTCTTCGTGATGGTGCAGCTGCACAATATGGTTCTGATGCTATAGCAGGTGTTATCAATATTGTTCTGAAAAGAACAACATCAAGTCTTACTGGAAATTTAACAGCTGGTGCATTTGCATCTAAAGGATCTAATTTTCTTACCGGGGGTTTAGATGGCGATACATATACTATGTCTTTAAACTATGGATTACCGATAAGTCAAAATGGTGGGTATTTGAATTTTACCGGTGAATTTGAAAACAGAGACTGGACAAGTCGGATGAAAGAATACAGCGGCACTATATATAATATTTATAATGGTATTGAAAGAGTGGCATCAGCAACTGGGGCTGATGTCAGCACATTAACTATTTCACAGATCAGAAATTTCGCTCAGCAATTACCTTATTTAAGTACGCAGCAAAAAACTGATATTTTGAGTGCTCCGGAAGCTAATTTAAGAAGTACGAATGCTTCAACTATTGGCTCATTATTTGGTGATGTGTCTTCGCAGGAACTGGCAATAAGGGGTAAGCAAAGAACTGATTTCAATATGCGGGTTGGTCAGTCTGCATTGAGGGGTGGAAAATTCTTTATGAATATGAGTGTCCCGTTTGAAAAGGGAGGAGAGTTTTATGCGTTTAGTGGAATTAGTTCAAGATCGGGAAATGCTGCAGGGTTCTATCGTTTTCCCAATCAGGAACGTACGTACTCGCCGGCATATCCTGATGGATTTTTACCAGAAATAAATACAACGGTTAACGATCAATCTGTTTCAGTAGGAATCAGAGGCAATCTTGGTGAATGGTCTGCAGACTTAAGTAATACATTCGGACGTAACAGAATGGATTATAATATCACAAATACCAATAATGCAACATTAGGAAATGCAACGCCATTTGAGTTTTATGCAGGAGGATTTTCTTTTTCACAAAACACATCCAACTTTGATCTGAGCCGAAAGTTTAATGCAATTGCAAGTGGTTTTAATTTAGCAATGGGTGCTGAATTCAGAGTAGAGAATTATAAAATATTTGCCGGATCTGAAAATTCATATGCATCTTATGATATTAACGGACAAGTTACTACTCCACTTACACCTTCTGCTTCTCAGACAAAAGATTTCTTTAACAGGGTAAGGCCGGGTGGAGCACAGGTATTTCCGGGTTTTGCTAAAACAAATGAATTAAATCAATACAGAAATAGTATGGCCGCTTATATTGATGGTGAACTGGATTTCAGCAGGGCTTTTATGGTAGATGGAGCAGTGCGGTATGAAAATTATAGCGACTTCGGTTCTACTATCAATTTTAAATTGGCGTCACGTTACAAAGTAAATAATAATTGGAGTATCAGGGGTGCTGTCAGTACAGGATTCAGGGCACCTTCATTGCCTCAAATATATTTTAACTCTACCTCTACATTATTTGTAAATGGCATACCTAATGAAGTTGGTACTTTTTCCAATACCTCCCGTATCGCCAGAATTTTAGGTATACCGAAATTGGAGGAAGAAACTTCAAGTAGTGTTAGTCTTGGGTTTACCGGAAGAGTTCCGAGTGCAAACCTTAGCATTACTTTAGATGCATACCAGGTGAATATTGATGACAGGGTAATACTTACGGGTACATTCAGGCCAAGTTCAGGTAGAACACCTGCACAGGTTGCAGAATTAACGCAATTGTTTTCACAGGCAAACGCAACCGGAGCTACTTTTTTTGCGAATGCAATTGATACCAAATCAAAAGGGATAGATGTAGTTATTACTCATAAATTAAATTTGGGTTTAGGTAGATTAACAACTGACCTATCAGGTACATTCTCAAAAACTGAAAAAGTTGGAAATGTAAAAACATCAGCAGAATTAGCAGGTCTAGAAAGTATTTATTTTGATTCCACTTCATTGATATTTTTAGAAAGAGCTGTACCAAGAAGAAAGATCAATCTATCTTTTAATTATACAAGGAATAAATTTTCAGTTTTTCTGAGAAATGTTTATTTCGGACCCGTAACCGAAGCAACAAATACAATTGCCAATCAACAAGAGTTTTCAGGCAAAGTCATAACAGATCTTACTTTGTCATATGCATTCAGCAAAGCTTTCAGATTATCCATTGGTGCTAATAATATTTTTGATACTTATCCGGATATGAATATTCCCGGAAACCAGGGGTCAGCACAGTTTCTATATTCAAGAAGATCACAACAATTTGGATTTAATGGGCGATATATTTTTGCGAGGATAGGTTTTGAACTTTAATTTTAGTTTTGGAAAAAATAAAAGGTTGTTTGTTTATACAGGCAACCTTTTTTGTATTTATCAATATGGCATTTTGCGTATAAAAATATATCTTCAACGGATTAATTAATTTATATGAAACGTATAATCTTTTTGTTGCTGATTTTTTCATTTCAACAGGTTTCTGCTCAATTAAAATCACCGGAAGATTTTCTGGGTTATAAAATTGGCAGCAGGTATACGCCTCATTGGAAAATTGTCAATTATTTTAATCATGTTGCAGCCTATGCTCCTGCTGTGATGAAACTGCAACAATATGGAGAAACGAATGAAGGCCGTCCTTTGCTTTTGGCATTTGTTTCTACTCCAGAAAATATCAAAAACCTGGATCAGATACGGCTTAATAATTTACGTTTAGCCGGACTTGTGAAAGACAATTTAAAAGCAGAGCAAGATAATACTCCAACAATCGTCTGGTTAAGCTATAATGTGCATGGAAACGAAACTTCAAGTTCGGAAGCTGCTATGATGACCATTTGGGCATTAGTCGATCCCGCCAATACAAAAACAAAAGAATGGTTAAAGAATACAGTTGTAATTATTGATCCATGTATTAATCCTGATGGCAGAGACCGGTATGTAAACTGGTTTACATCTATTGTTGGTAAAAATGCAAATCCGGATATGATTGCAAGAGAACATAATGAACCATGGCCAGGAGGAAGGACCAATCATTATAATTTTGATTTAAACAGGGATTGGGCCTGGCAAACACAAGTAGAAAGCCAACAAAGAATAAAGATCTATAATCAATGGATGCCGCAGGTGCATGTTGATTTTCATGAGCAGTATATTAATAATCCATATTATTTTGCTCCGGCAGCACAACCATTTCATGAAGTGATAACTCCCTGGCAGCGGGATTTCCAGACCACTATTGGCCGTAATCATGCAAAATATTTTGATGCAAATAACTGGCTCTATTTTACAAAAGAAATATTTGATCTTTTCTATCCTTCATATGGTGACACCTGGCCTACCTTTAATGGTGCAATCGGGATGACATATGAACAAGCAGGCCATAGCACTGCAGGAAGTACAGTTATTAAAGCAGATGGTGATACGTTAACATTGCTTGACAGGGCCAACCATCATTTTACAACCTCATTGAGTACCATTGAGATTTCATCAGTTAATGCTTCAAAACTCATTAAGGAATTCAGCAAATACTTCAATGATGCATTAACGACAGGTGTAGGAGAATATAAATCTTATGTAATACGAAATAATGCAAAGGATAAAGAAAGGATCAGTGCATTTCTGGATTTGCTGAATAAAAATGGCATTCAATACAGCTTAGGAGCAGGTACAGGTAAAGGATATAATTATAATACAGGTAAAGAAGAATCTTTTTCATTTTCAAATGATATTGTGATTAGTGCATTACAATCAAGATCAAATATGGTCAAGGTGCTATTCGAGCCAAAAAGCAAATTGGTTGATTCAGTTACTTACGATATTACAGCATGGTCACTGCCTTATGTATACGGTTTAGATGCCTTTGCAAGCCGGGAAAAAATTAGTGGAAATAGTGAATTGAAAAAGCAGCAAATAATAAATGAAGAAACTACCTATGGGTATGTAATGCCATGGATGGGTATAAATACTGTTAAAACTGCATGCCAGCTTTTACAAAAAGGAATTACGCTTCGCTATGCCGAAAATCCGTTTGAAGTAAATGGAAATAAATTTGGAAGTGGAGCGATCATTATTTTAAAAACTACAAATAAATCATTTGGTGATAATTTATTTTCAGTTGTAAAGGATATTGCTACAAAAAATAACGTTCAGTTGTTTTCTGTAAAGACCGGGTTTGTAGATAAAGGATATGATTTTGGGAGCTCAAAAGTTCATGCATTTAAAGCTCCAAAGGTTGCTTTGTTAACAGGGAAAGGAATAAACTCAAATGCAGCAGGCGAGATCTGGCATTTCTTTGATAAGCAAATTGAGTATCCACTTACTCTAATTAACCTGAATGATATTATGGGCATCAACTGGAGTGAAATTGATGTGTTGATAATGCCTGATGGAAACTATGATTTTTTAGGTGATAAAAATAAAACCGAAATATTTAAGAATTGGATAATTAAAGGTGGGAGAGTAGTAGCCTTGGAAAGTGGGGTTCATGCTCTGGCAAAAGCAGAGTTTGGTATCAAAGAGAAAGGATCAGGCGATAGCAGCGGGAAAAGTGAAGGAGAAGAAAAAGTTTCTTATGATATATTGAAAAAATTTCAAGACAGGGAAAGGGATTACATACCCAATATTACTCCGGGGGCAATTTATAAAGTAGAAATTGATAATACACATCCATTGGCTTATGGCTATCCTGATTATTATTATACATTAAAAATGGATGATCATGTGTATGAATTTATTAAAGATGGCTGGAATGTTGGTGTTATAAAAAAAGACAAACAGGTTACCGGATTTGTAGGCTCAAAGCTTAAGGATAAATTACACGATGGTTTGATATTTGGAGTACAGCAATTGGGAAATGGTTCTTTAACTTATCTAACAGATAATGTGATGTTCCGTAATTTCTGGGAGAATGGAAAGTTGCTATTTTGCAATGCCGTTTTTTTCGTTGGTCTGTAGTCTTATTATGGTAATATGATCAAGGATGATGATGATGTTAAATTCAGCCTTATTTTATGTAAACGGTCCGGCTTCTTTTTCAACAAACAGTATATTCGCTGAATAATCTTTTTAGTATGAAAAAATTGGTGCAAATAATACTTTATTCTATTCTTCCTTTTCTGAGTATTGCACAAGCTCCTCCCAGTTGGACTTCTGCAGATATGTACCTCGCAATTCGAAAACTAAATGTATTAGGTTCTGTATTATATGTTGCAGCACATCCTGATGATGAGAATACAAGGTTGATTGCTTATCTATCCAAAGATAGAATGCTTCGTACCGGGTATCTATCTATGACGAGAGGAGATGGCGGCCAAAATTTAATTGGTGACGAGCAAGGAGTTGAATTAGGATTAATAAGAACACAGGAATTAATGTCAGCTAGGAGAACCGATGGAGGGGAGCAGTACTTTACAAGGGCTTATGATTTTGGTTATTCAAAAACACCGGAAGAGACTTTTGACAAATGGGATAAAGAAAAAATATTAAGTGATGTTGTTTGGGTGATAAGGAAATTTCAACCAGATATTATTGTAACCCGATTTCCGACAACCGGTGAGGGAGGCCATGGTCATCATACTGCTTCAGGTATTTTAGCCAATGAAGCATTTGAAGCGGCTGCTAATCCCAATCGTTTTCCGGAACAATTAAAATTTGTAAAAATCTGGCAAGCTAAAAGAGTTCTATGGAATACTTTCAATTTTGGTGGTACAAATACAACAAGGGATGACCAATTGAAAATTGATGTAGGTGGATATAATCCTTTATTAGGTAAAAGTTATGGTGAAATTGCGGCTGAAAGTAGAAGTCAACATAAGAGCCAGGGGTTTGGTGTGCCTGCATCAAGAGGTGTACAATTAGAATATTTCAACGCTACAAAAGGTGATCAACCTGCTAATGATTTATTGGATGGCGTTGATTTGACATGGGGTAAGCTAGCCGGTGGTGCTGTAATTGAAAAAATGATCAATGATATTGCTAATTCATTTGACCTTTTACATCCTGAAAAATCAGTGAAAGGTCTTGTGAGTTTATATCATTCCATTGAAGCGTTGCCTGAAGGAAATTGGCGATTCAAAAAAATGTTTGAGGTACAGGATTTAATTGAACAATGTAGTGGCTTGTTTATTGAGGCAACATCCAATGAACAATATGCGGTGCAAACGGATTCTGTGAAAATTAATTTTTCAATCAATAACCGGCTTGGCACTTCATCTGAAATATTAAAAATTAAAGTGGACTATTTTGATTCTAGTTTAATCCAGCCATTACGTAAAAACATGAATCTTAATTTCTCAAAAAATATTTTTGTGCCTGCGTCTAAAAAGATTACACAACCATATTGGCTTGAAAACAAAATGGAGCAAGGGTATTTTAATGTAAATGATCAGCAGAAAATAGGACAGGCTGGTGTAGATGCTGCATTTCTTGCTTTTTTTCTGGTAAAAGTGGAAGGGCAAAATTTTTATTTTACAAAAGCTGTGAAGTATAAGTTCACCGATCCTGTAAGAGGAGAGTTGTATGAACCTTTAGTTGTTATTCCTTCCATGTTGTTGAAAAGTGAACCGGCTTTACGTATTGTAATTAATAAGGATCAAAAATTTGAAGGCGATTTACAAATTCAAAATAAAAAAAATAATATCGTAGCTATCCCTTATACTGATTACTTTTTACGGAATAATAAGTCTGATCCTGCTGTAAAATTCAATATTGCATCTGTTGAAATGACAGCCAGAGACCAGTCAATTAATGTTGGATATAAAATAGAATCAGACACATCAACAAGTATCCGGTTTTTGGCAAAAGATAATAACATGAATTATTATAGCACCAGCGAGTTAAAGGAAATTAAGTATAATCATATTCCTTATATTAATTATCTGGTAGCACCAGAAGTGGAGTTTAAAAAGATCGATGTAAAAACTTATAATAAGAAAATTGGATACATTGTAGGGGCAGGTGATAAAGTTCCGGAGGCATTGGAACAAATGGGTTATGAAGTAACATTGTTATCAGAAAAAGAACTTTCCAGAAATGGCCTTGACAGGTTTGATGCAATAATCACAGGGGTAAGAACATATAATACGAATGATTGGATGAGTAAGTATTATAATAAGCTGATGAAGTATGTTGAAGATGGAGGAAATTTAATTGTACAATACAACACCAGTAATTTTATCAGTAATGTTTCTTCAAAGATTGGCCCTTATAATTTTTCTATTTCCAGAACCAGGGTTACGAATGAAAATGCGGCTGTTACCTTTTTGAAACCGCAGCACCAGGTATTAAACTTTCCCAATAAAATAACCGGTGATGATTTTAAAGGATGGATTCAGGAAAGAAGTATTTATCATGCAGGTAATTGGGATAAAAATAAATTCGAAACTATCTTTTCAATGAATGATCCCGGAGAAAAACCGGATGAAGGAAGTTTGATCATTGCAAAGCATGGTAAGGGTTACTTTACCTATACAGGAATAGTTTTTTTCAGAGAATTACCTGCCGGTGTATCAGGAGCCTATCGTTTACTGGCAAATTTGATTGCATTAAATAAGAAAAAAGGATTTTAATGGGGGAGCAAAATAAACCAGATGTTAGAAGAGGAGAGATGGCATTTCTATTTGCAATAATTCTGGGATTAGTGATCGGATTTTTAATTAAAAAAGTTAGAGTAGGAATAATGATTGGCCTTGTTCTGGGTATTATTATTGTTTTTACAGGATGGCTGAGAACAACCCGAAAATAAATTATGCAGGAATCTGATAACGATAAGGCGCCATTTTTTAAAAGCTGGAAAGGCTGGTATATTTCGCTAATGCTTTTCCTTGTCTTGCTGATAGTGTTATTTTATTTTTTTACTAAACAATATGCATGAGCCAGGTAGATTGGATAGTACTGGTTGGAACATTGCTTTGCATTATTTCTTATGGCTTATATAAAAGCCGTACTACCCGTAATCTGGATGGTTATTTTTTATCAAATCGCAGTTTACCATGGGGATTAGTATTATTAAGTATTATGGGTACTCAGGCCAGTGCCATTACCTTTCTTTCTGCTCCCGGGCAGGCATATACTGATGGTATGCGGTTTGTGCAATATTATTTTGGACTTCCGCTGGCAATGATTGTTATCTGTATCTTTTTCGTACCAATTTTCAGCAGGTTAAAAGTTTACACTGCTTATGAATACCTGGAAAACAGGTTTGACAGTAAGACCCGAACACTGACCTCATTTTTATTTTTGTTGCAGAGAGGATTATCCACTGGTATCAGTGTATTTGCTCCTTCTATTATCCTTTCATCATTATTTGGGTGGAATATTTATTACACAAATATTTTAATGGGAGGGTTGCTCATCATCTATACCATGAGTGGAGGTGCCAAGGCTGTGGCATATACACAGCAATTACAATTAATCATCATTTTTACTGGTATGTTTCTGGCAGCCTATATGGTTGTGAATATGCTACCCGAAAATGTAAGTTTCACTGATGCGTTGAAAGTAAGTGGAAAAATGGGGAAGCTGAATGTTATTACTACCGGATTTGAAAACGGTAAATTTAACTGGAGCGATCAGTATAATTTGTTCAGTGGATTAATTGGAGGATTTTTCCTTGCACTCTCTTATTTCGGAACAGACCAATCACAAGTAGGCCGTTATCTTACTGCTAAGTCATTAAAGCAATCCCGTATGGGGTTATTGATGAATGGATTTGTGAAAGTGCCCATGCAATTTGGAATTCTATTGATTGGTGTATTGGTATTTTCATTTTATCAATTTAATAAAGCTCCTATATTCTTTAATGATGTTCAACTTAAGAAGCTGGAATCTTCCAGTTATAAAGATTCACTTTCAATAGCTACAAAGCAATATGAAGCGATCACTGTATTAAAGCAAAAAGCTGTTGTTGAATATTCTGCAGCTACAGATATTAATGATAGGGTGGGTGAGGATAATTCTATGGCGACACTGGAGAATCTTCAAAAGCAATCAGACAGTTTGCGTAATTCAGTAAAGGGTTGGTTGAATACGAAAGAAGTTAATGGAGATAATAATGATACTAATTATATTTTTCTTCGTTTTGTTGTTGATAATCTTCCAGTTGGACTTGTTGGGTTATTGATCGCAATAATTTTCCTTGCATCATGGGGAAGTATTGCTGCGGCTATCAATTCATTGGCATCTTGTACTATGATCGACTTTCACAGAAGATTTACAAAAAAAGAAGAGACCGGAGAGCAGGAGTATTTGCTTTCAAAGAAGTATACATTGGCATGGGGCATATTCTGTATAATAGTTGCAATGTTTACATATAATGTAGGTAACAGCCTTATAGAAGCTGTGAATGTTTTGGGGTCATTATTCTATGGAGTAATTCTGGGTGTCTTTTTAGTTGCTTTTATTTTTAAAAAAATCAGGAATGGAAATGTTGTTTTTTGGGCGGCATTGTTTGCTGAGGTAATAGTGCTGACTGTATTTATATTAACTAAGCTGGGAATATTTAAAATGGGCTTTTTGTGGTTAAATCCAATCGGTGCATTTGGCGTTATTCTTTTTTCATTACTACTTAATAATATCATCAATAAAAAAGAAAGCCCTGCTGGTTAGGCAAGGCTTCTTTTCTGCTATTTTAAAATATTATTTTTTAAGTTCTGCTAATAACTTGTCATTCAATTTTACATAATCATCATTTTTGGCAGCAGCAGCTAAAGCTTTAGATTTTTCTGCAGCAGCTTTTGCTTCCTCTTTCTTGCCTAGTTTGGCAAGACAATTAGCTCTCTGGTGTTGTACCCAAAAAGCATTTGGTTGTGCTTCTACAGCCTTATCAAACCATGTTAATGCCTGCTTCAGATCTTTACCGTTATCCATATAATACATGGCAGCATTAAAATAAGGACGATTGTCTTTATTCATCAATTCATCAATTTGTGCCATTACTTTTGATTCAACATCTGTTGTAATTGGCACACTTACAATTGTTTCAGCCCATGCCATAAATAATTCGCATGAATTTGGGGTTATGTTATTAAACATGATACTAAATGATTCTACAGGAAAACCCATGGTACCTGTTTTTGCTTTTACTCTTACTACATCCTGATCTTCCTTATATGCAGAAGGGCTTGTTACATCAGTTTGTTTGCTGATGATGATCGTCCATTCATCTTTTTCCGGAATAGTTAATAAGCCATATTTTCCTGCTTTTACTTTTGTTCCGCCAATCATTACATCATCTCCGAAAGTTATAGTAGTAGCACTGTTCGCTCCGGTACGCCATACTTTTCCATAAGGAACAAGATCTCCAAAAATTGTTCTGCCTTTTACTGCGGGACGGGAATAAGAAAGTTCAATTGATGATAGCCCAAAGTCCTGCTTAGTAGTTTGAGTCGGACTTGGTGCTGGGGTTTTTAATTGTGCTTCTGCGATCAGTAAACTAAAAGCAGCAATGGCTGTAATAAATAATCTTTTCATAAACATTTTTTTTAATTATTAAAAGTTGCTTTGTATTTGCTAAAATATTGTTGGTTTATTAAGCTAAAGCATTTTTTGAGATTGCTAAGGTATGAATTTCAAAACGAAATGCTTTAATGCAAAATACGGTTTGTTGTATGGCGTTATAAGTGGTAAATATAATGTCAGAAAGGGATTGAAACTGTAGTTCGGCTATTTTTCGTATTCCTTATCCACTTCGGTCCAACTTTTAAAAGACGGATTGCTTCAATGTCACAAGAATTACAAAGCGATTTTTCAATTTTTATATTAATTGGCTGTCCTTTTTTATTTACTTCAAATGAAAGTTGTACTATATCTTTTTGATCTGAGATTGATTTATAATCTTTTGGTAATTGTATATTATTAGTAAGGTATAGATCATAATTGCCCCATCCATCTATTGGTTCATTTTCTTCTACTTTAAAAGATTCTTCTTTTTTGGCAGATCTCTTTTTAGAATTATAACCAACCACTACTACTTCAGACAATTTATTTTGATTTTCTTGTAGTACAATAGTATTATCAATTGTTGTGTTTTTTAATTGCACATTATTATTTTCAAAACCAATTGAGCTTATCTGCACATTTAATAAAGAATCTGGATAATTGAGACTGAAATATCCATTTGCATCAGTATAAGTGGATGTGTTAGCATTTAAATTGGTGACATTGGCGAATGGAACACCTACATTGTTTTCATCTGTAACTCTTCCGCGATAAATATTTGCAGCTTTATTTATTCCATTTTGTTCTTCTGCTTTTTTACTGGCAGCAACGGCTCTGTTTGTTTTACTTATTCCAGCTAATTGTTTATCAGTGATTTTGTCATCTGTGATTATTTCTGCATTCTCTTGTTTTGCTTTTGTAAGATCTTTTGCTTCATCTAAAACAATCGCTTTTTTTTCTGTTACTATGCCGGTTTTTTTTGAGACATCATCATTTTTTGATGGTGCTGGAGAAATGTCAGGAGATACACTAACTATTGCATTGTTTTTTGGAGTGGCGCTAATGGCTTTCTCTTTTACATTATTGTTACCAATTGTTCCACCGGAAGAATTATTATTTGTTGTAATAATATTTTTTTCATCTTTCGTTTCTAAAATAGATTTTACTTCAGCAGAAGGTTCAGATTCCGTGGTTATTGCTTCAGATAATGAGTCAGGTATGCTTTTTTCAACATTTTTGGTTGGCTCTGCCTGAGCAATTTCATTTGAATTATTATTATTAAATCCAAACTGATAAATAAGAAATGCAGCACCTGCAACAAATACCAGCATAGCCGCCACTCTTAGAAATCTGTAATAATTTGTTCTGCCAGTACTTAGAGGGATCACTTTTTTATTATCAACTCTTTCTGATAATCTTTTTTTGAGATATTCCATATCTGTTGCAACATTTACACCGGGTGTCGTGTAACCTTCTAAAGCATCGGCCAGAAAAGGATCATCCAATGCCGCTTTTTCCAGATCATGCATTTCTTTTTGAGATAGCAATCCCTTGTGATATTTTTCAATATCAACTGCGGTAAATTGTTTTATATTTTTATCTGTCGCCATTTATTTATTACAAATACTATTAATCGTTCTCAACTTTTGTTTCCATATTCTCCATACATATTTTCAAATTTCTTCTTCCATTCTGGATAAAACTTCTTACCTGGTTCCACTCCTGACCGGTTATTTCAACTATTTCATTATAACATTTCCCATCCAGGTAGAAAAGTTTTACTGCATCCCTTTGTTCATCCGTCAAAGTACCCAAACAATGCTCCAATTTCTTAAAATTCTCTTCTTTTTCAAGCACACCATTCAGATGCACATTGTCTTCTGATTGCACAATTTCATGCTTGAACTCTACAGTTTTTAATTTTTTAGGTGTTCTTAGTTGCATCAAACAATGGTTTTTGGCTACCTGGTGCAGCCAGGGCTTAAAATTCTCTACATCATGTTTTCTTAATTTCAAAACCAGTTCTTCAAAGATCAACATCACACTATCCTTTGCTGTTTCAGGTTCTTTGAAGTATTTAAGACAAACTCCATAAACCAGATCCATATATCGTTGGTACAATTCTCCAAGTATGGCCATATCTCCCGATTCTTTATATAGGGTCGCCAGTTCCTTGTCGGATAATGAGTTATGAGATATGTTCTTTAAAAATGACAATGGTTAAAAATACAGAATAATTAAATATCCGGCCGGCTTTATCAATTCTGATATTGGTAAATGATGTTTTATAGTATCATAAAGTTGTTTTATGTAATTCTAAAAATACCAGCATCTGAATAGGTAAATACTATAATATGAAACGAGTACTACTATTAATAATGCCGGTGATACTTATATTCCTTGCATTTCGTCCGGTTAATTCTCTTACAGTATCAGGTACAGTAACAGATGATAAAGGGAATCCGCTTTCATCAGTGTCAGTTAAATATAAAGGAACAACACAGGGAGTGTTTACAGATGTTGCTGGTAAATACAGTATCACTATTTCCTCTTCAACAGGCACACTAATTTTTTCATCACTTGGCTATGAAACAATTGAGCAAAAAGTTAAAGGAAAATCAGTTATTGACATTGTATTAAAAGCTGCAAATGTGAAGATGGAAGAAGTGGTTGTAACAGCAATGGCACAGCAAAAGTCAATAAAGGTTAGGGGCATGGCAAGTATGAGATCGCCTTCACCTTTATATGGTACGGTTTCAGGAGTTCAGGTAAATAGAGAAGAAGCTTATTATGGCTATACAACAGATGAAACTAAAGTTGATTTTAACAGGGAGGGGTATGATAAGATAATTGAAAACAGATTTTTAAAAGTAATTGATAATCCGTTATCAACTTTTTCAATAGATGTAGATGCCGCTTCATATAGTAATATTCGTCGTTTTCTGAATCAAGGTCAATTGCCACCTACCGGCGCTGTCAGGATAGAAGAAATGGTAAATTATTTCAAATATGAATATCCTCAACCCAAAAAAAATGATCCTTTCTCTATCAATACAGAAATTTCAGAAGCACCATGGAATAAAGAGCACAAATTGGTATTGATAGGATTGCAGGGTAAGAAAATACCAACTGAAAACCTGCCTGCTTCTAATCTGGTTTTCCTCATTGATGTATCCGGATCAATGCAGGATGCTAATAAACTACCATTGGTTAAAGCATCAATGAAAATGTTGGTGGAGCAATTAAGGGAGCAGGATAAAATTTCGATTGTAGTATATGCCGGAGCAGCAGGAATAGTATTAAAGCCAACCAGTGGTGCAGATAAGATTAAAATTAAAGATGCCATTGATAAACTGGAAGCTGGAGGATCTACTGCTGGAGGTGCAGGTATTAAACTGGCGTATAAAACAGCGAAAGAAAATTTTGTATCGAATGGTAATAACAGGGTTATTCTTTGTACTGATGGTGATTTTAATGTAGGTGAAAGCAGTGATGATGCTATGGAACGGTTAATTGAAAATGAAAGGAAGAGTGGTGTGTTCCTTACTGTGCTTGGTTATGGTATGGGTAATTACCAGGATGCAAAAATGCAAAAGCTTGCTGACAAAGGAAATGGTAATCATGCTTATATCGACGGGATCAGTGAAGCGAAGAAAGTGCTGGTAAATGAATTTGGTGGAACATTATTTACCATTGCCAAGGATGTAAAACTGCAGATCGAATTCAATCCTTCAAAAGTTCAAGGCTATCGCCTGATCGGTTATGAAAACCGTATGCTGGCCAAGGAAGATTTCAATGATGATAAAAAAGATGCAGGTGAATTAGGCAGTGGCCATACTGTTACTGCAATCTATGAGGTGATTCCTGTTGGTGTGAAGAGTAGCTTTTTACAAAAAGTTGATGACTTGAAATACCAGCAAAATGTGAAGTCGCTAAGCAAGACCTTACATAGTGATGAATTGTTAACAGTAAAGTTCAGGTACAAAGCACCTGATGGGGATGTTAGTAAACTGATCGAGCATCCGGTTATGGATAATAAAATTCCCCTTGCGAAAACAACTGATAATTTTCGGTTTGCTGCTGCTGTTGCCCAATTTGGATTGTTGCTTCGGGATTCAGAGTTCAAATCTGATGCTTCTTATGAGGATGTTGTGGTTTTGGCACGAAAGGCAAGAGGTGTTGATGAAGAAGGTTATCGGTCAGAGTTTATAAGATTAGTGGAAAGTGCACAATTACTGGCAAAAGCAAAACCAGCACCCCGGAATAAAGAGGATGTTGATGAAAGCGAAGAAACTATGCCAGTAAGTAAGAATAAATAATCTATTGAAGAATTATGCATTTATTAAAGTACTAGCATCCTATAAGTGTAACTAATCATTTAACAGCCGGTTAGTGATAGCGGGGTTCCGTTTTTACGGAACCCTTCATTTAAAGTCTGGCTTTATTTGATCAGATAAACTAAAAATAAAATGTATGTCAAAAAAAATTGCACTCTCCATCGTTGAACCCTGTCATGAAAATTGGGATAAGATGACACCTGAAGATAAAGGCAGATTTTGTGTTTCTTGTCAGAAACAGGTAATTGATTTCAGTATTATGAGTGATAGCCAGGTAGCTCAGTTTTTTAAAAAACCATCCACCGGATCCGTTTGTGGACGTTTTATGACAGATCAACTTAATAGGGAAATTGAAATTCCTAGAAAACGTATTCCCTGGGTTAAATATCTTTTCAATTTTATGTTACCTGCTTTTTTCATATCAAAAGCATCAGCTCAAAATAATATTGGTAAATCAAAGCCAGAGAATATTGACACAATTCATACAGCTATAACGACTGAATTCAGAACACTGGGTATGGTATTGCCAAAAACGATAGAGCCATTGATGGGGGATACGACAATTGTAAATGCACCTGTAACAGATACAAAAAACATTAAGGGGAAAATTGTAAGTGAAAATGGAGAGCCAGTTTCATTTGCAAGTATTCAAATTGGTACATCACTAAGTGGATATGTAGCCGATGAAAAAGGTGAGTTTATAATAAAAGAGAATGTAATTAAGGAGAATGAGATACTGTTGATTTCTGCAATAGGATATGAATCAAAAAAAGTAGTGATTAATAAAAATGAAAAAGTACTAAATGTTGTATTAGCATCTAATTTGGTGATGGGTGAAATAGATGTATCATCCGCTAAATGTTATATAGCTGGTGGAATAAGAGTAAATAATATTAATGAGAATAAGCAACAAGAAAAGAGTTTGGAAGTAACAGATGAAATTGTTGAGAGAGATATTTCAATTCCAACATCACAAAATAAATTCTTTGTTTTTCCTAACCCGGTTTTCTCTGGTGGTAATATTTCATTGGGTGTTACAATGCTTGAAGAAGGTTATTATACAGTTAGTATTAACAGTATTTCAGGGCAGCTTATTCAGCAAAAAGAAATATGGATTGATAAAGAAGCTAAGGTTTTGAACATCGAAGTGCCAAAAGTTGCTGCAGGTAGTTATTTTTTGGTACTGACTAATAAACAATCAAAAAAGAAGATGACTGAGAAAATAATCATTCAATAAACTGATCATTTGAAAGCAGGATGAAAATTCTCCAATGTCTTTCTTAGAAATTCTCTGTCGAGGTGAGTATAGATCTCTGTAGTTGTAATACTTGCATGACCCAGCATTTCCTGTACCGCCCTTAGATCTGCGCCGCCTTCTACAAGGTGGGTGGCAAATGAATGTCGGAATGTATGTGGGGATACAGTTTTTTTGATACCAGCTTTTAGTGTCAGATCTTTGATAATATAAAAGATCATTACTCTTGATAACTTGCTGCCACGGCTATTAAGAAAAAGAATATCCTCATTTCCTTTTGTTGGAGCAATATGTACTCTGATGGTGTTCTTATAGATATTAATAAACTTGATAGCGCTGCTACCGATCGGTACCAATCTTTCTTTATCTCCTTTGCCTAATACCCTGATAAATCCAACGTCCAGGTAAAGTTGTGATATTTTAAGGTTTACTAACTCCGTAACACGAAGTCCGCAACTGTACATCGTTTCCAGAATTGCCTTATTTCTGCCACCTTCCGGTTTGCTGAGATCAATTTGAGAAATGATGTTTTCAATCTCATCGAAACTCAAAACATCCGGTAATAATCTTTTCTGCTTTGGAGTTTCAAGCAGTGCCGTAGGATCGGTTTTAGAGATATCTTCCAGTAAACAGTATTTATAAAAGGCCCTTATACCAGAAACGATCCTTGATTGTGAAGAAGCAGTCATTCCCAACTCTGCGATCCATTTTATGAATTGTTGCAGGTCTTTTAATTTTAGGTCAGCAGGATTTTTCAATGCCGATTCATTGAGCATGTAACTGGTCAGTAGCTCAATATCCCGCAGATATGCCTGTACAGAATTTTCTGATAATGATTTTTCTAATTGCAGGTATGCTTTGAATCCTTTTTTATAGGGTTCCCACATGATGCCAGATGATTTTATCTTCAATGGACATTCCCGGCATCATACCGGGAGTCGTAGGAATTAATAATTCCAAGTTAATTTTATAAATTGAACGGTATTATTCAAGGGTGATGTTTGATTCAATCACTTTCCATTCTTTATCGATCTTTACCCTGGCCCATGCTCTGGTGTTGGTTATATTTACCGAATCTATATGATCATGCAATGCGTCATAATCAATATCCAGTGCCTGACCAAAAGTCATTGCTGCTTTTTTACCAGTACTCATATCTTCAATAAAAAGATTTCCACGATCGGTATTCACCACTAAATTATTTGAAATTGAAAATTTTGGATCAAGATTATTCAGTCCGCTGCTTTTTAAACTAAAGCTTTCATTTTTATCATACGGTAATTTGATCTGAAAGCCTCTTCCGTTTTCACAATCGTTGAATAGCAGCCAGGCTACATCACCATCTTTAAAAAAGCAACGGATAAAATCCTTATTGATATTTACTTTGGTGCCGATCAGGTATTCAAAACCTGTTTTACGAAAAGATCCTAAACTCTTATAACTCCAGATAATACTGTCAGCTTTACAATCTTTCGCTGTTATATAAACCAATGGCTCTGACTTGTGATCGCCTTGAAATTTCAATGAATCCGTTAAACAAACAGTATCACAAAAGGTGGCAGGTCCATCAGCGGTTGATGATTTACAGGCAACAAATGAAATAGTAGTTACAAAAGCGAATGCTATAGCGAGAAGGAACTTCATAAAATGATTTTTATTGTATCGCAAAAATAACCATTGAAAATTGTTACCACTAAAATTATTTTTAATGATACGCTGAATAGCTTCAAATAGTATCTTCGGCACATGAGTAAAATGCAACCCATTAATCTTCGTTCGTTCAAACAAAAGGCTAAGAATACAAAAAATAGTATGCGTCGCTTCCTTACTAAAATAGCAAAAGAAGCACCTCGGGGACTTGATAAAAAAATTGCTGTGTTGGAAAAAGAAGTATGGCAGGAAACTGATTGCCTTACCTGTGCTAATTGTTGCAAAACAATGACACCGACTTTTACAAACGCTGATATGAAGCGAATCGCTAAGCATTTAAAAATGTCATTGGTAGATTTTCAAACCAAGTGGTTGAAACAAGAACGGAGTGGCGACCGTGATTGGGTGAATAAAACAGAACCATGTCAATTCTTAAATCTGAAAGATAATAAATGCAGCATCTATGAAGTCCGTCCTGCAGACTGTGCCGGTTTCCCGCATCTCTCAAAAAAATTCAAAGATTACGATCATGTGCATAAGCAAAATGTTGATCTGTGCCCTGCTACGTATAAGTTGGTTGAGAAAATGATGAGTAGGGTGAATGGGGAGTAGGGAGTAGGGAGTAGGGTGAATGGGGAGTAGGGAGTAGGGAGTAGGGAGTAGGGAGTGGGTTTTAATTAGTAACTTTTCTAATTGTTTATTATGTTGGAATTATCACATAAAAATCTGGAAGTTTATAAGACTGCATTGTTATTAGTTAAAGAAATTTATGCTGCTACAAAAAACTTTCCTAAAGAAGAACAATATGTATTAGTAAGCCAGTTAAGACGAGCTGCTATTTCTGTTTGTAGTAATATAGCGGAAGGGGCAGCAAGGAAAACAAAACCAGATAGAAGAAGGTTTTATGAAATTGCACGAAGCTCACTTGTAGAAGTGGATACTCAAATTGAAGCTTCATTAATTTTAAATTACATAAGTAAACCTGAAATTTCGGATATTGAAAATTATCTTGAATCCATTTTTAAGATGCTAAGCAAAATGATCTCCAATTTAACAACGTAACCTATTGCCTTCTTCCCACTTCCTACTCACTATAGAAAAATATCTTCTATCAAAAAATACTCATCCTCTCCATACTCATTCAATGTAATTGACAGCACATCATACTGTATCCATTGATGACCGGGGTTGAGAAATAAATACTCGTCAGCAGCTTTCTGTAAATTTTTGAATTTCTTTTTTGTTACGCTGTCTTCGGGTTTGCCGAATGGAGAAGCTTTTCTTGCTTTCACTTCTACAAAATGTAAAAACTTTTCTTTAGTAGCAACAATATCAATTTCATAGTGTGAGTGTCGCCAGTTGGTATGTATAATAGTATAGCCATGTTCTCCAAGCCATTTTGCCGCCAGTTCTTCACCTTGCTTTCCCAGTTCATTATGCGAAGCCATATAGTATCTTTGCAAACAAGTTACAAAAACAACGATATACATATTCTATGGCAGGCATTTATCCTTTGAAAGGGGTTGTAAAACATTATGATTGGGGCGGTACTTCATTTATTCCATCATTACTAAAACAAGTAAATGATACTAAAATGCCGTATGCAGAATATTGGATGGGCATTCATCCACTGGGTGAGGCCGGAGTTGATACCGGGGGAAATCTTACTACACCATTAACAGCAATTATAAAAGACCTTCCATATCTTTTCAAAGTGTTGGATGTAAAAGATATGTTATCTATTCAGGTACATCCTTCAAAAGCAGCAGCAGAAATAGAGTTTGCTCGGGAGAATGAAGCTGGTATTCCTTTGGATTCGCCATATCGATTATATAAAGATGAAAACCATAAACCGGAATTAATGGTAGCATTAAGCGACTTCTGGTTACTACATGGTTTTAAACCAATGGAACAGTTGGTTGATATTTTGTCAAATACAGTTGAGCTGAATGAATTATTACCGGTATTAAAAGAATCCGGATATCCCGGTTTGTATAAGCATATCATGGAAATGCCCCAGCAAGAAGTAAACAAAATTCTGCAGCCACTGATCGATAAACTGTATGATGAATATAAAAAAGAAGGATCTGATAAAATGAATGAGGGCTATTGGGTGTCAAAAGCAGCAGCCTCATTTTGTAAAGATGGAAATATTGATCGGGGTATTTTTTCTATTTATTTATTCAATCTGATCCATTTAAAAAAAGGAGAGGGGCTCTTTCAGTCAGCAGGTGTTCCACATGCATACCTGCAAGGTCATAATGTGGAGATAATGGCGAATTCGGATAATGTACTTCGTGGAGGTTTGACTACTAAGGTTATTGATATTAATGAATTGATGAAGCATATTAAGTGTGAACCAACAATTCCGGAAATTATTACCGGCGAAGTAAATGAAGAGGGTGAGAAAATATATAAAACACCTGTAAAGGATTTTCAACTCAGTGTTTTTGAATTACAAAAAGGTGATGTTGTTTCATTTGACCCGGTTGCAACAGAAATTTTATTATTGACTGAGGGAGTTGTAGAAGTAGATGATGAAGATACTGTTGTAAAATTGGAAGATGGAAATCCTTCAGCAGTTGTCTTTCCCGGAGCAAGTGTTTTTATTGCTGCAGCTGCTAAGTCTGTTGTTTTCAGAGCCACATCAATTAAATAGCAGTAAATGCTTCTGAATGAACTATTAACAATCGTTGATAAATTGACAGGCTGTTTGCCTCAATTCTGTTATTTTTGCAATAATTAAAAAGTTTCAATTAATTATCATGAAGATCAACAGCAAATTAATCGTATTCACAATTATATTGGTCGTATTGGCAACCGCCTGTAAGTACTTTTTCGGGCCTGAAATAGCCTGGTCAGGATTTTCTCCGGTTATTGCCATTGCATTATTTGCCGGTTTCATCATGAAGCAGAAAGACATGTCTTTCTTGTTACCATTGGCTGCTTTATTCATTAGTGATGCGGTGATACAAATATTATATGTACAGGATATGTTTCCTTATGCTGGATTTTATGGTGGGCAATGGAAAAACTATTTAATATTACTGGCTGCTGTATTGATCGGCTGGGGATTAAAAGGAAAAAAACTTTCCGGAATATTTGCAGGTGCTATTGCTGCACCAACAGTTTTCTTTGTAGTTTCTAATACTATGGTTTGGATGGCTGCAACTGAAATAGTATATGCAAAAAGTTTTGCCGGTTGGTTGACTTGCCTCGAAGCCGGATTACCTTTCTACAGAAATTCGCTGATCGCTACAATGGTTTTCTTACCGGTGATCTTGTTTGCTTATAATTATATAACAAGAAAAAAAGCCGAGCTTACATTAGCATAAAAGTCGCAACCAAATTATATATAAACCCATACGCTAAAGCGATGGGTTTTTTATTTTGGGCCACGAAAGCACACGAACTTACACGAAATGAATACAAGATGTCTTTAGGAAATTTAAATTAGTGTAAACTATTTTTCGTGTGTTTTAGTGTGACCTGCCTTCCGGCAGGCAGGTTTTGTGGCAAACATTTCTGTGGCTAAGACGCTGTTCCTTCATACCCCTCATCATGCATTAGTTTATGATGGCTTCCATCAGCAGCTTCGGTGGCTAATTCATCGCAGCGATTATTGTATGGGTTATTTGCATGCCCTTTTACCCATTTAAAGCGAACAACATGTCGTTTCGCCAGTTCAAAATATTCTCTCCAGAGGTCAGCATTTTTTTTGCCGCCCTTAAAATCAGTTTTGATCCAGTTAATTAACCAACCTTCTTCAACGGCTTTTACTACATATTGGCTGTCGGAATAAATGGTGATATGTAATCCCGGTTTCTTCAATGCTTTCAATCCGGCAATAACTGCCATCAGTTCCATACGGTTATTGGTAGTGTGATGATAGCCTTGTGATAATTCTTTGCGGTGATTGCCACTCATAAGTATGGTGCCATAACCACCCGGGCCGGGATTGCCACGGGATGATCCGTCAGTATACATTGTAACAGGGGTGCTCATACTATTTTTTAAGGTACCATTTATTGTATCGAAGCAATGCCTCTATAAAATAATAATCGGCATAGGTCAATGAAACATCGATCTCCGTTTTACCCGGAATATTTCCAACACTGTGTTTAAGCAGGAAACCGCCGTTCTCTCCGGATTTTGAAAGATAATCGGCAGAAGAAAGTGTACGGATGATCTGCTCTGCTGTTGTTACTAATTTTTTTCTTTCAGTAGCATTTACATATTGGCCCAATTCTAAAAATGCTGATGCCATGATAGCGCCGGCAGAAGCATCTCTTTTTGCATTGGGAATGCCCGGTGCATTAAAATCCCAGTAGGGAATCTTATCAGCCGGCAAATTGGGATGATTCAATAAAAACGCTGCGATCTTTTTTGCCTGATTCAAATAGGTTTTGTTTTTGGAGAATCGATACATCATTGTATAGCCATACAAACCCCATGCTTGGCCCCGTGCCCAGGCAGATGAATCGGCAGCACCTTGTGCCGTAACTTTTTTAATGATGCCACCTGTCGCCAGGTCATAATCAATAACATGGTAACTGCTGTTATCCGGGCGGAAATGATTTTTGATAGTTGTATTTGCATGAGTGATAGCAATTTCCCTGAATCTTTTTTTGCCGCCATGCTCA
>JAHEMN010000168.1 GCA_024643645.1 Chitinophagaceae bacterium | reverse complement strand
AAAGCTTGTTTGCTGAAAATGCAAATTTCACGATCGTAGTTTTTTGGGATCCCACCTGTGGGCATTGCAAAGAAGTGTTGCCCCGTATCGACTCATTTTACAGAGCCAAATGGAAAGCAGACTCTGTCAATATCTATGCAGTTGCCAAAGAAACAGATGGTACAAAAAAAGACTGGTTGAATTTTATCAATGAAAAAGACCTGGCCAACTGGACTCATGTTTATTACTCGAAGGTTGATGATAAAGCCCGAACGGATAATAATGTACCCGGTTATTCGCAACTTTATGATGTACAAACTTTCCCAACAATATATTTATTGGATAAAGACAAAAGAATCGTTGCCAAAAAACTAGCTTTGGAACAGATTGATGATGTGTTACAATTAAAAATTAATACCCGTTAAATCAATTCAGAAAATTCAATTTATGAAAAAGAGATCTTTTGCTGTGATCATTACCTGCCTGCTTATGTTTTCAGCATCTTCACAAACATTATTTACTTATGGCAAGTATAAAGCTGATGCAAATGATTTCCTAAAAGCTTATAATAAAAATAATTCCTCAACAGTTACCAATAAGGCAAAAGCTATAAGTGATTATCTTGATCTGTATATCAAATCAAAACTAAAGATCAGGGATGCTTACGATCGCCGGTTTGATACATTACCTCAAATAATCTCCGAAGTAACAAATTTACGTACCCAGATCTCTGAGAATTACATGAGTGATCCTGCATTGGTGAAAAAAATGACGGATGAAGCATTTAATCGAAGCCTGAAAGATATAAAGGTTGCACATATTTTTATTTCTTTTAAAAATGCAGCCGGTGCTACAGATACTATTGAAGCAAACAAAAAGAAAGAGGATATCTTAAAAAGGCTCCAAAAAGGAGAAGATTTTTTAGCCGTTGCACAACAATTTTCAGACGACGCCAATGCAAAATCCAATAAAGGTGAAATCGGATATATAACAGTATTTACGCTACCATATGAATTTGAAAATGCCATTTATTCAACAGCTCCTGGTAAAATATCTTCTGTAGTAACTTCAAAAGTTGGTTATCATATTTTCAAAAACCTTGGAGAAAGAAAAGCAGTTGGGAAAATAAAAGCACAACAGATATTACTGGCCTTTCCACCCGATACTGACGAAACAGGCAAGAAGCAACTTGGTAAGCTGGCCGATTCTCTTTACAAACTATTACAAGCCGGAGAAAATTTCAACAAACTTGCTGCTTCATTTAGTAATGATTATGTAACAGCCGCCAACGGTGGAAGCATGCAGGAAGCTGGTGTTGGTCAATACGAACCAGCTTTTGAAAAAGTGTTATGGTCGATACCTAAAGATGGGGACATCACTAAACCATTTACTACTGCTTATGGATGGCATATATTAAAACGATTGTCAGTAACACCGGTAGTTACTGACCCAAAGGACAAAGCCAATTTATATGAGCTGGAGCAGAAAATAAAAACTGATGCCCGTTGGAAAACGTCAAAGGATTTTATCTATAACCAGGTTATTGCAAAAGCTGGTTTAAAAAAATATAATTACGATGATGCTGCTTTATGGGCATTATCTGACAGCCTGATGGATCGTAAACCTTTGCTACCAGTCGGGAAAAAGTTGACAACAACAAATCCTTTATTTGCAATAGGCGATTCTATTTATACAATCAACCATTGGGTAAATTATGCGAATGCCTATCGATTTAAAACTGATGGCACTGGCCCAAAACCATGGCCGCTGGTAAGAGATGAATTTGAAAAATTTGCCATGCTTAATTATTACCGTGATCACCTGGAAGAATTCAATGAAGAGTTCAAAAACCAGATGGAGGAATTTAAAGACGGGAATATCTTCTTTGAAATAATGCAACAGGAAGTATGGAATAAAGCACAATTAGATTCATCTGCATTGCTTTCACTTTATGAAAAGAATAAAGATAAGTATCAATGGAAGCAAAGTGCAGATGTGGTAATTCTATTTTGTTCTGATCAAACAATTGCCAATACAGCATACGATCAGTTAAAAAAGAATCCATTGGTCTGGAGAAATACAGCTGAACAATATTCTGATAAGATTGTAGCCGATTCATCCAGGTATGAATGGGATCAGATTCCGGGACTAAACAAAGCAATTCCAAAAAATGGTATGATCACATCGCCGATTATTAATACGAATGATAACACAGCATCTTTTGCCTATATCATTAAAGTATATGACACTCCAATGCAGCGGAATTTTAATGATGCTAAAGGGCTTGTTATAAATGATTACCAGGTAGTATTGGAAAAAGAGTGGAATGAATCATTGCAGAAAAAATACCCGGTTGTAATAGATAAAAAAGTATTGAATAATATTTCGAAATAATTCTCCTTGGTGGAAACATCATAAAAAAAGAGATAAGAGCTTCTTCTTATCTCTTTTTTGTTTATAGATCCTTTACAACATTGGCCACAACATGCGGACGGCCCAATGTATAATAGTGTAAAACTGGAACTCCACTTTTCTTAAGATCCTTTGATTGCATCAGCAACCATTCTGCTCCAACCTTTTCAACATCTTCATCGGTTTTACAATTTAGAATTTCATTTGAAAGATCTCTTGGAAGATCGATATGAAATGTCTTAGGCAGAATATTCAATTGTTTTTTGCTATAAACAGGTTTCAATCCCGGTATAATCGGAACAGTTATTCCAATGGCCCGACAAGCATCTACAAAGGCATAAAATTTTGCATTATCAAAGAACATCTGGGTAATGATATAATCTGCTCCGCCTTCAACTTTGGCTTTCAGGTATGCAAGATCAGTATCCATATTAGGTGCTTCAAAATGCTTTTCCGGATAACCGGCCACTCCAATACAGAAATCAGTCTTATGTGTATTCTTCAACTCATCTTCCAGGTAAACACCTGCATTCAGGTTCACTACTTGCTTTAGCAGGTCTGATGCATACTTGTGGCCACCGGGTTCCGGTTCAAAAGTTGATTCATTCTTGGCAGCATCTCCACGAAGTACCAATACATTATCAATACCGAGATAACGAAGATTAATTAAGGCATCCTCTGTTTCGTTCACTCCAAATCCACCACAGATCAGATGCGGAACTGTATCCACATCATATTTATTCATAATAGCGGCGCAGATACTTTCTGTACCAGGTCTTTTTCGTACCACTACTTTTTCAAAAGATCCATCCGCTTTTTTCTTAAATATGTGTTCACTACGATGGTAGGTAACATTTATAAAAGCCGGCTTGAATTCCATTAATGGATCAAGGTGATTATATAAAGCTTCAATTCCTTTGCCTTTTAGTGGCGGCAATACTTCAAAAGAGATCAGTGTTTCCTTTGCCTGGTTAATATGGTCGATTACTTTCATTGGGATGCAAAGCTAACGATGCAGGAGCATTAGTCAAAACAAGGTTAAAAGATCAGGGAAAAAGCTGAATAGATTATCAACCCTTATTTTTGCCTTTCATGGCAGTTACAATTGAAACAAAAGAGCTGGTAAAAAAATATGGTAACAGAACCGTAGTAAATCATGTTTCCTTTGAGGTAAAACAGGGAGAAATAGTAGGGTTACTCGGACCTAACGGTGCCGGAAAGACCACTTCTTTTTACCAGGTAGTTGGTTTGGTAAAGCCGGATGAGGGCAAGGTCTTTTTTAATGGGAAGGACATTACCTCTTTGCCAATGTATAAAAGAGCACAATTGGGTATTGGCTATCTGCCACAGGAAGCTTCTGTTTTTCGAAAACTGAGCGTAGAGGATAATATTGCTGCCATTCTTGAAATGACGGATAAATCAAAACAAGAGCAAAAAGAAAAGCTTGAATCGCTTTTAAAAGAATTTCGTTTGCAACATGTACGCAAAAGTAATGGCGATGTATTAAGTGGTGGTGAAAGAAGACGTACCGAGATTGCAAGAGCTTTATCGGTTGATCCTAAATTCATCCTGTTGGACGAACCATTTGCTGGTATTGATCCGATTGCTGTAGAAGATATTCAGGCTATTGTTGCAAAACTAAAGTATAAGAATATTGGTATCCTGATCACTGATCATAATGTAACTGAAACTCTTTCTATTTGCGACAGAGCATACCTTATGATAGAAGGAAAAATATTCAAACACGGAACAGCAGAAGAACTTGCTGCCGATGAACAGGTAAGAAAACTATATCTGGGTAGAAATTTTGAGCTAAAACGGAAGGACTACTTGCATGATGAGGCCAAGAACATCACTTATTAGTAATTTTCATTATTAATTTGAGTTATGGATTATCATTTTTTGCCCAAAATAGAATTACATCTCCATCTCGATTGTAGCCTGAGTTATAAAGTAGTACAACAAATAGATCCTTCTATTTCAATAGAAACATATAATGAATCATTTATTGCACCACCAAAATGTACTGATCTTGTTGATTATCTCAGCCGTGCTGTAAAGGGTTTCCAATTAATGCAAACCAAAGAACAATTACATTTGGTTACATTAGATCTGCTTGAACAATTGAAGGCAGATAATGTGATCTATGCTGAAATACGTTTTGCCCCATTACTCCATATTGAAAAAGGCCTATCCCCTTTTGAAATTGTGCAAACGGTGAACGATACAGTAACAGAAGGTATTTCACAAACCGGAGTAGAAGCAAGGCTTATTCTTTGTACACTTCGTCATTTTTCAGAAGAGCAAAGTATGGAAACAGTCCGGCTTGTAAAAGAGTTTAGCGGAAGCAATGTAGTTGGATTTGATATTGCAGGTGATGAAGCCGGATTCCCGATCACTGATCATATAAAGGCATTTGAATACGCTAAAAATAATAATATTCATTGCACTGCACATGCTGGCGAAGCTAAAGGTCCGGAAAGTGTGAGGGAAACCATTGCACATTTTCACCCCTCCCGTATAGGGCATGGCACAAGAAGTGCAGAAGATGAAACACTTCTCTCTTTTCTGAAAAAAGAAAATATACATTTAGAAGTTTGCCCAACCAGTAATATTCAAACCAATGTGTTTGATTCAATTGAAGATCATCCGGCTGATAAAATTTACAATGCCGGCGTTTCAATGAGTATCAATACAGATGGAAGAACGGTTACTCCTGTAACCCTAACGAGTGAATATGATTTGTTGAAAAAAACATTTCAATGGAATAAAGAACATTTTTTAAAATGTAATACAGAAGCAATTAAGCATGCATTCATTAGTGAAAACTTAAAAAAAGAATTATTACAAAAAATAAATACAGCTTATAATTCTGCTTAAAAATCTACTTTCAATTTCATTATAAATTTTTACGACTCCATTGATTTTATTTATTTATTTTGGCAGTATCAATGAAGCTTCTTTCTCCTGCCATATCATCACTTGCCCGTATGCGGCTCTGGCGCATCGAAGCCTGGAAAAACAATCCATTATTTGCACAACGGGAGGTTTTACAGGACCTTGTAACCTCTGCACAGTATACTGAGTTTGGCAGAAAATATAATTTTTCAAATCTGTTCAATGTAAGAGATTTCAAATCAGCCGTACCTATTCATGATTATAATGATCTCAAGACCTACATCGAACGTATCATGAATGGTGAACAAAATATTTTATGGAATACTCCAATATATTGGTTTGCGAAAAGTAGTGGGACCACCAGCGATAAAAGCAAATTCATTCCTGTTAGTGATGAAAGTTTGCAAGACGGACACTTCAAAGCATCGAAAGATGTATTGTCCCTCTATTACCTGTATAATCCTGAATCAGAATTATTAACCGGAAAGGGCCTGGTATTGGGTGGCAGTCATAATATCAATCCAATGAACAATGAAGCACAATATGGTGACCTTAGCGCTGTATTACTTCAAAACACTCCATTCTGGGGGCATTGGTTACGAACACCTGATCTGAGTATTGCACTCATGGATGAATGGGAAAATAAAATTGAAAAACTGGCGGAAAACACTATCAAGGAAAATGTAACTTCTATTTCAGGTGTGCCTACCTGGACAATTGTGTTGTTCAAGCGAATATTGGAAATGACAGGAAAAAACACCATGAGTGAAGTGTGGCCTGCTTTAG
>JAHEMN010000167.1 GCA_024643645.1 Chitinophagaceae bacterium | reverse complement strand
AACCTGTCCATTGGTGATGGCGATTCCATATCTTTCTTTACATCGGCAGTTGCTTTACTTTGGTCCGGAGTGTCTTCATAAATAAAAGATGCTTCAAGCTCAGTTTGCATGTAATTATCCGGCGTATGTTGAAAACCTTCCTGAGCTTTCCTTTTAGCATATAATTTTATAAGGTCAAAAGCTATTTCTTTAACCTTCGTCTTCGTTTTCTCTTTCAGTTTGTTCCATACATCACTACCCAGTTTATTTACTTTTGGTACACTTCCATCTTTTCCGGTATACTTTGCTATTTTATGAAGACTGTTGATATTGACATATAGAATATCAGTGTCCTTATAAATTAATCTCACTGCTTCCTGCAACTTCCCATTTACTTCTAATTTTTGCAAGCCACTGAAAATACCAACACCATGATCCATATGAGTAACAAAATCTCCTGGTTGCAACTCTCTCAAAGTTCGAAGTGTTAATGCTTTGTTCTTATTATATGCTTGCTTGACTTTGTATTTATGATACCGTTGAAATACCTGGTGATCGGTATAACAAACAATTTTAAGATCCTCATCAATAAATCCTTCATGAATTGATTTGGTGATCGGATTGAAAACTATCTCTGCTTTCAGATCATCAAAAATGCTTTGCAATCTTTCTAATTGTTTTGGATTCTCAGCAAAAATGATAAGTTGAAATTTCTTAGCTTCCCAACTCCTTAAATCCTTAATCAGTAATTCGAATTGCCGGTTAAAGGCTGGCTGCTCTTTTGTATTGAATTCTATTTCAAAATTTGAAAGATATCCCTGGTACCCGAATTCAACTATTTCCTTTTTGTCTAACGCTGTTTTGAAATTCTCAGCAGTAATAAAATCATTTAGATTAACCTCTTTTTTTGCAAGCCTGTCTTCCAGGTCATCTTGATTTTTTTTAGTACTACCGGTTACATTAAGCTCTTCTTTTAATTGTAAGAATGCATTCAACTCATCTTCACCATCGATTAATCGTTCAAAACATAACTGATAATCCTGCAACCAGACAACAGTATTTTCCGGAAGAAATTCAAATAAGGATATCTTCTCTTCATTTGTAAATTGTGTATCAACATTTGGGATTATTGTAACCTGCAATAATTTCCTTTCACTTAATTGAGTCTCCGGATCCACTATACGGATCGAGTCTACTTCATTTCCAAATAATTCTATCCGGTATGGCTTTTCATTACCAAAAGAATAAATATCAAGTATACCACCACGAATCGCAAACTGACCAGGCTCATACACAAAATCTTCTCTTTCAAATCCATAATCAGCAAGATTTAGTAGTAGCTTTTCAACATTAATCGTATCGCCTGACTTAATATGAATGATATTAGCAGAAAGCGTTTCAGGAAGTACAACTTTTTCAAACAGTGCTTCAGGATAAGTTATTATTACTTTTTTATTTCCTCCAGATGCGATTTTCGTCAATGCTTCAGTTCTTAACATTACATGCGAAGAGTTGAGCAACTCGTAATTCTTTCTGTTCTTAAAAGAAGAAGGAAAATAAAACAGATCAAGTGCTCCAGTCAGATTTTCCAGCGTATTATGAAAATAAGCAGCTTCTTCAGCATCATTTAATACAATCAGATGATTTAACTGAGAGCAGGATGAATGTGTAAGAGTGGCTGCAACTACAAACTGAGAAGAACTTCCTTGTAAGTTTTTTAAATAGATTTTTTGAGTTTGGGGAATAGTTAACCTGTCCGCCAATTGAAATAGGCGGGGGCTGTTCTGATACAATTCCAGCAGGTCCTGTACACTCATGAGAGTTGCAAATATAATTCATCCCTTTAAATCGAAGCTTTAATAATTAGGATGGTCAATATGAATTTTGATTTTTATCTTTAACAAAATCAACAAAGAATGGCTCTACAACCCTGGCGAATAGGAAAAGTAATCCGTATTGCAGACCATACACATAATACCAAACAATATTGGATAGAAGTACCTGAGCTTCCTTCTTTTGACTATAAGCCGGGACAATTTGTTACACTCGATCTGCCTATCCATGAAAAACCCAATAAAAGGTGGCGGAGCTATTCTATTGCTTCCTGGCCGGATAGCACCAATGTGTTTGAGTTACTTATTGTTTTGGCAGAACATGGTTTAGGAACTCATTATATATTTAATGAAGTTAAAGTAGGAAGTGAATTAACTTTCCGAGGTGCACAAGGAGTTTTTACTTTACCAGAAAAAATAGAAAAAGATATATTCTTAATTTGTACGGGAACAGGAATTGCTCCATTCAGGAGTATGGTTAACTACATATATCTGAATAAAATTCCAATGAAGAATATTTACCTGATTTTTGGCTGTCGGACAAAAGAAGATCTTTTATATCATGAAGAATTAAAAGAGCTGGAAAAGAAACTTTCAGGATTTCACTACCATCCTACACTGTCCCGTGAAGAATGGGAAGGCCATCACGGCTATGTTCATGCCATTTATGAAGAACTTTGCAAAGACAAACAAGAAGCACAGTTCTTTATCTGTGGTTGGAAAGCAATGATTGATGAAGCCAAAAAAAGAATTGTTGAATTAGGTTATGATAAAAAATCAATTCACCAGGAATTATACGGATAAATCAAAACCTTTTACATTTATCAAGAATTAAGTTGATACCAAACAATCACTAAGTTGATAAATGTCATATTGCGTTTTAAACCTTAGTTACTATATTCGTAAAAATCAATCTGCGTATGGGTGCTTCCTCGCTAATTGTATTAATAATTGCCGCCATTGCTTTCTCTGGCATTGCTATTCTTGTCTCCAGACTTGTATTAAAACCTACTACCAACAAACAAAAAGGTGAGCCCTACGAATGTGGAATACCTACAAAAGGGAAAACCTGGATTCAATTAAACGTCGGCTACTATTTATTCGCACTGATATTTTTAATTTTTGATGTGGAACTGGTCTTTCTTTTTCCATGGGCAGTTGTAGCCAAAGGAATGGGTTGGGTCGCTTTAATTGAAATAGCGATATTCTTTTTTATCCTCTTCATGGGATTTTTATATGCACATAAAAAAGGAGCATTGAAATGGATCTAAAACAAACCGCAAATAAAGAATCATTCCCCGGCGAAATTCAGGAATTACCTGGTGGCGGTATTGTATTGAGCAAGCTTGATGACATTATTAACTGGGCAAGATCGAATTCTCTTTGGCCCCTCACATTTGCTACAAGCTGTTGCGGAATCGAAATGATGTCAACAGCAGGTGCTAAATATGATTTCTCCAGATTTGGATTTGAAGTAGCGAGAGCAACTCCCCGCCAGGCTGATGTAATTATTATCGCCGGAACCATTGTAAATAAAATGGCACCGGTTTTGAAAAGGTTATACGACCAGATGGCTGATCCCAAATATGTGATTGCCATGGGAGCCTGTGCAATTAGTGGCGGACCTTTCTTTTATAATACTTACTCAGTGGTAAAGGGTGCTGACCATGTGATACCGGTTGATGTATATGTAGCGGGTTGCCCACCAAGACCGGAAGCTTTATTACATTCATTAATAACATTACAACAAAAAATAAAAAGTGGAATGACCCGTGAGCAGATAAAAACCACCAACACTTAAACAGATTTACAAAAGATGTTTAAATGAGAAACACATTAAATGACTAACGAAGAACTAAAAATAAAAATTATCGAGATCCTGCCCACTGCCAACATCGAAGATGCTGCTGAAACAGGTGGCCCCGGATGGCTGACTATAAATATTGAACCCGGCGAATGGTTATCATTTGCACATAAAATTCGTAGTGTTGATACATTAAACTTTGATTTTCTATTTTGTCTTACTTGTATTGACTGGAAAACACACCTTACAATGGTGTATCACCTTCGTTCAACTGTTTTGCATCATAATATAATAGTTAAAGCAAAGCTGGATAGTAAGAATCCGGAAATAGAAACTGTATCGCAGATCTGGCGGACAGCAGAATTTCATGAAAGAGAAGTGTTTGAAATGTTCGGAGTCAATTTCTTAAACCATCCGGATCTGCGATTATTAATTCTGCCAGATGGATGGGAAGGAAAAAACCCGATGCTTAAAGATTTTGAAGACCCTGTAAATATGATACGACTTTGATATGTTTGAAGAAGTAGGCACAACCACCGAAGGTGATCTGATCATCAATGTAGGACCCCAACATCCGGCAACACATGGTGTATTGCACCTGGTGATTACATTGAATGGAGAAACTATCAAAAATGTTGAACCGCATCTTGGTTATATCCATCGCTCCATCGAGAAAATGTGTGAAAGCCTTTCTTACCGGCAGTTCATCTATGTTACCAGCCGGATGGATTATTTATCAGCTCATATTAATAATCATGCCTGCGCTTTATGTGTTGAACAAGGTTTACAAGTAGAAATTCCACCAAGGGCACAAGTGATAAGAGTGTTGATGGATGAGCTGACCAGAATTGCATCACATGAATTGTGGTGGGGAGCTATGGCGATGGACCTCGGCGCCTTTACTCCTTTCTTTCATGCATTCAGAGAAAGAGAATCCATAAATGATATTATGGAAGAAACCTGTGGTGCAAGGTTGACGATGAACTATATGGTACCCGGCGGAGTGATGCAAGATCTGCATCCAAATTTTCAAAAGAGAGTGAAGGACTTCATGCAATTATATAAAAGAAAGATCCATGAGTATGATGAAATGGTAACAGGCAATATCATTTTCCAGAACAGAATGAAAAATGTAGGAGTGCTTTCAGCAGAAGATGCTGTATCATATGGCTGCACCGGGCCAACCGCAAGAGGAAGCGGAGTTAGCAGTGATATACGCAAACTATTTCCTTACGAAATTTATAATACACTGGAATTTGATGAAGTATTGGAAACTGCCGGCGATTCATTTGCCCGTTATAAAGTTCGGCTTGGAGAAATGCAACAATCCATCAGAATCATTGAACAGTTAATTGATAATATCCCTGAAGGTGATTTTCAAACAAAAACGAAAGCTGTATTGAAACTACCCAAAGGAGAATTTTATACAAGAGTAGAAACAGCGAGGGGTGAATTAGGAGTTTATATTGTAAGTGACGGTGGAAGTACCCCTTACAGGATCAAATTCCGTTCACCTGGTTTTTCAAACCTTTCTGTATTGAATCATATTGCAAAAGGAAGTAAGATCGGTGATTTGGTGGCCATGATGGGAACATTGGATTTAGTAATACCAGATATTGACAGATAAATGTGGAGCTTTAGTAAAATAGCAAATGAATTACATGTTTGGTTGAACAATACCTTCAATCCAACTATGGTATTGATCATTGAAATGGTCATTGCTGGTGTGGCCGTTATTGGTTTGTTTGCCATATTAGGCTTGGTATTAGTTATCATGGAAAGAAAAGTTTCTGCCTGGATACAGATACGCCTTGGGCCCAATCGTGTAGGACCAAAAGGAATGCTGCAATCATTAGCAGACACTTTGAAATTGTTAGTAAAAGAAGGAATAACACCGGATGGTGCAGATAAATTTTTATTCAACCTGGCTCCATTCATAGCTATGATCGTTGCCATGCTTTTAATGGCGCCAATCGCATTTGCAAAAGATTTTCAATTTTGGGATCTGAATATCGGAGTGTTATTTGTATCAGCTGTTTCATCCATTATGGTTATCAGTATTCTGATGGCCGGCTGGGCCAGTAATAATAAATACTCATTGATGGGTGCCATGCGAAGTGGCGCACAGATAGTCAGTTATGAATTATCTGCAGGCTTATCCATTTTAGCTGTTGTTGTAATGACCGGAAGTTTACAGGTTTCTGAGATCATCCAATCGCAAGCAAATGGTTGGTGGATATTCAAAGGGCATATTCCAATGCTGATCGCATTTGTCACTTTTATTATTGCAGTTACTGCCGAAACGAACCGGGCACCTTTTGATCTGGCCGAAGCAGAATCAGAATTAACAGCTGGCTTTCATACTGAGTATTCAGGAATGAAATTCGCTTTGTTCTTCCTGGCCGAATATGTGAACGTATTTATTGTTTGTGCGATCGGTGCCACTTTATTCCTCGGTGGATGGATGCCTTTTCATATCGGCAACTGGGAAGGCTTTAACCATGCAATGGACTACATCCCATCAAGCATTTGGTTTTTTGG
>JAHEMN010000166.1 GCA_024643645.1 Chitinophagaceae bacterium | reverse complement strand
CAAGATTCAAAGAACAGACGTATGATCAATGCTGATGCAAAGCTGAAAGTTGTTTTCGGTGGCAAAGCACAAGTATCTATGTTTGATATGGCAAAGCATTTAGCGAAGCACCTTAGTTAATTACTAAGACTAAGATTTTAAAGGGCATCATTGATGTCCTTTTTTTTGTTTCTTTTTAAATTGAATTACTCGAAAAAATAAAAATGGGTTACCATCAGATAACCCATTTTTATGCTAATTAATTTTTTACCTTATTAGGATAAGGTGGCCGCTTCGGTTCTGTCTGCGGATTTTTCTTTAACTCCTTTAAAGCAATTTCAATCGCTTTTTCTAATTGAGGATCTCTTCCTTTTATTACATCTGCTGGTGTTTGTTCCACTTCAATGTCCGGTGCAACACCAACATTTTCTACCACAAATCCGTCTTTGGTCCAGATAGCAACATTTGGTGCAGTTACACCTCCACCATCAATAAACTCAGGAAAGCCCAATATGCCAACAAGACCGCCCCATGTTCTCTTTCCTACCATTGTACCTACTTTAAATTCTCTAAACATCCATGGTAGCATATCGCCACCAGATCCTGCTGTTTCATCAATGATCATCACCTTAGGTCCTTGTATTGATGCACTGGGTGATTTCAAGTCTTTACCATAACGCATATTCCAATGAGCCTGGTAAGGCCTTTGTAAAAGATCTATATAATAATCTGCGAGTTGTCCACCTCCATTAAACCGTTCATCCACAATGATGGCTTTTTTATTTGCCTGTGGATAAAAGTATCTTTTAAAATATTCATGCCCTAAGCCAGCCGTGTTAGGTACATATACATAAGCTACTTGCCCATTGGTTGCTTCATTTACTTTTTTCAGATTCCCTTCTACCCAATCTCTATTCCGTAGAGCGGATTCATTGGAAACAGGAACTACTTTTACTATTCTTGAACCTGCATTATCGGCAGAAGAATTAATTGTTAGCTCTGTAATTTTCCCGGCGGTGTTTTCAAAGAAACTATACAGGTTGTCAGCAGCCGTCACATTCTTCCCATTTATAGCAAGTAAATAATCGCCTTCTTTTGCATTCACTCCTGGTTCTGTTAATGGTGAACGTAGGTTAGGGTTCCAGTTCAATCCACCATATATTTTTTTAATTCTGTATCGATTTTTTTCAATACTGAAATCAGCGCCTAATAATCCGCCGCTTACATTTTCTGGATTGTTCAAATAGTCGCCTCCGTTAGTAAGTCGGTGGTGTCCAACAGCTAATTCACTACACATCCATTGAATAACGAGATTTAGATCATTCCGGCAGGAGAGATGCGGAAGAAAAACTTCGTATTTCTTTTTCATGGCTGTCCAATTAGCACCATGCATGCCGGGGTCATAAAAATAATCTCTGTTAATACGCCAGGCTTCGTCAAAAATTTGCGGCCATTCTTCTTTTGGATCAATCTTTACTTCTATATCATTGATATCAAGCATCCCTTTTCCAGGAGCAGCTTTTTCGCCAGCACCACTAATGAACCATTTGCCGCTATTTGCATACAACATTTTCTTACCATCAGCAGATAATAAGTAACCATTCATGGCCATCACTTCATCATCTTTTCTTTTTTTGATATTATAATTGTGAAGTGTACCCGGTCCATTCGTTCCAGGCATATTTTCTACATATAATAATTCATCTTGTTTTCCCATTCCTAATTGACTATATGTTCCTGCTTTGATAGGTAAATCGATAATTCTGTTTTGAATACCCTCCCAATCAATTGTTATTGATTCCGATTTCTTGTCAGCGGTAGCATCTTTTTTTGTTTTAGATGTATCTGTATCATCTTTTATTTTTTCTTCATCACTTTCTTTTGCAAATGGCGATATGGTTTCTTTCTGAAGGGTAACCAAGTAAATGGATTGGGTAGCTCTCATATCAGCATTGGACTGATCAAACCAATTGATAACCGGCCCCGCATCTGTAGATGCAAAAAAGTATAAGTACTTTCCTTCTTTATCAAATACAGGTTCAGACGCATCACTCAATCCATCTGTTAATGCAAACGTTTTTTGCTGATCAACTGAGTAAAGAAATATTTTTCTGAATTGTGTTTCTGTCACTTTTGTATAAGCCATCCATTTAGAATCGGATGACCAATCGCCAAACTGATTACGGAATGGTCCAGGTACATATAATTCGTCGGCATCAATTTTTACAACCTTACTGGAGGCTACATCCAGTAAATAAAGATTACGACCATTATCAACAAATGTGATTTTTTTACTGTCTGGCGACCATTTTGTATTAGCATAAAAACCGGTGCCATTTAGTTTGAAAGATTTTGCATCTCCTTTTCCATCTTGTTGTTTAATATGCAATTGATAATCGCCGGAGGCATCAGAGAAGTAAGCAATGCTTTTTCCATCTGGTGACCAAGCAGGATATTTTTCATGTACAGATGTTGATTGTGTTAAGTTACGGGCATCACCTTTTTCAGCAGGTAAGGTGATAATATCACCTCTAAAATCAAAAACAACCCGTTGGCCTGAAGGAGAAATATCAGCACTTCGTATATATTTTGCTCCTTTTATATAGCGGGAACGTAATTCAAGTAAATCAGCAGCGATTCCAACTTTTATTTTTTTAGTTGCTGTTTCGCCAGGAGTAAAACTATGTAGATAACCGGCTTGCTCAAAAACGATAATACGATTTCCAACTGAAGCATTAAGAATAGGGAAATCTTTGAAATTGGTTAATTGCTTAATTTCTTTAGTTGTTGTATTGTAAGAAAATAGATTGAACTCTCCATTACGATCGCTACGGAAATAGATCATATTACCCAGCCACATTGGATTGACATCATTACATCCTGCTTCAGGTTGAGGGATTTTGATTGTACTATTATCGGAAAAGGAAAATAGCAACATAGTAGAGATGCTACCACCTCGATAATGTTTCCATTGCCTAAAGGCATCACTTAAGGGTGTATATGCCATTTGCTTTCCATCGGGTGAATAAGTGGCCCAATTGGCATTTGGGATATTTAATTGAACCGGCATTCCTCCAGATAAGGGTATAGTATATAATTGTGCATAGCGATTATTAAATGCATTTCTAGGAGAAACGAATAAAACAGATTTACCGTCTGCTGTAAATCCACGAACTGCATCAGGAGCGGGATGCCAGGTTAGTCTTTTTGGTATACCTCCTTCAATTGGAATGATAAAAACATCAACATTTCCATCATATTCACCACTGAAAGCAATCATTTTTCCATCGGGAGAAAAAACCGGATTTGATTCTCTTCCTTCATCCACAGTAAGTCGCCGTGGATTAGAACCATCTTTATTCGCTATCCAAAGATCTTCAGCATATACAAAAGCAATATGAGTAGAACTGATGGTAGGCTGCGTTAACATTCTTGTATCAATTGGATCGATAGCAAAAATGGTCAAAGGACAAAATAAAAAAATTAGCAGTGCTGGCAAGAGAGTTGACTTAAAATTCTTCATAACTAATATTAGTTGTGGTTAAAAAGGAGTGCCTGTTAAAAGACACAGAAGGGTTTCTAAGATAATTCAATAAAAGGGGAGATAAAATTTATTCTTTTGTGTTGGTTGTTGCTGACTTGATAATCAATACTCTATTAGGTAGATCATACTGCTGTCCTTTACTCAAATAAAAGAACGGATGAATTATTTTCCCTTCTTTCTTTATTTCAAGTTTCCAAGCCTTGGCATCATGAACAGCTACATATGATTCTCCAATAACTTCAAACCGGTCTTTTGTAACAATAATAGCCGTGCTTTCATCAATTCCAATTCCCAACATCTCCGGATATTTTTCTATAACCGGAGTCAGGTCAAACTGCCGGTTTCTTTTCATTACATGTTGATCAATTGTAACGTTTTTCATAAATCCCATGCCTTCAATATGATCTCCGATCATAATAAAATTATTCTTTGTATCACCTCTAACCATAAAGGAACCCTGTATGGTAGCTCCGGCAGATGTACCACCCACAACACCACCTCTGTCTAAAACATGTTGAATTTCCTTATGTGTTTTTGTGTTTAAATAGGCATCTGTTAATCGCCAATGCCTGCCTCCGGTAAACCATATTCCGGTTGCCTGTAATAATGGTTCAATAAACTTTTCATTATTTGCTTCATTTTTATCAGAGGTATGTAAAACGGATGCCGCTGCTACTCCCATTTTCCGTAACTGCCTTGCAGTGTTTTCTCCAACTTCCCTAGAAGTTGCATCATCACCTACAGCGGTTGGAATTATGATGATTGTGGCAGAACTACCCCCGGCCAACTCGATAAATTTATCCCAAATATCCTGGCCTAATTTACCACCCCCAGCAATCAATAAACTTCCTTTTTCCGGGCCTTGCGTTATTTTTTCATTTCCATTTTGTGCAACACATTCATCTATTGCAAGGATAGAAATTGTTAAGAGGAGTAAGAAATTTTGCTTCATAATATTTGTTTCGGTTAAAGTTACAAAAATGAAATGGTGGATTTGTCATTCAACTATTGTACATTTCCGTATGTCAACAAATAGTTTTCTGCTATACGGGGCGAATGGATATACCGGCGAATTGATTACCCGATATGCACAACAATATAATCTGCAACCTATACTTGCTGGTCGCCGTAAGGAAGTAATTGAGCCATTGGCGAATCAATTTAATTATCCATTCAAGATATTAGATTTAAATGATACGGCTTCATTGATTGCAGCATTAAAGGATGTTACACTTGTAATACATGCTGCAGGTCCTTTCCAATATACAGCGAAGCAAATGATTGAAGCCTGCTTGGAAACCGGCACACATTATCTGGATATCAATGGTGATATAGCAGTGTTTGAATTGATTAAGCGATATGATGAAGCAGCTAAAAAGGCCGGCATCATGTTATTACCCGGTGCTGGATTTGATGTTGTACCAACTGATTGTGTAGCATTGCAATTAAAAAATTTATTACCAGATGCTATTGAACTGGATCTGGCATTTGCAACATTAGGTGGAGGACTTTCTCATGGCACTGCCACTACAATGGCAAGCAAATTGGGTGAGGGTGGTGCTGTAAGAAGGAACGGAAAAATAATTCGCCAGGCAATTGGTAAAAAAGGAATGTGGGTTGACTTTGGCAAAAAAAAACTTTTTGTGATGAGTATTCCTTGGGGCGATATTTCTACGGCTTTTACAACTACAGGAATTTTTGCTATTACCAGTTATACGGGTGTGCCAAAGAGAACGTTTAATCTTTTAAAATTTCAAGGTCTTTTTAATTGGCTGCTGCGAACAAATTTTTTAAGAAAATATATAATGAAAAAAATCGATCAGCGGCCTGCCGGTCCTTCTGACGCACAGCGTTCAAAGGCATTAAGCCTGATTTGGGGACAAGTGAAAAACAGCAATGGCAAGAAAATAGCTATCCAACTCAGCGGACCAGAAGGGTATACATTAACAACTTATGCCGCATTACTTATTGCACAAAAAGTTTTGAGTGGTGATTTTAAAACTGGATATCAAACACCGGGCACTGCTTATGGCGAAGATCTGATTATGGAAATACCAGGTGTGGAAAGAAAAGTTATAGCATCATAAATGGCCAGTTTTAAAATAATGACAACTGTCTTTCGTCTTTCCCTTTTTTTCTTTTTTGAATTACATGATTAGCTTTTCCTTCTATACTAAATACTGGAGAGGCTTCATAGCGGCTGGCAACATGAATGGTAGTTGATCCAGCATCAGGTGCAAATAAATTTTGCACCAAGTCAGGGTGATTGTTGTTTTTGGAAAGATGCGAAAGTATGAGGTATTGTAAATCAGCAGACTTATAATTTTTGAATAGCTCTAACGCTTGTGCATTGGATAAATGACCCACATCGCTGCTGATTCGTTCTTGTAAGTAGTAAGGATAATTACCATTGGCCAGCATCACATCACAATAGTTAGATTCTAAAAAAACGGCCTGGCATTGGCTGAAATACTTAATTACCTTTTTACAAGCAAATCCTATGTCGGTTATTACACCAACATTCACGCCATGCCCGGACACCATGAAACTATGGGCATCGACAGCATCATGATTTTTTTTGAAAGAATGAATGTTTAAATCACCGATACGAACTATATCCCGTTGAGTAAAACTCTGTACTAGATGCTGCTCAATGGGTACTTTGCAATTGGACAATGTCGC
>JAHEMN010000165.1 GCA_024643645.1 Chitinophagaceae bacterium | reverse complement strand
TGTTGGATTTTTGGGCTTCCTGGTGTGGGCCTTGCAGGTCAGCTAATAAAGATATTGCTAAACTTTATTCCAAGTTTAAAGATAAAGGTTTTGAAGTGTTCAGTGTGTCACTTGATGATAACATTAGTGCCTGGGAAAAGGCTGTTAAGAAAGATAAGATAACCTGGAAGCAAGTGAATGATAATGGAGGGTGGGAAGCTAAGACTGCAAGACAATGGTACATTGAGGCGTTGCCTACAACATTTCTTATAGGAAAAGATGGGAAACTTATGGCAATGGATCTTTCAGAAAAAGAATTAGAAAAAAAACTTAAAGATTTACTATAAAATTGATCATAACCTTGAAGGAGACAGGTTATGAAAAAGATAATACTATTGTTTATTTTGTTCATTTGCTTTGATGCAATCGGACAAAAAAATAATACAAAAAAAGATACTACAACTGTTATCGAAGTATATGGTAATTGCGAAATGTGCAAGAATCGGATTGAAGAAGCTGCAAAAGGCAAAGGTGTTAAATCAGCAGTCTGGGATGTAGACTCCAAATTACTTACGCTGGTTTTTGATCCATCTGTTACTACAAGCTATAAAGTGCTTAATCGTATTGCAGATGCAGGACATGATACAAAATCGGTTAAATCAGCTGATATTACTTACAACCAATTGCCTGATTGCTGCCGATACAGAGATGGAAATAATTCACACTCGGGAGAAGAGTCTGATAATGATATAATGGGTGTGGTGGTTGAGCAGGATGATAAAGGTAATCTGAAGCCTTTATCCGGAGCAACGGTATTTGTAAACGGAAGTACAGGTGGGATCATTACAAATGAAAATGGTTTTTTTACAATTGCTGCAATTGGGGAAACCAATATCGTTGTCAGCTATGCAGGCTCACAAACAAAAAATATAGTAGTTAAACCTGGTCAGCATGTAAGTGTAATTCTAAATACTAAAAAAGAGTTACAGGAAGTAAAGATCACTGCCAGAAGAAAGTCGTCATATATTTCTCCCTCATCTTCTATCCGTACGTTGGTAATGACGGAAAAAGAGTTATTTAAAGCGGCCTGCTGTAACCTCAGCGAAAGTTTTGAGACCAATGCTTCGGTTGATGTTTCTTATAATGATGGTGTTACAGGTTCCAAACAAATTCAGTTGCTTGGACTTTCCGGAATATATTCCCAGTTAAATATTGAAAATCTTCCCGGCCCGAGAGGAATTGCAACATTATGGGGTTTGAATTCTATTCCCGGAACCTGGGTAGAAAGTATTCAGTTGTCAAAAGGTGTTGGTTCTGTTGCTAATGGTTTTGAAAGCATAACCGGGCAGATCAATGTAGAATTAAAGAAACCTGAAACAGCAGAACAATTATATGCCAATGCATATGTAAACAATATGGGTAAAACCGACCTGAACCTGAATCTTTCCAGAAAGATAAATAGCAAATGGTCAACCGGTCTTTTGTTGCACAATGCATTTATGAATAATTCTAAAGTTGATTTCAACAAAGACGGATTCAGGGATATTCCTACCGGCAATCTCTTCAGTGCTTTAAACAGATGGAAGTACAGTGATAATAAAGGAGTAGAAGGACAGGCAGGAGTTAGAGTATTGATAGATAATAAAGAGGGGGGTGAAACGATGTTTGAATCTTCGAAAGATCGCCTGACAACTAATTATTATGGGTTAGGAATTGATACGAGAAGATTTGATGCATTTGCTAAAGTGGGTTATGTGTTTCCGGAAAAAAGATATAAAAGTTTTGGGTTACAATTATCTGCATTTAATCATAACCAGGATTCCTACTTTGGTCAAACGGTTTATGATGCAAAGCAAACCAATTTTTATTCCAACCTGATTTATCAGTCAATCATTGGTAATACCAATCATAAATTCAGAACAGGATTAAGTTTTGTAACTGATAGCTATGATGAATTGTATAAGAATACCAATTTCAAAAGAAATGAAAATGTGGCTGGTGCTTTTTTTGAATACACTTACAGTTATTTAAAAAAGCTGGATGTGATCCTGGGTCTTCGAGGAGATCATAATAGTTTGTACGGATTTTTTGTAACACCAAGATTGCACCTTCGTTATCAGCCGGCAGATAAAACGGTTATCCGATTAGCAGTAGGTAAAGGACAACGTACAGCAAATATCTTAGCTGAAAACTCCAGTGTACTGGTTAGTTCCAGACAAGTGAATATTCCAGCTGCCCTTGCAAGTAAAGCATACGGCCTTGACCAGGAAGTGGCGTGGAGCACAGGTATTACATTGGATCAGCGTTTTCGTTTATTCAACAGGAATGGTTCTATAGGATTAGATTATTACAGAACCAATTTTAGCAACCAGGCAGTTGTTGACCTCGACAGATCGGCACAACAGGTTAATTTTTATAATTTGGATGGTCAATCATACTCCAATAGTTTTCTGGCGGAACTAAACTATGAACCATTGGATAAGTTTGAATTACGATTGGCGTATCGATTATTTGATGTGAAGACAACCTATAGCGGAACATTACTGGAACGTCCCTTTGTTTCCAAACATCGTGGCTTTGCCAACCTGGCTTATGAAACAGGAAGCTGGAAATTTGATTACACGGTTACTTTTAATGGGATAAAGAGGACCCCTTCTACTGCAAGTAATCCTATACAATACCAGTTAACTGAAAAGTCTCCATCTTATACGTTAATGAATGCACAGGTGAGTAAAACATTTGGAAAGAAAAAACCTTTTGATTTTTATGTGGGTGGAGAGAACCTGACGAATTTCTTTCAGCAAAAAGTAATCATTGCTCCTGATCAACCATTCGGATCATATTTTGATGCTTCAATGATATGGGGTCCTGTTTCTGGCAGAATGTTTTATACTGGTGTTAGATTTAAAATCAAGTAAAAAATTGAAGTTATACGTAAAAAATATGGTTTGCAATCGTTGCATTTTGGTTGTTAAACAGGAAATGGAGAATATGAACCTGCAGCCCCTGCATGTCTCAATGGGAGAAGTGGAATTAAAAAACCCTTTGACAGAAAAGCAGGGACTGCAACTAAAAGCAAAATTAAAATCATTAGGATTTGAACTGTTGGATAACCAAAAGCAAAAGCAGATTGAAAAAATTAAAACCCTTTTAATTAAACAGGTGCAGTCAGGCGAACTGGAAGATCATTTCAGTATTACAGACTTTCTTACAAGATCAATTCATAAAGATTATAGCCAGCTTTCCCGTTTGTTCTCTGCAGTGGAAGGCATGACCATTGAGCAGTTTTTTATTTTGCAAAAAATAGAGAAAGTAAAAGAGTTACTTATTTATGCCGAACTCAATCTGAGTGAAATTGCATGGAAATTGGGTTACAGCAGTGTAGCCCATTTATCGGCACAGTTTAAAAAAGTTACCGGCCTCACACCATCAGCATTCAAAAAAATAGGTGGCAATCGAATATCGCTTGATGAAGTGTAACAAATAAATACAAATCTTATCCATCATTCTGTAACAGACAGGCTTTATACTTAATCTAAATTTGTGTTATTAAACAAAAACTAATGACACATACATATACAATTACGGGAATGACATGCGGAAGTTGCGAAACAAAAGTGAAAAGCAGTTTGTTGTCAATGCCGAATGTACTGGCAGCCGAAGTTTCTAAAACAGATAATACAGCCACCATCGAAATGGATAAGCATATTCCTTTGTCTGCATTTCAGGCTGCGTTGGGTGGTAACGACAGTAAGTATAAAATTTCAGCAACAGATCACAGCGAATCAACCGAGCAAACAAAAAGCTGGGTTTCAGTTTATAAACCAATCCTGCTCATATTTGGTTACATCATTGTAATTACAGTTCTGATACAATTTATTCAGGGCAGTTTCAATTGGATGCAATGGATGAGCAATTTTATGGCAGGGTTTTTTCTGGTGTTTTCTTTTTTCAAATTATTAAACCTCAAAGGCTTTGCAGAAAGCTATGCGATGTATGATATTGTGGCAAAGCAATGGAATGGCTGGGGATATATTTATGCTTTTATTGAACTGATCCTTGGTATTGCCTTTCTTACAGGAATTAGTCCGCTATTTACAAATGCTGTTACCTTTGTTGTCATGTCTGTAAGTATTGTAGGTGTGTTGCAGAGTGTATTGAATAAAAGGAAAATTAAATGTGCCTGCCTCGGCGATGTTTTTAACTTGCCCATGAGTACGATTACTGTTATTGAAGATGCTTTGATGATAGGAATGAGTGCAGTAATGCTTTTAACCATGTTGTAAAATGACAATTTCAAAAACTATAGGTCAGTTTCTCTTGCGTTTATTTAAAGCCATTTTTGTACGTAAAAAAGATTGTTGTAAATGAATATACAATTGCGATCAATAATTACATGCCCTTTATGTGAACATGAAAAGGAGGAAGAAATGCCAATCGATGCCTGTCAGTATTTCTATGAATGTGAAAAATGTAAATCAATTTTAAGACCTAAACCGGGTGATTGCTGTGTTTTTTGCTCCTACGGCACAATGAAATGTCCTCCAAAACAGAATGATAAATCTTGCTGTTAATCAAAGCTTTTCGCATTTAAGTATAAATCATTTTCAAAATTGTATAAATAAATTACTGATAATTTGTTTTACCTTTAAGAGGCGACAATATGAAACAGTTCATCACAGCCATATTAGCAGTATTGTATCTAGGCACTTCCTCCGGTGCAACAATTCATATGCATTATTGCATGGGTAAACTGGCTGATTGGGGATTAAGTCAAAACAAATCTAAAAAATGCCCAAGATGTGGCATGGAGAAAAAAGATAATGTCGATAATGGGTGTTGTAAGGATGAACAGAAATTTGTAAAAGATGACTCTGCCCAGAAATTAACAGAAAGTAATTTGCAAATATTGCAGTTATTCTCTGAAGCTACTCCTGCTTTATTTACTGAGTTACCTACTTTAGCTTTTCCATCAGTTACAGAAGAGAATCCCATCAGCCATGCGCCACCCCGAACGCAAAGCATAGCTATATATATATATAAGCGGTCCTTCTTGATTTAGAATTTACTCCTTTATACGCCGGGCAATAAATATTGCCGGGTTGTTCGCATTTCAATATGCCAGCAAACTGTCTTTTTTCTAAAAAAATAAATAGTAATAAAATGAAAGCGATTAAAATGCTGATGATGGCAGCGTTAACCATCTTTTCTGTTGTATTATTTGCACAGGATACCACCAAACAAAAATCTAAAATGAAAATGGAGCAAATTAAATATAGTTGCCCTATGCACCTGGAGGTAACCAGCAATAAACCCGGCAAGTGTTCCAAATGTGGAATGGATCTGACAAAAGTGAAAAAAGATAAAATGGAAATGAGTACCATGAAAACTTATGTATGCCCTATGCATTCAGAAGTAACTAGTGATAAGCCAGGTAAATGTTCTAAATGTGGAATGAATTTAAAAGAAATCCCCGCCGTTATATATGCCTGTCCGATGAAATGTGAAGGAGATAAAACATATGATAAGCCAGGAAAGTGTCCTAAGTGCGGAATGGATTTGAAAGCTAAAACAGAAAAAAAAGACGATCACTCAAATCATAAACATTAATAATTAACTAAATATACAAAAATGAAAAAATCAATTCTTGTAATTATTGCTGCAGCATTTGTATTTCTATCCTGCAACAGTAATAACCAATCAACTAAAGAAGTTCACAGCATGATGAACCAAGATTCCAACATGCCCATGCAGGTTAACAACATGTTGGATGAAAACGTAAAAATGGTATCAGTTACTTTTCCTATGGTTGATGCCGGGGTTTCAACTTATATGAAATCGATGATGCAAAATTATCTGGGTATAAAAAATGCCTTGATTGGCGGAAATTCCGATGTAGCAGCAACTTCATCAGCTGCTATAATTGAAGCTATGAAAGGCTTTGATAAATCACTGCTGACAGCTGAACAGAAAAAAGTATATGATGATATAGAAACCGATCTGAAAGAACATGCAGAACAAATAGCTAAAAGTAAAATAGATAATCAAAGGGAACATTTTTCAAATATGAGTGCAGAAGTGTATGATCTGCTAAAGTCATTCGGTGCAGGTATGACATTATACCATGATCATTGCCCGATGGCAAATGATAACAAAGGTGCTATGTGGCTGAGCGAATCAAAAGAAATCCGTAATCCATATTTTGGAGAAAAAATGATGACTTGCGGTAGTGTGGAAGA
>JAHEMN010000002.1 GCA_024643645.1 Chitinophagaceae bacterium | reverse complement strand
ATACCAATTTTGTACTCTTGTTCAAAAGTTTTTCCTTCACGGTTAACTGTTACATGTAATGTAGAGCTAAGTGCATTTACACAACTAACTCCCACACCATGTAAACCTCCGGAAACTTTATAAGATCCTTTATCAAATTTTCCACCAGCATGTAATACGGTCATTACAACTTCCAGGGCAGAACGTTTTTCTTTAGAGTGCATAGCTGTAGGAATTCCACGGCCATCATCTTCTACAGATATAGAGTTGTCCTGATGAATGGTAACCTCAATATTTTTACAATATCCAGCTAATGCTTCATCAATAGAATTGTCTACAACCTCGTAAACCAGATGATGCAAACCTTTGACTCCAATGTCACCGATATACATTGCCGGACGTTTACGAACTGCTTCTAAACCTTCTAATACTTGTATACTATCAGCACTGTAACCTGCCGATATTGCTGCTGCTTTTTCTTGAGCTTCTGTGGTCATAAATTTGGTTAGATCCTAATGTTAGAAATGTGGTACACCCCGATTTTTTCGGGAAAAAATGAATACCGACAAATGTACCGAAAATACCCCTTCTGACCTGAAAAAATAGCCCATTTTTTACCCAAATTTTGAAGAGTTTTATGAAATGAAAATGCCCGACAATCGGGCATTTCAGCTAATTTTGATATTTGAGAAAAACTTACCTTGTTTATTAATTTAATACCGGATTTTAGAAGTTTATCTTTTTACGATCTGAGCTACCATATCAGCTTCTGCACAAACTCTGTTTCCAACATATGTAGTTCCCTTCATTTCACAAATTCCTCGTCGGATTGGTGCAGATAATTCCATTTTCAATATTAGAGTATCTCCGGGTTTTACCATGCTCTTAAACTTACAGTTATCGATCTTTAAAAAATAGGTATCATATTGTCCTTCTCCACTCAGATTAATTGCCAGAATGCCTCCACATTGTGCCAACGCCTCAATCTGTAATACTCCGGGCATTACAGGATTGCCCGGGAAGTGACCTTGGAAGAACCATTCGTTGATGGTGACATTTTTAATTCCTACTATCGTCGTTTCATTTAATTCAATGATCTTGTCTACCAAAGCAAAAGGAAAACGATGTGGTAATGTTTTTTCAATGAATTGGTAATCATGTACAGGAGGAATTGTAGGATCATAAACAGGAATATTCTTATTCTGTTTATTTTTTTTAATGTACTGTTTTATCTTTTTTGCAAACTCTACATTTGAACTATGGCCTGGCCTGTTAGCAATAATTTTAGACTTTATTGGAAATCCAATTAAAGCAAGGTCACCTACAACATCTAATAATTTATGCCTGGCCGGTTCATTTGGAAAACGTAATTCAAGGTTATTCAAATAACCCTCACTTTTTACTTCAATCTTATCTTTTTTGAAAATCGAATTAAGCCTTTTTAATTCTTCTTCATCAACTACCTTATCAACAATAACTATGGCATTGTTTATATCGCCTCCCTTTATAAGGTTGTTATCCAGCAACATTTCTAGTTCATGTAAAAAACAAAACGTACGACAAGGGGCAATTTCTTTTCTAAAATCTTTTATATGTTTGAGGCCTGCATGTTGTGTGCCTAGTACCGGTGAATTAAAATCTATCAACGTTGTTACCTGGTATTCAGTAGCGGGCATTGCTACCATTTCTACTCTTTTTTCTTCATCAAAATAATTTATGTTCTCATCAATAGTATACCAGATTTTTTCATCTTCCTGTTCAATAATACCGGCTTGCTCAATTAATGCTACAAATGGCTGAGAGCTTCCATCCATGATTGGCATCTCTGGGCCGTTTATTTCTAAAAGACAATTATCGACCCCCATACCGACTAATGCAGCTAATACATGCTCCACAGTACTTATTTTGGCACCATTTGCTTCTAAAGTAGTCCCACGGCTAACATCAGTAACGAGGTCACAATCGGCTTTAATGATTGGTTGGCCTGCTAAATCAATCCGTTGAAACTGAAACCCAAATCCTGTTTTTGCCGGTTTTAAGGTTAGAGTTGCCAATATTCCGGTATGTAATCCGGTTCCGGAGATACTAGCCTCATTTAAAAGTGTATGCTGTTTATCCGGGTTGAAATTTTCCGCCATATTTTTTTCAGTTGGTGATTTGTTTTCAATTTATAAAATCAATGCGGACAAAGATAATAAGAAGAAAACAGTCGGTAGTAGATACAGTATTTTAATCATGAGTTGACCTGCTTTAAATCATATAATTCAGACATTGAGTAAGGTAACTTAACATAAAAGTTTTTTTTATTGGTTTAAAAATGCAATTATGAAAAAGTTATTATTTATTAGCTTGCTTTTTGCTGCAACCTGCCTTTATTCTCAATCCTGGACAAAGCAATATGATTATGTAGATGATTGTATTTGTGGATTAGCCAAAGTAAGTAAAGACGGTAAAATTGGATATGTGGATCAAAAGGGAAATTTGGTTGTCCCATTAGTTTATAATGAGGCAATGACTTTTAATGAGGGGTATGCTGCAGTAAAACTGGAAAAAAAATGGGGCTTTCTGGATAGTACCGGTAAAGTAATTATTGAACCTGAGTATGATGAAGCTGGTTCATTTTATGAAGGTCTTGCAGTAGTAAGGAAAGGGAGTAAATATGGTTTCATAAATGTTTCAAACCAAGCAAAGATCCCATTTCATTTTTCAATGGCGTCAGGGTTTTCAGATGGGCTTGCAGCTGTTGCTAATGAAAATGAACAGTGGGGGTATATTGGAATTGATGGAAAACTAGCTATACCTTACAAATTTACATTTGCTGGTCGTTTTGAAGATGGCAAAGCAAGGATTATGAAAGGTGGGGAAATGGTTTATATAGATAGAGCCGGTAAAATTATAAAAGAAGAATAAAACAAATAAATAAAGGATTTACGCAAAGAAATATTTCTAAATTAAACCCTTTCAATTAATAGCTGCTTTATCAATTCTTCTAACTCTTTAATTCTTTTTTCCATTGCTGGTAGATTACGGGCTATTGCCTGGCTACGTATTGCCTGACTATAATCATAAGCCGGTGAACCTGTTACTGCTGTTCCAGGAGTTTTTAGTGATTTACCTAAACCAGCTTGTGCATTTATTTTTGAACCATCAGCAATTTGAATATGCCCCACAATTCCGGCCTGTCCACCGATCATTACACCTTTGCCAACTTTAGTACTACCGCTAATACCAGCCTGTGCTGCAATAACGGTGCTATTGCCGATCTCAACATTATGTGCTATCTGAATAAGGTTATCAAGCTTGGCACCTTTTTTTATTAGTGTTGATCCGATGGTAGCTCTGTCTATTGTAGCATTAGCACCTATCTCTACAAAGTCTTCAATTATTACATTACCGATCTGTGGCACCTTTTTCAATGTGCCATCTGCTTGTGGAGCAAAGCCAAATCCATCGCTTCCTATTACAGTGCCTGCATGTATAGTTACATTATTTCCAATAATACAGTCATGATAGATTTTTACACCGGGATGAATTATTGAATTATCTCCCACCATTACATTATCTCCCAGATATGCATTCGGATATATTTTTGTATTATTTCCAACTTTTACATTTTCACCCAGGTATACAAACGCACCGATAAAAACATTATCACCATAAGAAGCTGATTTAGCTATATATGATGGTTCCTGAATACCGGTTAGCATTTGTTGTACGATTTCCTGGTATTTTGTCAATAGAGTAGCAAAGGCTGAATAAGCATCAGCCACTCTTATAAGAGCAGCATTGATAGGTTTTTTTAATTGATATGCTTCATTGATGATAACTATTGATGCTTGGGTTTCGTAAAGAAAATCTTCATATTTAGCATTAGCAAAAAAGGTTAACTGTCCTTCAGTTGCTTCTTCAATCTTACCAAACGATGCTACAAGTATTGAAGCATCACCTTCAACTTTTCCATTTATTAATTGTGCAATTTGTGAAGCAGAAAAATTCATAATTGATTTTTGTTAATCCCTTAGATGACAAAAGTAATATTTTTTTGTTGCGCCACTCAGGTTGTGCTGTATCAACGCATTGTCAACATCTGATATATCTTTTATGGTTCCATCTTTAAATAAAATATTGATCTGTTCATCTGTAAAATCATATGTTGTGTTACTGGCTTCTCCAGTAAAAACAAAGTAATTGACTTCACTTTCGTTTATATCCAGTTTTGCCATAGCTTCTTTTTGTTTTTCTTTAACAAAAGATGGATCAAATGGCTCAGCTTGTAATTTTACTTTCAGCAATTTTCGTTCCACTAATGAACGGCATAATCTAGATAATATTTTATCTGGATGATGACACCAGTTTTTTATAGTTGCCATTACATCATGATCATCAAGACGACAGAAAGTTTCTAAATGCTGCTCAATAGAATGTTTCGAATGGAAATCTAACAGAAAAAAATTCAATTCTTCAGTAGCTGCAATTACGGCAATTCCTTCTTTACAAAGTTCTTTTGCTCTTTGTATGATCTTGACGAGGATTCGTTCTGAAGCTAACACTGTTTTATGTAAATAAACCTGCCAGTACATCAGCCGCCTGGACACCAGGAATTTTTCAATTGAATAAATGCCTTTTTCTTCTACCATTAATTCTCCATTGTGCACTGTAAGCATTTTAATTATTCTATCATACCCGATTACACCTTCAGCAACACCTGTAAAGAAACTGTCTCTGTTCAGGTAATCCATTCTGTCTACGTCTAATTGGCCAGAAACCAATTGAAATAAAAATCGTTTTTTATGTCTATTTGTGAAAATTTCAATTGCTATTTTTAATGCCCCATTGAATTGTTCATTCAGTTTTTGCATTAATAATATTGAGATCTCTTCATGATGAATCCCATTTATTAATTCATTTTCCAAGGCATGAGAAAAAGGACCATGACCAATATCGTGTAATAAGATTGCAATTTTGGCTCCTAATTCTTCTTCTTCAGTTATATCAACATTTTTATTCTTTAACTCTGATAAAGCAGTACACATTAAATGATATGCTCCCAAAGAATGATGCAATCTGGAGTGAACTGCACCTGGATATACCAGGTGGGCAAATGCCATTTGATGAATATTTCTCAATCGCTGATACCATGGATGAGAAATAACCTCTAAGATCAAAGGGTGGTCTATTGTAATAAATCCATATACAGGATCGTTAATTATTTTGCGTATAGATGGCATGTTGCTGTTTTGTTAAAGACGCCTAAAGGAAAGGAGGTAAAAGTACAACGGCAGAATTTAATAAGCTATTTTTACTCAACCCGTAACTTCACGGCAAATAAATTATTTAGAATGGCGATAGCAAAAATTATTTGGGTAGATGATGAAATTGATAGTCTTCAGTCACAAAAAATGTTTTTAGAGAATAAAGGATATGAAGTACAAACTTTTACAAATGGATTTGATGCAATTGACTATGTGAAAGATAATCTTGTAGATGTTGTATTGATAGATGAAAGTATGCCTGGTATTACAGGGTTGGAAACAATTGCAAAGATCAAAGAAATAAAACAGGCGTTGCCAATCGTTCTGATCACTAAAAATGAAACAGAAAACCTGATGGATGAAGCCATAGGTTCTCAAATAAGTGATTATCTGATAAAACCGGTAAATCCAAATCAGGTATGGCTGAGCCTTAAAAAAATTATTGATAATAGAAGACTGGTAGCTGAGAAAACAACAACATCCTATCAGCAACAATTTCGCCATTTATTTACAGCATTGAATAGTAATCCGGATTATAATGAATGGATGGATATTTATAAAAAGTTGGTTTATTGGGAACTGGAGATGCAGAAAAGTGATAGTCCGGAAATGCAGGAGGTATTGCAAAGTCAGAAAAGTGAAGCGAATACTGAGTTTTTCAAATTTGTTTCAAAAAATTATGCCGGTTGGGTTGGTCCAAAAAGTACTGATGGGCCAGTAATGAGCCATAATTTATTTCAATTCAAAGTACTTCCGCATGTAGAATCGGGAACACCTTTGTTTTTTATATTGATAGATAATCTTCGGTTTGATCAATGGAAATCCATTCAACCAATTTTTGCGGAAAGTTTCAGGATACTGGAAGAAGAAAGTTTTTATAGCATTTTGCCAACTGCAACACAATATTGCCGCAATGCAATATTTGCTGGTTTGATGCCTATTGACATTGAAAAACAGTTCCCTGTATTATGGAAAAATGATGAGGAAGAAGGGGGCAAGAATCTTAATGAAGAACAATTTTTTAAAGCACAATTAAAAAGATTAGGAAAAGAGGATTTAAAAGTTTCATATACAAAAGTGGTCAATAACCAGGCAGGGTTAGATCTGGTAAATAATATTCATAATTTGATGAATAATGATATTAATGTGATCGTTTACAATTTTGTTGATATGTTGAGCCATGCCCGTACAGAAATGGAAGTGTTGAAAGAACTGGCTAGTGATGAAATGAGTTATAGAAGCATTACTGCAAGTTGGTTTGAGCATTCCCCCCTGCATCAGGCATTGAAAAAAATTGCTGATAAAAACATAAAGATAGTTTTAGCTACTGACCATGGAAGTGTACGGGTTAAAACTCCATATAAAGTGGTAGGTGATAAACAGACAACTACCAATCTTCGCTATAAACATGGACGCAATCTTAAATATGAACCTAAAGAGGTTTTAGCTTTTAAAGATCCTAGAGAGGCAGGGTTGCCCGTTCCAACTATCAATTCCTCGTTTATTTTTGCAAAGGAAGATAGTTTTCTGTGCTATCCCAATAACTATAACTATTATGTAAATTATTACAAGAATACTTTTCAGCATGGTGGTGTAAGTTTAGAGGAAATGATTGTTCCGGTAATAAAAATGCAGAGTAAGTAATCTGCGAAAGGTGAATGGGTTGTGGAAAAGAAGAAATCCCTTTATAAAATAATAAAAGTGTAGTGCTTTACATTTGCTTGTAGTAGTACCTTTTGATTATTATTTAATTGACTATTCAATATGAAGTATACACAGACAACTCTTGATAAGTTAGAATCGATTCCCGAGGAAGCCGGATATATCTTACGTTATGAAAGGGGTACTTTTCAAAGTGGATATTGCATTCTTGAAGCTAAAAAGGTTGTAGTGCTTAATAAATTTCTGCAAATAGAAGGACGAATAAGTACTCTTGTAGATCTGATCCCTCAGCTTTCTATTGATATTGAGACTTTAACAGAAGAATCTAAAAAAATGTATGAGGGAATAATGTCAAAACTGGAGACAGAAGACAATGGCAAATAGCTGATTCATTTTTCTGATCTTTCAGTTTCCTTCAATTTTCATTGCAACAAGTTAACTTTGCCCGGTGATATATCCATCGCTTACAATTACCTTTCTTGGCAGCGGAACCAGCAGTGGAGTACCTATGATCGGTTGCGAATGTGAAGTATGTACTTCATCCAACAAAAAGGATAAGAGGCTTCGTTCAAGCATACTTGTTCAATCAGAAAAAACAAATTTGATAGTTGATACCGGTCCTGATTTTCGGTATCAGATGCTTCGTGAAAAAGTAAAAAAGCTGGATGCAGTACTTTTTACTCATCCACATAAAGATCATATGGCCGGTCTGGATGATGTAAAGGCCTTCAACTATTTTGCAAAAAAGCCAATTGATATTTATGCTGATTCATTAACAGAAGAAGCACTGCGTAGGGATTTTTATTATGCCTTTGCTGATACAAAATATCCTGGTATTCCTGAATTGAATTTAAATACAATTACGCTGGAGCCATTTGTAATTGGTGATATTCCGGTTGCTCCTATTCTTGTTTGGCACCTCAGAATGCCGGTTCTCGGTTTTAGGTTTGGAAAGTTCACTTACATTACCGACGCCAATAAAATTGAGGATGTAGAAAAGAATAAAATAAAAGGTAGCGAAGTACTTGTCTTAAATGCACTGCGCAAGAAAAAACATATATCTCATTTCAATTTAGAAGAAGCAATTGAAATGGTCAATGAATTAAATATTCCAACTGCCTATTTCACACATATATCACATCAATTGGGGCTTCATGAACAAATTAAAAAAGAACTTCCATCTAACAGGCATCTTGCTTATGATGGTTTGAAATTGAAATTTGAGTGATTTTTAATTAGGCTAACGATTGTTAGTATTAAATCTTTTTTCATTATCTTGCACCCACCTTTAACGACTGCCTTTTTAAGGCAGATATTGCTTGCATTATATAGAGGTAAAAATTGTGCCACCCAATTTATTGAGTGGCACAATCTTTAAAAATCATCGATAAAAAAATAAAATGAATTTTCAAAAGGCAGAATTAACACAACAGGTGGCACAAACTACCAGGGACTTTGCTCAACAACACATCAAACCCTTTGTAATGGAATGGGATGAAAGTCAGGAATTCCCTGTTAGCTTATTTAAAGAAATGGGAAAACTTGGTTTAATGGGAGTGCTAGTACCGGAGGAATATGGAGGTGCAGGGCTTTCGTATTTTGAATATAAAACGATCATTGAAGAAATTGCAAAAGTGTGTGGTTCAATCGGATTAAGCCTTGCAGCACATAATTCACTTTGTACAGGTCATATCATGACATTTGGTAATGAAGAACAAAAGAAAAAATGGTTGCCAAAATTAGCAACGGCAGAATGGATAGGAGCATGGGGTCTTACAGAAGCCAATACAGGAAGCGATGCCGGAAATATGGCATGTACTGCTATAAAAGAGGGTGATGAATGGGTTATCAATGGAACAAAGAACTGGATAACTCATGGAAAAAGTGGTGATGTAGCTGTTGTTGTTTGCAGAACCGGAGAGCCAAGGGCGAGGAATAATTCAACTGTATTTGTAGTTGAAAAAGGCACCAAAGGATTTGCTGCAGGTAAAAAAGAAAATAAATTAGGAATGAGAGCCAGTGAAACGGCAGAAATGATCTTTGATAATTGTCGTGTGCCAGATGCAAACAGGTTAGGAGAAGTTGGGAGTGGATTTAAACAAGCATTAAAAATACTAGACGGAGGAAGAATTTCTATTGCATCCCTTTCATTAGGAATTGCAAAAGGTGCTTATGAAGCTGCATTACAGTATTCAAAAGAAAGGCATCAGTTTGATCAGCCTATTTCAAATTTCCAGGGCATCTCATTTAAGCTGGCTGATATGGCTACAGAAATAGAAGCTGCGGAGTTATTGACATTGCAGGCATGTGATCTGAAAGAAAGAAAACTACCTATGTCAAAAGAATCAGCTATGGCAAAATACTATGCCAGTGAAGTAGCTGTTCGGGTATCTAATGATGCAGTTCAGGTGTTTGGTGGTTATGGTTATACTAAAGATTTTCCGGTAGAAAAACATTACAGAGATGCAAAGCTTTGTACCATTGGTGAAGGTACCAGTGAGATACAAAAGATTGTGATCAGCCGGGAAGTGTTGAAATAATTATTACAATTTTAAAGGCCTATAAAGGAATGTTTCCATGTTTCTTTCTGGGCCTTTTTGCTACTTTATTTTCAAGCATTGCAAATGCTTTGATCAATTTTCTTCTGGTTTCTCTTGGTTCTATTACTTCATCAATAAAACCTCTTTCAGCAGCAGTATATGGATTGGCAAATAATTCTGCATACTCTGCTTCTTTTTCCAATAATTTTTTGGCAGGGTCGGCAGCAGCAGCAATTTCGTTTTTGAAAATTATTTCACTGGCACCTTTTGCTCCCATAACTGCGATTTCAGCTGACGGCCATGCATAGTTCATATCTGCTCCTATATGTTTTGAGTTCATTACATCATAGGCACCACCATATGCTTTACGGGTTATAACTGTACAACGGGGAACATTAGCCTCACTTAAAGCAAATAACAGCTTAGCTCCATTTGTAATGATGCCATTCCATTCCTGATCAGTACCAGGTAAAAAACCAGGCACATCCACCAAAACTAAAAGAGGGATATTAAAACAATCACAGAACCTTGTAAACCTTGCACCTTTTTTGGAGCTATCAATGTCCAATACTCCGGCAAGACTCATTGGTTGATTTGCTACTATGCCGATACTTCTTCCGGCTAATCTTGCAAAACCAACTACAATATTGTCTGCATAAGATTTATGCACTTCAAAAAAAGTATCTTTATCACAGATGCCATCAATAACTGATCTCATATCATAAGGTTGATTGGCACTGGAAGGAACAATACTTTCCAGTTCTTCTCTTAATTCATTTCCTAATTCATAGGGCCATTTAGGTAGTACGTCTTCACAATTTTGTGGTACGTAGCTTAATAATTTTTTTATTTGTTCAATACAATCCTTGTCATTGACCGCAGTAAGATGTGTTACGCCTGATTTAGTGGAATGTGTAGAGGCTCCGCCAAGGTCTTCAGAACTTACTTCTTCATTTGTAACTGTTTTTACAACATTGGGGCCTGTCACAAACATGTAGCTGGTATTCTCTACCATAATAATAAAGTCGGTTATCGCAGGTGAATACACAGCACCACCAGCGCATGGCCCCATGATTGCAGAGATTTGTGGAATAACACCTGATGCTTGTACATTCCTGAAAAATATATCTGCATAGCCACCTAATGACCGAACCCCTTCCTGAATACGGGCACCCCCTGAATCATTTAATCCGATCATTGGTGCACCCGATTTCATAGCCATATCCATGATGCGACAAATTTTTTCAGCATGAGTTTCAGATAATGAACCACCAAAAACTGTAAAGTCCTGTGCAAATACATATACTAATCTACTGTTCACTGTACCATAACCTGTAATTACACCATCACCATAGAATTGCTGATCTTCCATTCCAAAATCTTTGGTTCGGTGGGTAACCAATGCACCCACTTCTTCAAATGATCCCGGGTCCATTAATAATTCAACCCGTTCACGGGCAGTCAATTTTCCTTTTTTGTGTTGGGCATCAATACGTTTTTGTCCTCCGCCCAATTTACCTTCTTCTAATTTATCTCTCAATTGTTCAACCTTCGATTTCATATTCCTTTTTTAAAAATCTTAATTAATATTTATAATTAGGCTAAACGCCTTTTCCAACTGGTTGATTTATGTTCCACCGGTTTTAATTTTTTCTCACTTTCCATCCAGAATTTAATTGCAACTAATGCAGCGATCTCTGCATTAGCTTTTTGCTTTTCTTTAATTAATTCAGGGCTATAATAATTCTTTACAAAATGGGTGTCAAATTTTCCTGATAGAAAAGCGTTATGTTCAAATACAAAAGTTCCAAATGGAAGGGTAGTAGATACTCCTTCGATCTTGTAATTTTTAATAGCCCCAAGCATTTTTTGTATAGCCTCTGTTCTGTCTTTACCATGGGTAACAAGTTTTGCTATCATCGGATCATAATAAATCGGAATTGTCATTCCTTCTTCGTATCCATCATCTATTCGTATTCCATCACCAACAGGTTTTTGATATTTGTGAAGTTTACCGATTGATGGTAAAAAATTATTCAACGGATCTTCAGCATAAACCCTTAATTCAACAGCATGACCATTAATTGACAGATCATCTTGCGTAAAGGAAAGTTTTTCACCTCTTGCAATCTTTATTTGTTGTTCTACAAGATCAAGACCTGTAATCATTTCTGTAACCGGATGCTCTACCTGCAGCCGTGTATTCATTTCAAGAAAATAAAAATTCAATTTATCATCAACAAGAAATTCGACAGTTCCTGTACTTGTATAATTACATGACTTGGCTACCAAAACAGCGGCTTCGCCCATTCTTTTTCGCATATCCGGACTAACGATAACAGAAGGAGATTCTTCAACTACTTTTTGATGACGTCGTTGAATACTGCATTCTCTTTCAAACAAATGAACAGTATTGCCAAATTTATCTGCCAATACCTGGATTTCAATATGCCGGGGTGAGGTAACATATTTTTCTATAAAGACTGCGCCATCACCGAAAGATGATTCAGCTTCACTGATAGCTCTTTCCATTTGTTCTTTCATCTCCTCAGCTCTTTCTACGATCCGCATTCCTTTACCACCACCACCAGCAGATGCTTTTATAAGAACAGGATACCCGATTTGATTTGCTATTTCTAAAGCGAGGTCAATATTTTCAACAGCTTTATCAATACCGGGAACCATCGGCACATTATATTTTTTGACGCTTTCTTTTGCTGAAAGTTTGGATCCCATTATACGCATTGCATTTGCATCCGGGCCAATAAAAGTGATACCTGCATCTTCTACTTTTTGGGCAAATACTGCATTCTCACTGAGAAATCCATACCCTGGATGTATACCGTCGACACCTAACTCTTTACAAACAGCTAATATCTTATCGCCATTTAAATAGGATTGATTTGATGTTGCAGGGCCAAGGCATATTGCTTCATCAGCAAAAATTACATGCGGAGAGTTGCGGTCTGCTTCAGAATATACTGCCACAGATTTTATGCCCATCTTTTTAATAGTCCGCATTATACGCAGTGCAATTTCACCACGATTGGCTACTAATATTTTATTCATGAGTAGTATACATTTTATTAATCTAATTCAATGAGAACCTGTCCTTTTTCTACTGCCTGGCCTGCTTTTACAATAATATTTTTTATTGTTGCTGCTGTATGTATTACGATACTGTTTTCCATCTTCATTGCTTCAAGTATCAGGAGTTTATCTCCTTCATTTACTTGCTGGCCTTCCTTAACATCGATCTCTAATACTAAACCGGGCATAGGTGCTTTTATTTCTTTCACATGTTTGGTAGAAACAGCACTGAATCCCATTTGATCCAATTTGATATCTAATTCATTCTTAATGGCTACTTCAAAATTTTCACCTTCTATTTCAATGTTGAATTTTTTTTCCGGAATATTTGAATCAGTGACAAGTGCACTTACAGATCGGTGTTGTTTGATAAGATTGAAAGAAAACGAAGAGTCTTGTATAAAATCCAGTTTTTCTATTTCTTCTTTTGTAAATGAAAAATCAAAATCATTTACTTTAACCTGAAAAAATTCTTTTTTATCACCCATATGGCTAACGATTTATAGGAAAGATAATCTATCCTGAAGAATAATAAAACAGGAAAATAAAACTTGCAAGTAAAATAGCAATTGACTTTTTGCTGAGAAGATTTATTTTACTTCCTGCATCTCAACTAGTTTTCTATAAAAGCCATTTTGAGATAGTAATACTTCATGGCTTCCTCTTTCTACGATCTTACCTTTTTGCAGAACAATTATTTCATTCGCATGGCGGATAGTGGAAAGACGATGGGCAATTACAATACTGGTTCTGTTCTGCATCATGTTATTTATAGCATCCTGTACCAACCTTTCGCTTTCTGTATCTAGAGAAGAGGTTGCTTCATCAAGAATAAGTATCGGTGGGTTTTTTAAAACAGCTCTTGCTATAGTTAAGCGTTGTCTTTCACCTCCGCTTAGTTTGCTTCCACGATCGCCGATATTACTTTTATAACCACCATCTTTTTTAATAATGAATTCATGGGCATTTGCAATCTTAGCTGCTTCAATTATTTCCTCTTCAGTAGCGGTTGTTTGCCCTAGTGCAATATTATTCGCAATGGTATCATTAAATAAAATCGGTTCCTGTGTAACAATACTCATCAGGCTTCTTACTGATTGTAATGCATATTCTTTTATGTTGATTCCATCAATCAGCACTTCTCCACCAGTTACATCATGAAACCTTGGTACAAGATCTGCTAAAGTTGATTTACCTGCACCGGAAGAACCAACTAACGCAATAGTTTGTCCTTTTCTAACAGTGAGATTGATATTGTCGAGGATCACTGTATCAGCATAAGCAAAATGTACATTCCTGAATTCAATCGAATCATTAAAGGAATTTAATTTTTTACCTGTTGGGTTATCATCTACTGTAACAGGTGTTTTTAATACTTCTTCAATACGCAAGATAGCAGCAGAACCCTTCTGCATATTACTGAATGATGTTGAAAGTGCTTTTACAGGATTAATGATATTGTAAAATAAAGCGAGGTATGCTAAAAAAGTAGATGGAGCCAATGGAATTTTTTGACTTAATACCATTTGACCGCCAAACCAAAGTATCCCGACAAATACCAAAACACCTAAAAATTCTGAAACAGGAGAGGCCATATCTCTTCTACGGCTTATTTTGTTTTTTGCATTTAACAGATCATCATTTGTTTTTTCAAATCTTGACCTGAGTAGACCTTCAATATTGAAGGCTTTTATTACCCGAAGTCCATTCAATGTTTCATCCATTATTGAAAGTGCTTCACCTTGTTTGATTGCTGCTTCGCTTGACTGCCTTTTTAAGGCTCTCGATATACGACCTAATATGAAACCTATTACCGGAATAAAAATTAAAATAGCAATGGTCAATTGCGGACTGATATAAAACAGGACTGCAAAATTTATAAGGATCGTTAAGGGGTCTCTTATCCAACCTTCCAATGCACCGACAAGTGAATTCTCTACTTCCCACACATCATTGGTGCTACGGCTAATCAAGTCACCTTTTCTTTTTTCAGTAAAATACCCGATCGGTAATTGTAATATCTTATTATAAATTTCAGATCGAAGTGTATTTACAATTTCATTTTTTAGCGGATTAAGAATATAGAAGGAAAAATAAAGGAATATATTTTTAAGCAGGATTGAAACCACGATGATCAAACAGATCAAAGCCAAAGCACCAATCGCATTCATTTGACCAACCTGGCTTACCAAAAAGCTCCGCAGGTATTCCATTGCAGGATTGTCAATTGTTTTAGTGAGGTTGCTTGTATCTCCCTTAAAGATCAAATCAAAAAATGGCGCAAGCATACCAAATGACATGATCGAAAAAACAATCGACAGTATGATACAAAGAAAGTATAGAGCAATCTTGCCTTTATAGTCCAATAAATATCTTAAAATGCGGGAATATTTCTTCATGATCTATTGTAACACTTAAACGGCGCAAAGTAACTAATTTTACAGCGTTCACCGAACAGAACGGTAAATTATAATAAAATGGAAGAAGGAAAAAGACAAAAACAGATTGCGGGGCTCTTAAATCAGGAAATGAATACTATTTTTCAGCGATTAGGATTGAATATGATTGATGGTGGGATGATCTCTATCTCTTCTGTAAAGGTTACACCTGATCTGCTTGAAGCAAGATTTTATTTAAGTTTATTTCAGGTAAAAGATCCGGATGCAGCTATGGAAAAAATTGAGAGCCGGCATCATGAAATAAAAAAAGAACTGGCCGCCAGTGTAAGGCATCAGCTTCGTAGCATTCCTGTATTAAAGTTTTATAAAGACGATACGCTAGATCATGTTTTTAAGATGGAAGAGATCTTTAAAAAGATCGAGGAAGAAAAACAGAACAGGTCTGATTCAGATAGCAAAGATTAGTATTAATCAAACTTAAACGTACAACTTGCATTTCCTATTTGCCTGGAGATATTTTAAAGCAAAGAAATCAACCAATGCAATAAATATAATTGCCTGGGTAAGCATTTCTGCAATAATAATCGGTACTACCGCATTAATTCTGGTGTTAAGTGTTTTTAATGGATTCGAAGGGTTGGTGAAATCATTATACTCTTCATTTTATACAGATATCCGTGTATCTCCTGTTTCAGGTAAGATAATGACCATTACTCAAGAGCAGCTTCAAAAATTGAAAGGATTAAATGGAATAAAGAATTATTCCTTATCAGTGGAAGAAAAAGCACTGGTTCAAAACGGAGAATATCAGTCAGTAGTCTATTTGAAAGGTGTTGATGAAAATTATCGTTACATAACCGGAGTTGCAGATAATATACTAAGCGGTGAATATGATATTGGTACTGCTGATGAACCAAAATTGATATTGGGTGCTGGTGTTGAAGGTGCTTTGCAGATTTATGCTGATCAGTTTAGTACACCTTTAAAGATTTACCTGCCAAGGAAAAGTAATACTGAACAGATCAATATGCTGGAAGATATCAGTAATGATACAATAAGGTCATCAGCGTCATTTCGAATTCAACAAGATTTTGATAACAAATACGGAATTACAAATATTGATTTTGTAAAGCGTTCTATAAAAATAGCTCCTGATGATTACAGTTTTTTGGAAATTACTTTAAAAGATCCTGCGCAAGCAGATGTAATAAAAAATCAAATAAAGAAATTATTTGGTGATAAATACCTTGTACAAAATAAATATGAGCAAAATAGAAGTTTATATTCTATCATGAATGCTGAACGCTGGGTTATTTATGGAGTTCTTTGCCTGATATTGGTAGTTGCAGCTTTCAACATGATAGGGGCATTAACAATGCTTGTACTTGAAAAACAAAAAGATATTAGTGTGCTTCATGCATTAGGAGGAAATAGAAATTTTATTCAGAAGATATTTTTAAGTGAGGGTATGTTATTAGCAATAATCGGCTGTGGAGTAGGAATGTTGCTGGCTTTATTAATTGCCTTTTTGCAAATACAATACCACTTGATACCTCTGGCAGGCGGATCTTTTTTAATAGATTATTTTCCGGTAAAACTCAGGTTGATGGATTTCTTATTAGTTGGCGCAACAGTATTTGTGATTGCATTAATTGCTTCATGGCTACCTTCAAGAAAAGCGGCAGCACAAGAGTTTTCATTACGAAGCGAATAATTCTTTGCGATCTTTAATGGATTAATAATCTCCAAGTGTTTCTGGCAATTGGGCTAACGCTTTTGCCAATTGCTCATCATTCGGCGCTATGCCATGCCATTCATGAGTGCCTTCCATAAAATCAACGCCTTTACCCATAGAAGTATGCATCATAATGCCGATAGGTTTACCATTGCCAGTTAGTGTTTTGGCTTTATCTAATGTTGCAACTACTTCATCCATATCATTGCCATTCATTTCCAGTGTTGTCCAGCCAAATGCATCAAATTTTTCCCTGATATTTCCAAGTCCCATTACTTTATCAGTAGGGCCATCAATTTGTTGACCATTCCAATCAACAGTAGAAATTAAATTATCAACTTTATGATGTGCAGCAAACATTATGGCTTCCCACATCTGGCCTTCATCCAATTCTCCATCACCATGTAATGAGAATACAAGATTTTTTTCACCATTCAGTTTTTTTGTTAATGCGGCACCAATGGCAACACTCATTCCCTGACCTAAAGATCCTGAAGCAATCCGAACACCTGGTAAGTGTTCATGAGTTGCAGGATGACCTTGTAACCGTGAATTTATTTTTCTGAATGTTGCCAGCTCTTTTATATCAAAATAGCCTGATCGGGCAAGGGTTGAGTAAAATAATGGTGAAATATGTCCGTTTGACAAAAAGAAAACATCTTCATTTGTCGCATCCATATTGAAGGATGGATTGTGTTTCATGATCTTGAAATACAAGGCAGTAAGAAAATCTGTACAACCTAATGAACCGCCGGGGTGACCGCTACTGCAACCATGTACCATTCTTACAATATCCCTTCTGATTTGTGAAGCTATTTCCTTTAATTCTGCCATGATATTTATTTTCTTATTAAACTTTTTGTATATTGTTAATTCAAACCTTCGAAGCGCTGCAAAAGTGCATACTTTTTTTATAAAAAATCCATCTGGATTAACCAAACTGTTCAAAAAGTCAAATATTCCTTTTGTTAACTGAAAATTAATTCGTTATAACGTAATTAATGATTGATTTTTATGATTTTAGTTCGATTTAAGTTAAATTTGCACAAATTTTAAAGACTGCTTAGATGTTAGATATTTTATTAACTGCTTCTGTTTCCTTCATTATAACATTTCTTGCAATTCCAATTGTGATTCAGATTGCTGAGCAGAAAAAGCTATATGATATTCCGGATGAAAGAAAAGTGCATACCAGGTTAATTGCTTCTTTAGGTGGAATTGGCATTTTTGGCGGGTTTTTATTAGCAGCATTACTTTCAATTCAGGTATATCTCAATCCTGAGTTTCAATATTTTTTTGCAGCTACTTTAGTTGTATTTTTTGTGGGGTTGAAAGATGATATTCTGATTCTTTCTGCTACTAAGAAATTTATCGGTCAAATAATAGCCGCATCTATTCTTATTCACCTTGGCGGAATTCGACTAGATAGTATGCATGGGTTTATGGGTTTTGAGCTATTGCCCGAAGGTTTTAGTCTTGCATTGTCATACCTGACAATTATTGTAGTAATCAATTCATTCAATCTTATTGATGGTGTGGATGGTCTTGCAACAAGCCTTGGATTGCTGTCGATGATCGTATTTGGCAGTTATTTCTTTGCGATTGAATACCAGGCATATGCATTATTAGCTTATGCATTGGCTGGATCACTAGTAGCATTTATCATTTTTAATCATCACCCGGCAAAAATATTCATGGGTGACTCAGGATCACTTCTGATTGGACTGGTTAATGCTATTCTGGTTATTAAATTCATTAACGTTGCTGACACACCTTTTGTAGCAATTCAGGTTCCTGCTGCAGTAGCAGTAGGATTCTCTATCCTTATTGTTCCATTATTGGATACTTTAAGAGTTTTCAGTATAAGAATTATAAACGGACGATCTCCATTTACACCAGACAGAAATCATGTTCATCATTTATTATTAGATAATGGTTTAAGCCATGCAGCAGTAACTTTTGCCTGTGTAATCATAAATATTTCTTTTATTGCAATAGCATGGTTTGGCAGATTCTTAGGCCCTAATTTTCTACTTTTAATTTTGTTGACTATTGCCTTTAGTGGTATCGCATTACTTTATTATAATAAGAATCGTCGAAAAATGGTTGTTGCAAAGGACTTAAATGGTAAAACGGCACTCAAAAAAGCTTCAAAAGTTGTAACACTTACTAACGAGATAAATCAACTTGTAGATAAAAATTAAGAATCTCCTTTTTTAAATTTTATTGTTAGAATATCTTTAAATCATTTCAGAGATAATTCACTTTTATTAAATTTGCTATTCTTCAGGATTTTTCCTGGGTTATAATTTAAATTAAATATTTATGTCAGAAGATATATCTTCTATTATTGAAGTTGCAGATGATCATATGAAAAAAGCAATTAATCATCTGGAGGCTGAACTGGTTAAAATAAGAGCCGGAAAAGCAAACCCACAAATGTTGGATAGTTTGGTTGTTGATTATTATGGATCTCCAACACCTATAAACCAGGTGGCTAATGTAAGCGTAATGGATGCCCGTACGTTAACTATTCAACCATGGGAAAAGAATATGCTTCAACCGATTGAAAGGTCAATAATTGCAGCTAATATTGGTGTAACTCCTCAAAATGATGGAGCTATTATCAGGCTATCTTTACCTCCGCTAACTGAAGAACGAAGAAAAGAGTTGGTGAAAAAATGCCAAGGAGAAGGAGAACATTCAAAAGTGGCTATTCGTAATATCCGCCGAGATGCAATTGAACATATTAAAAAGCTTGAAAAGGGTGGATTAAGTGAAGATGCTGCAAAGGATGCAGAAGCTGAAGTACAGACTGCTACCGATAAATATACAGGTGAAGTTGAAAAACATCTCGAAGCAAAGGAAAAAGAGATAATGTCAGTTTAACATTACACAATCTTAATTATACGGCAACATCAACAGGTGTTGCCTTTTTTTTATCCGGAAGATTAGCAAGATATACTCCAAACAAGATAATGCTTAGGCAAAGCCATTCTACCCAGGTTATTTTTTCTCCATCCATAAAGCCCCAGAAAAGAGCAATAAAAGGTATTCCATATGTAACCAATGAAGCAAATAGAATACCTGCTTTTTTTACTAAAATATAAAACAAAGCAGTTGCTATAGCACTTCCTGCCACTCCAAGTCCAATTGATGCCCAGATTGAATATTGAACAGCAATACTTCTGAAATTGAGATGAAGAAAATCTTGCTGCCATAATATGATTCCGGTAGGTATTGTCATAACAGCCAGAGATACTGTAGCAATATGAACCGGATTTAGTCCTTTTAAATAATGACCAACCATATTTACATTTATACCATAAAGAAAAGTAGCGGTAAGGATTAATAATGTATAACCGAAATTATGTAGGCTTATACTTTCATGATCAATCATCATCGGAATGATAGTTAATAAAACGAGGCCGACAAAACCAGTAATAACGCCCCATATCTTTTGAGATTTTATATGATCCTTAAAAAAGAAAATACCAATAATAACAACACAAATTGGTGTCAATGAATTTAAGATCCCGGCAAGTGAACTATCCAGTCGTGTAATAGCTTCAGCAAAAAGAAATGCCGGTAATAAATTGCCTACAATAGCACTGAGAATTACCAGGCCTAATTTATTTTTTGGAATTTTTTTGAAATGAAAAAAAGCAAATGGGATAAAAACAAATCCTGCGGAAAAAATTCTAACAGCAGCAATCTGGATTGCAGAAAGTCCTTGCTGACTGTCTTGCATAAGTTTAAACGAACTGCCCCATATTATACAAAGAATGATAAAAATAGACCAGCTTGCAAATTTGTTACTCATATAATGGGTGCAAATGTCATTAATTACATTGATTTTAAGTAATTATTGGCGGAGTAAATATTTAGAATTTTCGAAACAGTATATTGCAATACTATTATTCAAATAAATATTATGGGAAAGATCAAATTGAGTGAAATATCTACAAAAGCTCCAAAGGAATTTGACAAGCTGGATACAAAAGAAAAAACAGAAGCAATCATTAATGAATTAGATGATTTACAGAATCTTTTATATGCAGAGGGTAAACATTCTATACTGATTGTTATACAAGGAATGGATGCCAGCGGAAAGGATGGTGTTATCAGAAATGTAATGGGCAATATGAATCCGCAGGGGGTAAATGTTCAATCCTATAAAGCTCCGACAGCTGAAGAGTTATCGCATGATTTTCTATGGAGAATACATCGGCATACACCGCCTAAGGGAATGATACAGATCTTTAACAGGTCGCATTATGAAGATATTTTGATTACAAGGGTACACAAGTGGTGCGATGATGCTACTGCAAAAAAGAGAATTGATGCTATCAATGATTTTGAAAAACTTTTAATTACCCATAATAATTGTCATATACTAAAATTTTACCTGCATATTTCGCCGGAGGAACAACAGGAAAGGTTAAAAGAAAGAATTAAGAATCCGGCTAAAATGTGGAAGTATAATGAGGCTGATTTTGCAGAAGCCAAACTTTGGGATATTTATATGGAGATGTATGAAGATTGCTTTAATAAATGCAACAACCCAGTGTGGACCATTGTACCGGCTGATCAAAACTGGTACAAAGAATATCTGATTGCTAAACAGTTAAGTGATTTGTTGAAAAGTCTTGATATGAAATTTCCGGGGTTAAAGAAATAAACGATCATTTGGGTAATTGACATTTTGCTTTAGTCTTCCCATGAATTTTTACAAATGGTTAAATAAACAATATATTAGCTCTTTATAATTTACTCACACCAAAATTTAATTTTATGGGAATGATGAAAGAATTCAAAGACTTTGCCATGAAAGGCAGTCTGGTTGACATTGCTGTTGCCTTTGTTATGGGAGCAGCATTTGGAAAGGTAATTACTGCCTTTACCGAGGGTATTGTTTCTCCTCTAATTGGACTAATTGGGGGGGCAGACTTAAGTAAAAACATGTATGTAATAAAAGAAGCCGTTATGGATGCTACCGGGCAAGTTGTAACAGAAGCTGTAGCGGTTAAATGGGGTGATTTCTTAACACAAGTGATTAACTTCATCATTGTAGCTTTTGTTATGTTCATGGTGATCAAGTCAATAAATGCTATGAAGAAAAAAGAAGAAGCGGCTCCTGCTGGTCCATCTTCAACAGATGCATTATTGATGGAAATAAGAGATTCTTTGAAAAAATAATAAGGTAATTTAGGAATCATCCTAAAAAGCAATTTCCCTTATTTTTGTAAAGTCCTGTATATAGCAGGACTTTATTTTTCTTTAATATATTAAAAAGTGCAGCCGACAACCTATCAGATAAAACTCCCTCAATTTGAAGGTCCCTTTGACCTATTGTTATTCTTTATTGAAAGAGATGAATTGGATATTTACAATATTCCAATTACCGGTATCATAAATGATTTTCTGGATTACATACATAAAAGCGAAGAATTAAATATTGAACTCAGTAGTGAGTTTATTTTATTTATTTCTACACTTATGAGAATTAAAGCAAAAATGCTTTTACCTCGAAAAGAATTAGATGCACAGGGAAATGAGATTGATCCAAGAGAAGAATTAGTGAATAAAATACTGGAGTATAAGAGGTTCAAAGAAGCTTCTGCACAAATGGCAGAAATGGAAGCATTACGTATGTTAAGCGTTAAGCGGGGTAACATACAAAAAGAATTATCTCATATTGGTGAAGAAGATAGTGAAGGAACAGAGATTCAGAATATTACTTTGTTTAAACTGATGCGGGCCTTCGAAAAAGCAATGCAGAAGTATAGTGACCGTCTCAACAAACCCGTTCATACAGTTGTTCAGTATAATTATACAATGGAATCGAGCCGTAGCAAGATGTTAAGCCTTGCGCAGGCCCAAAAAACATTATCGTTCGAAAAAATATTTGATCAATGTGAAAACAGAGTACATGCAATTTTTCTTTTCTTGTCATTGCTTGAATTAGTGCAGCAAAAGTTTTTAAATATTATTATTGGTGAAGGAAAGAATAACTTTATAATAGAGTACAATGAACCAGAAAACCGCCTTGCGGATCTGGAGGATATAAACCAACTACCTTAATTTAAAAATTACATTATGAAACGTACAGCAACTGCCAATTGGAAAGGCTCAGGTAAAGAAGGATCTGGTAAATTACTTACTCAGTCCGGCGTAATTAAAAACAAGGCCTATGATTACAGAAGCCGATTCGAAGATGGCACATTTACCAATCCTGAAGAGTTAATTGCAGCTGCTCATGCAGGATGTTATTCAATGAAATTAAGTTTTATTTTAGGCGCTGCGGGATTAACTCCTAATCGTATTGAAACAAAATGCACAGTAACACTTGAGGGTGGTGTTATTACCGGAAGTCATCTTGAAGTAAGAGCAAAGGTGCCAAAATGTAAAGCAGCAGCTTTTGCAGAATATGCGGCAGATGCAAAGGCAAACTGTCCGGTGAGTAAATCTTTGGCTGTTGATATTACAATGCATGCCGAATTAGTTAAGAGCTTCAGAGCAATAACTCCGGCACAATAAATAGATATTAAAAAATAAAAAAAGCCGCATTTGAAAAAAGCGGCTTTTTTTATGGAGCATCTAAAATCTCCAACCTACATAAGCCTGTATTACATTGTTTCTGGCTTTACTGTCAGGTATATAATTTGGACGAGTACCTTTTTTACTTAGACTACTGATACTGATATTAGTTCTTGCTCCAATAAAAAAACCACCAAGGGGAACAATTTCACCCCCGGCCACAAATCCATAATCGAACTGGTTTAAATAATTAAAAAGGCTACCGCTACTTCCATTCCCTGTACTGTCAACTCCCGTATTTAATAAAAATGCTGCCTGGCCACCTATTTGTAATTGCATTCGTTTCGAAAAGTTAAAGGTGATTAGCTGAGGTAGTAATATATAATCCAGGGTTACATCACCTGAATCGGTATTGGTTCTGTAATTATATCCTTGTCTGGATAAAATAAATTCTGATCTGAAACCCAGAAACTTTTTTGGTTTAGGAGCAATGAATCCACCTATTAAATATCCAGTGAACCGATCTGCATTTATGCCGGTTGAATTAGTGAGGTTTGAATAGTTCAGGCCTGCTTTTAAGCCAACATTCAAACCTAATTGTGCGAAAAGAGAATTACAAAAAATAAATAACAGAATAAGAATACAAATTCTTTTCATGATATGGATTTAGTAAAAGCTGTCTTCTATGGCCGATAATTCTATACCTGTATATTACTGACAGTGATCTTCTCTTTCATCATTTCCCTCACTGCATTTGCAATGGCTTCCGCATCATAACCACACTCTTTATGCAGTTCTTTCGGTGTACCATGTTCTACCAATCTATCCGGAATGCCAAGAATTTTTACATCATTTTTATATCCATGCAATGCCATAAACTCCAGGATAGCACTTCCTATGCCACCTTCTACTGTTCCATCTTCCACAGTAATAATCTTTTTGTACTGCTGGCAAACATGGTGTAATAATTCTTCGTCTAGAGGTTTGGCAAAACGCATATCAAAATGACCCGGATTTAATCCGTCATTCTTTAAATCACGGATTGCAGTTGAAGCAAAATTGCCCGGGTGGCCAAATGAAAGGATAGCTATTTCTTTTCCTTCCCTGATTTTACGGCCTTTACCGATCTCAATTTCCTTCATTTCAGTTCTCCATTCAGTCATAACACCTTGTCCTCTTGGATAACGGATAACAAACGGAATATTGGTTGATTCCAATTGAGCTGTATACATTAAGTTTCTTAATTCACTCTCATTCATTGGAGCACTAATAATCATATTTGGTATACAACGCATATAGGCAATGTCGTAACAACCATGATGAGTTGGGCCATCATCGCCAACAAGCCCTGCTCTGTCCAAACAAAATATTACCGGAAGTTTTTGAATTGCTACATCATGCACCACCTGATCATAAGCTCTCTGCATGAATGAAGAATAAATATTACAGAAAACCTTTAATCCCTGCGTAGCCATCCCTGCACTTACAGTAACGGCATGTTGCTCTGCAATACCCACATCAAAGGCACGGTCAGGCATTTTCTCCATCATGAATTTTAATGAGGAGCCGGAAGGCATAGCCGGAGTTATACCAAATATTTTTTCATTTTTTTCTGCTAATTCTATAATTGTATGACCAAAAACATCCTGGTACTTGGGAGGTTGTGGCAGGTCATATACTTTCTTTTTTATTTCTCCGGTTATCTTATCAAATAATCCCGGTGCATGCCATATGGTTTGATCTTTTTCAGCCGGTGCATAGCCTTTACCCTTTGTTGTGATAATATGAAGGATTTTTGGTCCGGGTATATTTCGAAGATCCTTTAAAGTGTCAACTAATTTTGCCACATTATGACCATCAATAGGTCCAAAATATCTGAGATTCAAAGCTTCAAATAAATTAGCACTACTGCTTACCATTCCTTTTAATCCATCGGTAAGTTTATGTGCCATTGCACGGCTGAAATTTTTTCCTACAGGCAATTTCCCTAATAACTTCCAAACATCATCCTTTACTTTATTGTAAGTAGGAGATGTTGTAATATCAGTAAGGTATTCTTTTAATGCGCCAACATTAGGATCTATGCCCATGCAATTATCATTCAACACTATGAGCATATCAGCATCTGCTACACCTGCATGATTCATGCCTTCAAAAGCCAGACCGGCAGTCATTGCACCATCACCAATTACAGCGATAACTTTTCTGTCTGTTTCCCCTTTATATTTTGCAGCGATTGCCATTCCAAGGGCAGCTGAAATGGAGGTAGATGAATGGCCAACTCCAAATGTATCGTATTCACTTTCGCTTCTTTTCGGAAAGCCACTTATTCCATTATATTTTCTATTGGTAGGGAAATTATCTCTTCTTCCGGTCAATATCTTATGGCCATAAGCCTGGTGGCCAACATCCCAAACCAATTGGTCATAGGGAGTATCATACACATAATGCAATGCTGTTGATAATTCCACAACTCCAAGGCTGGCACCAAAATGACCTCCATGTACACTTACTACATCGGTAATGTATTGGCGTAACTCATCACATACCTGGTGTAATTTTTCACGGGGTAGTTTTTTCAGGTCTTCCGGAGAATTTATCTTTTTTAATAACGGTCCTGGTGTGATTTCCATCTATTTAAATTAAACGGTGTAAAATTAAGCTTTCTGCCTGATAGGACAGGATTCCACATTTTATGACAAATTGTTTAACAATCCATTGAGAGAATGGTTGTTCAGAGACCTGTTTTAAAATAATAACTGAATTTTGTATCCTTTTGTCCATGCAATCCGCCACTGGTATATAAACATTGTAACAGGGTTAAGGATTAATTAGATTTGCGTATGTTTTTTGGTAATTCGAGATATTGGTTGCTCCAGCTATTAGGCTGGGGTTTTATTGGACTTGTAATGATATTTTTTGCCTACACGTATAACGTTAATATTCCCAATAAAATATTATTTGGAAGAATAGTAATTGTTTTTACGGCTGGCATTTTGGTTACTCATATACTTCGTTTAGTAATTAAATGGAGAGGCTGGATGATGGAGTCCATTATAAAGGTTATTCCTAAATTAACGATAGCATTGATAGTAGCTTCAATGCTTTTTAGTTTGATCGTTTTAGGTGGGTATAATTTTTTTAATCTTGAAAATGAATCAAATAAAAAATTGACCTTTTTTACACAGTTACTTGGTAATTCTATCAGTAACGGTCTTTTTATTTTGCCCTGGTTATTGATCTATTATTTCTACCATTTTTTTCAGAAAAGCAGAAGACAACAATTGGATACATTGCGATTGGAGACATTGATAAAAGAATTGGAATTAAAAACGATCAAAGCACATATTAATCCCCATTTTATTTTTAATGCATTAAATAGTATCAGAGCATTGGTTGATGAAGATCCGATAAGGGCAAGAAGAGCCATAACAGAGTTAAGTAATATTTTAAGGAGCAGCATGCAGTCTGAAAAATTAGAAACAGTGCCTTTTGAGAGGGAACTATCAATAGTAAAAGATTACCTGGCATTGGAAAATATGCGATTTGAAGACAGATTGAAAGTTGAATATATGATTGATGAAGACACATTGAACCAGCCTGTTCCACCAATGATGCTGCAGACGTTGGTTGAAAACGCAATAAAACATGGAATCAGTAAACAGGTGAATGGAGGATTGATAAAAGTAATATCAGATTTCAATGGAGATTATCATGAGCTGACAGTTCAGAATACCGGAAAACTTCCTGCTGAGATCAATGAATTTGGATTTGGACTTTCCAGCACAAATAACAGGTTAAGTTTATTATATGGAGAAAATGCCAATTTTGAAATAAAACAGATCAATGGTTCATTGGTTGAAGCAAAAGTTATGATACCAGTTACTATTCATTAATTGAACTTCTATTTAAGAACAAAATAATATTTATATGAAAGCGATCATTATAGATGATGAAAGATTAGCCAGGACAGAATTAAAAAAATTATTACAGGACTTTCCGGAAGTAATTGTAGTGGACGAAGCTACAAATGCAGATGAAGGTATTTCTAAAATTGAAAGCCTGCAACCTGATCTTGTATTTCTTGATATACAAATGCCCGGTAAAACTGGTTTTGAGATGTTATCAGAATTAGAAAAAGCACCACAGGTGATCTTTACAACTGCTTATGATGAGTTTGCTTTAAAAGCTTTTGAGGTAAATGCATTGGACTATTTGTTAAAACCAGTTGAGCCTAAACGATTAGCAGATGCTATTCATAAGTTGAATATACCCGAAGGAAAAGCCAATACCGATACTGAGTTTGTTAATACAAGTTTATTAACGGAGTCTGATCAGGTCTTTGTAAAAGATGGCGAAAAATGCTGGTTTGTAAAGCTGGGAGAGATCAGGTTATTTGAAAGTGTAGGGAATTATGCAAAAGTATTTTTTGGAACCAATAAGCCTCTAATACTTAAATCATTGAATGCATTAGAAGAAAGGTTGGATGAAAAAAATTTTTTCAGAGCGAATAGAAAACATATTGTGAATTTGAGAATGATAGATAAAATAGAACCTTATTTCAACGGTGGGCTTTTGCTTGAATTGAAAGGCGGGGATAAAATTGAAGTAAGCCGCAGGCAAACTGTTAAGTTTAAAGAGATGATGAGTCTGTAGATCAGGAATCAGCTTACTTTTAATTACAATTATTTAAAAAATTTATGATTCAAATTCGGAAATCTATACTTGCGAGGTTGTTGATTTTATCAGCCTCGTTTTTTTTATTTTCAGGTTGTGGAAATTCACAGAAAAATTCTAAAACAGTAAGAACTGATTTCGATGAAATAATAAATGTAAATGATGTTGAAAGGATAGAAAATTTTTTGGCAGCCGATGAATTGAAAGGGCGAAGGGCTTATTCACCGGAAATAGATATAGCCGCAGATTTTATTGCAAATGAGTTTAAATCAATAGGACTTCAAACATGGAATAACAGTAATGGATTTAAACAGGAATTTTCGATGGTAAAAGCAAAGCATATTTCTACTTCTGCCAGCTTTGACAAAGTTTCTCTTGATATAAAAAATATCATTGTCATTACCTGTCAACCGCAACTGAAAATTGATCAAAATTCACACTACAAAAAATCATTTATTAAAGCCGGTGAAAATTTTTTCACAAGTGCAAGAAATTTAATTAAGTCCGGTGAGAACTTATTGGTATTGGTTGATAAAATTTTTGCCAATAATTTCAACAATCTCAATCGGCTTAAAAATTCAATGTTTAAGCAAAATACAAATGTTGTATTTGTGTTATCAGATATTGAACCGGATAAATATGAGATAGCTTCTACACATGAAATTACAGAGCAAAAATTAGCAAATGTAGTTGGGGTAATTCCTGGAAAAGGAAAAAAAGATGAGTTTGTCGTTTATTCCGGCCATTATGACCATATCGGAGTTGGAAAGCCGGTTAATGGTGATTCAATTTACAATGGAGCAAATGATGATGCTGCTGGTGTAACGGCCGTTATTATGTTGGCAAAATATTTTCAACAGCAAAAGTTCAATGAAAGAACAATTGTCTTTGTTGCATTTACTGCTGAAGAGATGGGAGGTTTTGGGTCTCAATATTTTTCAAATCATATAGACCCGGATAAAGTTGTAGCAATGTTTAATATTGAAATGATAGGTACTGATAGTAAATGGGGCAAAAATTCAGCTTATATCACCGGGTATGAAAAAACTGATTTGGGAGAAATATTGGCTAAGGATTTAAATGGATCTGAATTTACTTTTTATCCTGATCCTTATCCCAACCAGCAATTATTTTACAGATCAGACAATGCAACCTTAGCAAGACTCGGTGTGCCTGCACATACAATTTCTACTTCTAAAATGGATAATGAGCCTAATTATCATAAAGTGAGTGATGAGGTGGCAACGTTGGATCTTGCGAATATGACGATGATAATTAAAGCAATTGCCTTAAGCTCAAAAAGCATTTTAGAGGGGAAGGCCACACCAACAAGAGTGCAGGTAAATGAGCTGCGTTAAATAGTTACGGGAACAGAATGTACTGCATCGCTCATTTCTTTGATGAGTGATGCATTTTTTTCGATGGCATTGCCAACTACGATCACATCAGCACCGGCTTTACAATTCAGATAAGCTTTTTCAGGAACCAAAATTCCGCCTCCAACGATTAAAGGAACTTCAATCTGGTCAGCTACTGATTTTATCATACTTTCTGAAACAGGCCGTTTGGCACCACTTCCTGAGTCCATATATATCAATTTCATTCCCAGCATTTCTCCTGCCATAGCAGTACACATCGCTATCTCATTTTTATCGGCAGGTACCGGTACTGCATTGCTGATATAAGAAACTGTAGTAGGTGCACCACCATCAACAACAATATAACCTGTTGGCATTATTTCTAATCCGCTTTGCTTAACAAATGGAGCAGATACAACATGTTGACCGATCAATAATTCCGGATTACGTCCGGAGATCAATGAAAGATATAATAATGCATCAGCATATTTGCTGATTTGAGACGGGCTTCCCGGAAAAAGAATTACTGGTATATCACAACTTTGTTTGATTTGTTGCACACATTCATCCAGGTGATTGGAAATAACCAGGCTTCCGCCAACCAGTAAGTAATCAACTTTTGCAGTTACTGAAAGTTCAACAAGTTCATCTAACAGGCCTTTGTTAACCTTATCCGGGTCAATAAGTACTGCAAAAGATTTTTTGCCGTTCTTTTTTTTATCTGCAAGTGTATTATAAATCAATGACTTCATTCATCCTGTGTTGTTAGGTACAAAAATGCAAAAAACTTTCGGCATTGCCCACTAGTAATTAAAATTGATTTTAAAAGTACTTTTTTTCAAAATGTTCCATATTTTCTTTCTACAAAGAATTCAATAGTAGGGTAGTTCTATAAGCGTTATCAACAATAAACTACATCCAATAAAACCAAGTAGTACAGTTTTTTGGTAATCTCAATTTAATAAACGATTGTGATCTACATTTTGGTTTTAAATGAATGCCAGATCAATAAAATTGATAAGCTATATGTTATGCTTTCTTACGTATGGCACAAACGAAATTTTGAAGTATTTTTTTCACAACTTTTTTTAAAAAATAAATTTTTTGTGAAACCCTTTGCTGCTAAGCCTTTCAAGGTAGTATATTTATAAAAGTCAGCAGTACCAAAGCTTTCAGCCGTTTTATTCTTTTAAACCCTTGCCTGAATTAGGTTCTATACAAAAGTATTTTGGTAAAAAATCAGATAGGTTACCGGAGTTATATTTCCAAAAAAAATTACCCTAAACTTTTGGCAGTTTTGTGAAAAAAAGACAGGATGCAATACAGGCTTGAATTGTCGGTTTTCAAAATCCTGTTATCCACAGAATGTGTATATTTCTAACTATGAATTACAGATACAAAAAAATATTTTCGTCATCACAGTTTACATTTACTTAACCTGAGAAATTCTTTTAGTTATGGCTACCAAAACCAAAGCATCCGCAAAGAGCGGTTTGCAATTTTCTCGTCGCTTTACCCGTGAGGACGTCGATGTATTTGACATGTTTGAGTATGATTACCGTACTTCTGTAATTCGAAACCCGAATGGAGAAACTGTATTTGAAATGAACAATGTTGAAGTGCCGAAACAGTGGAGTCAGATTGCTACTGATATTCTTGCGCAAAAATATTTTCGTAAAGCCGGGATTCCTCAACCAGATGGAAGTTTGGGAAGAGAGACTTCAGCAAAACAGGTTGCACATCGCATGGCAAATTGCTGGAGAGCCTGGGGTGAACGCTATGGTTATTTTGCCAGTCAAAATGATGCTCAGGTATTTTATGAGGAATTAGTGTATAGTATCCTTAATCAGATGTGTGTACCAAATTCACCTCAGTGGTTCAATACTGGCCTTCACGAAAGCTACGGCATTACAGGTAAGCCTCAGGGCCATTATTATGTAGATGCTAATGACGGGGAATTGAAAAGATCTCAGAATGCATATGAACGTCCACAACCGCATGCCTGCTTTATTCTGAGCGTTGATGATGATCTGGTAAATGATGGAGGAATCATGGACCTGTGGGTAAGGGAAGCAAGGATTTTTAAATATGGTTCTGGTGTCGGAACAAACTATTCCAATCTGCGTGGTTCAGGAGAAAAATTAAGTGGTGGCGGAAGTTCTTCCGGATTAATGAGTTTTCTGAAAATTGGTGACCGTGCTGCAGGAGCTATCAAATCGGGTGGTACTACACGCCGTGCTGCTAAAATGGTTTGCCTGGATCTGGATCATCCTGAAATTGTTGATTTCATTAACTGGAAAGTTGAAGAAGAAAAGAAAGTAGGGGCATTGATCGCTGCCGGATATCCTTCAGGCTATGAAGATGAAGCATACAGAACTGTAAGTGGACAGAACTCAAATAACTCTATCCGTATTCCAAATTCATTTTTCGAAAAATTAGATAATAATGAAGATTGGGAATTGAAAGGAAGAATGGATGGAAGAGTGATGAAGAAAGTTCCTGCAAGGGAATTATGGAATCAGATCTCTTACGCTGCATGGCGTTGTGCTGATCCCGGTACACAATATAATACCACCATCAACGAATGGCATACTTGTCCTGAAGGTGGGGAAATCAGAGCATCAAATCCTTGCTCTGAATACATGTTCCTTGATAATACAGCTTGTAATCTGGCTTCATCAAACCTGATGAAGTTTTATGATAAAGAAAAAAAATCATTTGATGTAGAAGGATATGAATATAACTGTCGTTTATGGACAGTTGTATTGGAAGTTTCAGTATTAATGGCTCAATTCCCTTCTAAAGAAGTGGCTCAATTGAGTTATGAGTACAGGACATTAGGATTAGGCTATGCTAACCTTGGCACCATGTTAATGGTTGGTGGTATTCCTTATGATAGTGAAGAAGCAAGGGGTATTGCAGGAGCTATCACTGCAATAATGACTGGTGTTGCTTATAAAACCTCTGCAGAAATGGCAAGTGTTTTAGGTGCTTTTCCAAGATATGAAGAGAACAAGGAGCACATGATGAAAGTAATGCGTAATCACCGCCTTGCTGCTTATGATGCTGATGAATACGAAGGATTAAGTTTGAAGCCTCAGGGAATTCATGCAAAATATTGTCCTGATTATTTATTAAAAGCAGCTTGCAAGGCATGGGATGATGCAGTAGAAATGGGAGAGAAGTTTGGTTACAGAAATGCACAGGCAACCGTAATAGCACCTACAGGAACTATAGGTCTGGTAATGGATTGTGATACTACAGGCGTAGAACCAGATTTCGCTTTGGTGAAATTTAAAAAACTATCTGGTGGTGGTTATTTTAAGATCATTAACCAGTCAGTACCATCTGCACTAAAGCATCTGGGTTATTCTGAAAAAGAATCAGAGAATATTATTAAGTATGCAACAGGGTCTGCTTCATTTGCAGGTGCACCGCATATTAATCATCAGACGTTAAGTGAAAAAGGTTTTATAGCTGATGAAATTAAGAAACTGGATGCTGCTGCATTGACTGCATTTGAAGTCGGCTTTATTTTCAATAAATATTCATTAGGTGAAGAGTGTCTGCAAAGACTGGGCTTTACTGCGGACGAATATAATGATGGTGAATGGAGTATGCTGGAAGCATTAGGATTCACAGATGAGCAGATAGAGGAAGCGAATAATTATGTGTGTGGTACAATGATGCTTGAAGGTGCCCCTGGATTAAAAGATGAACACTTGCCCGTTTTTGACTGTGCCAATAAATGCGGAGCTAAAGGCCAACGATATATACATGCACATGGCCACATCCGCATGATGGGAGCTACACAACCATTTATCAGTGGTGCTATCTCCAAAACAATTAACCTGCCTTATGAAGCTAAAGTAGAAGAGATTGCAGATGCATATTACCTCAGCTGGAAGTTAGGGTTGAAAGCAAATGCATTGTATAGGGATGGTTCTAAATTATCACAGCCATTAAGTAATAAAAGTGATAAGAAGAAAAAAGAAGATACAAAATCGGAGGAAGCAGCTACTAAGGAACAGTTGAATACTACGGGTGATTCCAACATTGTTGATCTGGGAAAATTAACTGTTGAAGAATTACTGGATGAAGTACAAAAGAGGGTACAGGCATCACCTGATACCAAGCTGAAAAGAAGACTTGCCACTATTGTTGAAAGAAGAGCATTGCCTGCCAAGCGCCGTGGTTTTACACAAAAAGCTAAAATCAACGGACAAGCCATCTTCCTCCGCACCGGTGAGTACAGTGATGGAACATTGGGAGAAATTTTTGTGGATATGGCGAAAGAGGGAGCTACCATGCGTAGTATGATGAACTGCTTTGCGATCTCAATCTCTATTGGTTTACAATATGGTGTTCCATTAGAAGAGTTTGTTGACAAGTTTGCTTTTACAAGATTTGACCCATCTGGATTTGTAGAGCATCCGAATATCAAATCAACAACATCAATAGTTGATTTTATTTTCAGGGTATTAGGTTATGAATACCTCGGCCGTACTGATCTTGTTCATGTTTTGGATAAGCCTGAGATCATGAATACTGGAGCAGATGAATGGGATGAGGTACCATCAAATCCATTGGAATATGTACCGCATGAATTATCCAGTGTTCGTGTAACACCTTCAGCGGGAACTGTTGCTCCACAGCCTGTAAAGAATCAACGTGTAGCACAGTCAGCAAGACCTGATACTGGTGCAGAGGCATTGAATGCAGCTTCCAAGAGTATGCAAAGTGATGCACCTGCTTGTAATGTTTGTGGACATATAATGATGAGAAGCGGCACTTGTTACAAATGCCTGAACTGTGGTAACCAGGGTGGTTGCAGTTGATCTATTCTGCTGTTGTAATAACAATGGCGGACATCAAACATGTTTGGATTGAAAAACCAAATAAAGAAAGTACCCATTAATTCTACATCCCGGCCAGGCGCCGGGATGTTCTTTTTAATAGTTATACATAAAACAGAAATATTTTATTTAAAGAGTGATTTTCCAGAATTTTTACTGATAAATTCTACGCCTTAAAAAAATGATTTTTCTAAGTATTTCTTTACTATAAAACCTTGAAGGAATATGTATTTTAGTTGTCTAAAAAAACAGCTATGAAAACCAGAATCTTTTTTTTATTGATCCTTGCAGGTATTGTTTTTCAATCATGTTCCAGGGCAATGACTCCATATGAAGCGGCTAATCATCCAAAAGGAAAACATTGTCGTAACATCCGTTAATTACTCATTCCCAAATACATTGCTAACGGCACCTTCCAGCATTGGAAATTTTTCTACAACGTAACTTTTAATAGTAGAGATAGCTTTCTTTGCCTGTTCATCAGTAAGTCCGGCTTCTGCCTTTAGTTTTTCTAATAATTCTTGCATAATATACTTTTTTGAAAAATAAAGTTAGCAATACTAAAAATGCCGGAGCATATTTACTCTGGCATTTAATAATTATTTTATAATGAAACTGGTTAAGCTACTTTCAATAAGCTCAACTTACTCTTATCAAAATGTCGTTTGGCATATTCGAGATCCAAATTGAATTCTTTTACATCTGAAGATGGCATTTCATACATTGCATCAGTAAGTATTCCTTCGCAAATACTTCTTAGACCTCTTGCACCAAGTTTATATTCCATTGCTTTTTCTACCATAAAATCAAGCACATCATCTTCAATGGTCAGCTTAATATTTTCCAATTCAAAAAGTTTCTTGTACTGTTTTACCAAAGCATTCTTTGGTTCTGTAAGGATGGCCCTTAATGTTTCTGCATCCAACGGATCAAGATGTGTTACTACCGGCAACCTTCCCAGCAATTCAGGTATTAAGCCAAATCCTTTTAAGTCTGTTGCATTTACATAACGAAGTAAATTTTTCTTCATGTTTTCCTGTAGTTCCTTATCTACATTAAATCCGATCGTATTGGTTTGTACCCGGCGGGCTATTATTTTATCAATTCCATCAAAAGCACCTCCGCAAATAAATAATATATTCTGTGTATTTATTTTGATCAGTTTCTGTTCAGGATGTTTTCTTCCGCCTTGTGGTGGTACCAGTACATCAGTTCCTTCTAACAGTTTCAACATACCTTGTTGTACTCCTTCTCCACTTACATCACGGGTTATAGAAGGGTTATCACCTTTTCTGGCTATCTTATCTATCTCATCTATATATACGATACCTCTCTCAGCAGCGGTAACATCGTAATTACAAACCTGTAATAATCTCGTAAGTATACTTTCCACATCTTCTCCTACATATCCGGCTTCAGTAAATACAGTAGCATCAACAATAGCAAAGGGTACATTCAACATACGGGCTATACTTTTTGCCAGTAATGTTTTACCGGTACCGGTTTCACCCACCATGATGATATTACTCTTTTCAATTTCAATATCATTGCCATTGGGATTTTCAGATGGTTTTTGCTGTAATCTTTTATAATGATTATATACAGCAACAGCTAGAACTTTTTTTGCCTCATTCTGGCCAATTGCATATTCATCCAAAAACCTGGTGATCTCCATTGGTTTTTTGACCGTTAATTTAAATGCGGAGTTCCCTTTTTCATCTTTAACAGTCAATTCCTGGTCTATTATTTCCCTGGCATGTTCTACGCAGTTTTCACAGATATGTCCTTCCTGACCAGCAATAAGGATCTTTACCTCATCCCGGTTGCGGCCACAAAACGAACAATGTAAAGGATTTTTTGCCATAATTTGTTTCTATAATACGAACTACAAACGAATTCGTAACAATCAAAATTATAAAACCACCTCGAAAAGGGCGGCTTTATTTATTAATTAAACCTTAATATATTAATATACAATGCCTTATAGCTTTTCAACTAATTTGTCAGCTATACCATATTCTATTGCTTTTTTGGCATCCATCCAATAATCCCTGTCAAAATCTTTCATGATCTGTTCTATTGTCTTTCCACAGTTTTTTGCCAGGATAGTAGCACCAATCTCTTTCACCCTTTTAGTTTGTTCTGCCTGAATTTCCAGATCAGCAGTTACACCTTGTATATAACCTCCTAATGAAGGCTGATGTATCATCACTTCTCCGTGTGGGAAGATAAAACGTTTACCTTTTTCACCGCCGCTTAATAATATGCTTCCCATTGAAGCTGCCAGACCCATGCATATTGTACTTACTGGACTGCTGATCATTTGCATGGTATCATACATCACCATTCCGCTTGTTACCACTCCTCCGGGGCTATTTATATAAAATTTAATTTCTTCACCCGGTTTATCGGCATCTAATAATAAAAGTTTGCTTACAATATCTTTTGCGCTTTTATCATCTACTACACCCCATAGATAAACGGATCTCTTCTGAAAAAAATATTTTTCTAATTTTTTACTAAAAATGCCAAGGTCGCTTTTCACATTTTCATCTTTTTCATCATCCTCGTCATCTGCTCTCCAATCATTGTTTAAAAATTGTTTGCGATTCATATGATAATTTTTAAAATATTTATAGTTCCTGTTTAATTTTTTATTTAGTTTCTTTTTTCTGTTTTCTTGGATTCATCATTAAAACTTCATCTACCAGGCCATATTCTTTTGCTTCTGCAGCCGTCATCCAATTATCACGGTCAAAATCTTTTTCAATCTGATCGATTGGCTTTCCTGTATGTACATTAACAACCTCGTATAACTCTTTTTTGAGTTTACGGATCTCATTCACCGTTATTTCAATATCGCTTGCCTGACCACCGATTGCTCCGCTTGGTTGATGCATCATTATACGGGAATGTTTCAAGGCTGCTCTTTTTCCATTCGTACCTGCTCCTAACAGCACACAGGCCATTGAAGCAGCAACGCCAATACAAATTGTTGCAATATCCGGACTTACATACTGCATTGTATCATAAACTCCCAAACCGGAATAGACACTTCCACCTGGGCTGTTGATATACATATTTATATCTCTGGTTCTGTCAGAAGAATCCAGGAATAATAATTGGGCAGTTACAATATTTGCTATTTCATCATTAATAGGATATCCTAAAAAGATGATACGGTCCATCATCAAGCGGCTATATACATCCATTACGGCAACATTCAATGAACGTTCTTCAATAATGTTTGGCGTCATCCCTGTAACCAGGTGCGATGCATAACTATGTAATGTATTGCTGGAAATTCCACGGTGCTTCACCGCATATTTTTCAAATTCTGAATTAAATGTCATATTAGTTAATTGAGTGATTCGTTTATTTATTAATCAGTAACAATCCCGAAAGTATCAAATATCCGTCCAAATGGTAAAACGGCAAAATGTGTGTCTTTTTTATCAGAATTTTTGACTTATTGTCATAAAGGCAATAAAAAAAGCTTTGCACTTCTGCAAAGCTGTATATATTATAAGTTGTTACTAAATTCCCCTTAGAGCACAGTGGTTTAATGATGACTATGCTGGTGTTCTTCCGTCATTTTAGTAAAATCTTCCGCACTTATTTCTTTATCAGTAGGTTTTACCTGTGTAGCTGCCCATTCAAATATTTTTTGTGATTGAATTCTGGTATATGCATCTTCTACATATTTTCTATCCTTCATCATTTTATCTATATAATCCGTTAGCCATGGTTGATCTTCGCTAAGATTAGCACCACCCATATAACTGAAAAGCTGCTGTTTGGCAAAAATTTTGATCTCTTCAGGATCTACCTGTATAGCATTATCCTGTACGATTTTTTCAGAGATCAAGGTCCATTTAAGTTGATTTAGAAATGTTGGAAACTCTTTTTCAACTTCTTCATCAGTTTTTGGCTCCTGGTCTTTTGACTGAGTCCCCTGGGTTTTGATCCATTTCTTTAGAAAACCTTCCGGAAATTTTATTTCAGTATTATCAACAAGTGCATGAAAGATCTGATCATGTATCTGATTATTTGCCTGAGCATCCCAGTGCTTTTGAATCTCTTCTTTTATTTTTGCTTTGAAATCTTCGGCAGTTTTTACTTCCTTGTTTGGATAAAGCTGATTGAAGAATTCTTCATTCAATTCTCTTTTCTCTAATAACCCCACTTTGGTTATTACAATATTGAAATATTTTTCTTCTGCACCTTCAACATCTTTTAATCCAAGATCACTGATTATCCATTCTCTTTCTTTTTCATCAAATACATTTTTAAGCTGAACAGTTTCTGTATCACCAGCTTTCTTTCCCATCCAGGTTTTCCGATATGCTTCTGAAAAGTATTTTACAAGAATAGAATTATCTTTTGTAATACCTCCATCAACTGTATTTCCTTCTGAGTCTGCTTCAACAAAATTAACATTCAATACATTGTCATCAGAAGTTACGGCATCTACATCCTTCATATTTCCATGGCGGTTTTGCAGTCTGTCTACTTCATTATTTACCATTTCATCAGTTACAGTAACAACATATTTTGTTGTTTTTGCTTTTGCTAATTCAGGTAATTGAAATTCCGGCTTCATACCAATCTCAAAATTGAATGTATAATCGATAGGATTGTTTACATCCAATTGACCAAAATCTGATTCCAATGGAAGTGGTTGAGCAAATATTTCTAATTTATCAGTTTCTAGAAAACCGATCAATTCACGGTCAACCGATTTTAACACCTCATCAGCAAAAAGTGACGGGCCATACATTTTTTTGATCAGGCCAGATGGAACCATTCCTTTTCTGAAGCCAGGGATATTTGCTTTTTTGCTGTATTCCTTCAATGCCTTTTCAAATGAAGGCAGGTAATCGGTCTTCTGCAATTTCACAGTTAGCTTCTCGTGTAAAAGACCAATATTTTCTTTAGTAATTGTAGCCATAATATCTTTTAAATAGTGAATAAAAAACAAGGAATAAAGAACATCGAAGTAGATAACCTCAAAAAAAGGGTTACTTCATCATTCGTTATTCCTTGTTCATCTTTTCGAACTTCCTTTAGTCCGGATGAAGGGACTCGAACCCCCACACCTTGCGGCATCAGATCCTAAGTCTGACGTGTCTACCAATTTCACCACATCCGGCAATTCAAAATGGGATTAAAATTCAAATTAAACTTACATGAATTCTCAACCCGAAGCCCATTCTTTTGGGTTGCAAATGTAGGGCATTTTTACTTTTTTTAAAGTAATATTTAAAGGATAATACTTAAAAAAGGAGTGATTCGCTTTCATAATTATATTAATTATTGTACGTTTGATATATCCCCAATATCTTCCGGAGTTATTTTTTACTTATTTCTACTAAAAATGGTCATGAAAACGCAGCTAAACATTTAGTTGCAGGATTAAATTATTCAATTAAACTAACTACTGATGAGAAGGGTTCTTTTCTTTATTTCAGGTATTTTCTTATTTATCAATGGATTTGCACAAAATCCGGCCACTGTATTTACAATTCCTAACAGGAATATTGATCTGCCATGTGGAGCTTCTTGTACACCCATTACTGTGCAGGTCCCACATATAAAAGGTACAAATGGATATGTAATTACTAATCCCGGATATGTGCCTTTTAATTATACAACTCCTTCGGGAAATGAAGTTACTCAGATATATATTGATGATACCTGGAGTCCGGTAATATCTCCCGGATTTAATTTTTGCTTTTATGGCAGTAATTATTCTTCCTTGATTATGGGGTCAAATTCAGCTATCACTTTTGATATTTCAAGAGCTGGTACCGGAAGTGGTTATTCTATCAGTTCAACAACAGGTGCCATCCCTAATTCAACTTATGCACCTTCTATGATATTTGGCCCATATCATGACATTAATCCAAATATAAGTTCACCAAATAAAAAGATTGAATGGAGGGTAGAAGGTACTGCTCCACAAAGAAGATTTATTGCAAGCTATAACGATATGCCATTCTTTGGATCCAGTTGTACTGTACCAAGGGCAACTCATCAAATGGTACTATATGAAAGTACAGGTATCGTTGAAGTATATATTAAGGATAAACCTTTTTGTACTGCCTGGAACAGTGGTCTTGCTATTCTTGGAATGCAGGATCAAAGTAGAACAAATGCTATAGCTGCACCTGGAAAAAATGCTACTGTTTGGGGTACTACAGGGATGGATTCTTGTTTTAGATTTATTCCAACATCCGGTGCATCAAGGTTCAAAAGTGCTGTATTGGAAGTGAATGGAACAGTGGTGGCAACAGCGGATACAAGTACACTTTCACCCGGGGTGTTGAATTTAAATTTCCCGAATGTTTGCCCAACTTTGGATAGTACAGCTTATGTTATCAGAGTTAAATATGTTGATTGCATTGGCGATCCGTTACAGGATGTAATTTTTACTGATACTGTTTTTGTAAAAAAAGGATTGGGTCCGGATATAACAGTTGCTAAAACAGATGCATCCTGTTCTGCAAACGGAACAATTACAGTAACAGTTACAGGTGGACAACAGGGGCCATTTGAATACAGTATTAATGGAGGTGCTACTTATCAATCTTCTAATATTTTTAATAATGTTGCTCCAGGTAATTATAATGTAATAGCAAGAGTGGTAGGTACTACCTGTCCATCAGCAATACAACAGGTAACTATTACATTAATAAATACACTTTCTATTACTGTTACTAAAACAGATGCTGATTGTAATGGTGGATCAATTACAATTACTCCATCAGGAGGAACATCCCCATATCAATATAGTATAAATGGAGGTACTACTTACCAAAGTGGAAACACATTCAACAGTTTAGCCGGTGGTACATATAATGTTGTTGTCAGGGATGCTTCCAATTGTACTGCATCTCAATCAATAACACTTTCGTTTACAAATAACTTAAACGTTAGTGCCAATCAGCAAAGTAGTATTTGTAACGGAGCAAGCTATACGCCAAATTTTACTTCAAATGGAACAACTTATAGCTGGTCACCAACAACTGGTGTAAGTAATCCTGCTATTCTAAATCCGGTATTATCGCCTCAAACATCAACAACATATACATTAACAGTACAACTGGGTTCTTGTACTGCAACACGAACCGTAACTATGAATGTTGCGCCGGGTGCTTCAGTAAATGCAGGTCAGGATGCTACGATAATTGCCGGAGATACATACCAGATACAGGCAACTGGTTCGGCCGGAACTTTTTTATGGACTCCATCAGTAGGATTAAATTCAACTTCAATATTGGCACCGGTTGCTTCTCCGCAGGCAACTACCACATATACGTTAAGCGTAACTACTCCGTTAGGATGTATTGCTACAGATGATCTTACTATCACAGTAGTTCCCTATTGTGTAAAACCAATGAATGCGTTTACACCAAATGGTGATGGTATTAATGACTTATGGCTAATTACCAATGGCAATTGCCTGGTGAAAGCAAGAGCACAGGTTTTCAACAGATATGGAAATAAAGTATTTGAATCAAATGACTATAAAAATACCTGGAATGGTACATACAAAGGAAAGCCAGTGGCAGACGGCACTTATTATTATGTGATTGATTTCAATTTAATAAATGGAAAAGCAGTGGTGTTGAAAGGTAACCTTACCATTTTGAGATAATTTTTTAAATAAGAATTTATGAAACGTATTATATATTTTTTTCTTGGTGTTATGATTGTAAACTCTGTTGAAGCTCAGCAATTAACTGTTGCTTCTTTATATGATCAGCATGGAAACCTGCACAATCCTGCTACTGCAGGTGCATCTCAACATGGAGTGATTGGTGCATCATATCGTTCTATGTGGGAAGGTATTGATGGTGGACCTCAAACAGCAATACTCTTTGGTTCTGCGTATCTGAAGAATGCAAAAGTTGGTATTGGTGGTTATATTTATAATGATGTTACCGGACCAACAAAAAGAACAGGTTTACAAACAGCATACGCCTATCATATTCCATTAAAAAAGGGAGGTACTTTTTCATTAGGGTTAGAAGCAAGATTTCAGCAATTTTCTATTGACAAATCCAAATTGCAAGAGTCTTTAGGAAATGACCCTGTGCTGGCTGGTGCAGCTAACCGGTTTAAAGGTGATGCCGGGTTTGGTGTATCTTATAATGGTACGAAGTTTCAAATTGGAGCTTCGGTAAGCCAATTGTTACAATCTAAATTGGATTTTTACAGCGGGAATTTAAGCCGTACAGAAGAAGCAAGGCTTTACCGTCATTATTACTTACATAGCAATTATCAATGGCAAGTGGATGAAAGTACAAAGATCATCCCTAATATTCTTTTCATTTATCTTCCAAATGCACCATTGGAATTTCAGGGGGGAGCCAGAGTAGAACATAAAGAAGTTTTTTGGTGGGGAGTTGCATTAAGGGCCAGACAAAGCTGGATGATCTCTGCCGGAGTAAAAGTGCAAAAGAAGTTTACAATTGGATATTGTTTTGATATTTTCAGAACGCCGCTTAGTGTTTATGATAAAGGATCAAATGGTCATGAGGTTTTATTGAAATATGATTTTTTGAAATAGAGTATAGGGAATAATTTTAATAAAGGGTAAGCTGTTTTTCATAAACACTTATCCTTTTTTTATAGTCTGATCTTTAAATTGAAAATCTCATAAAAAATATTTGTTGGATTTATTGTACACTCTTTTGAGCTATAAGCTTTAATCAGTAAATTCGTAGACAATGGAAACTATTGCCCAGATACCGAAGTATAATCTAAACGATGAGGAGGAAAAGAAGCTTATCCTCAGGGAATATCGTTCCCTATTGAAGGTATTAAAGGTTAAATTAAAACCGGGTGATAAGAACCTGATCCGTATTGCATTTGAAATGGCAGCAGAAGCACATAAAACAATGCGGAGAAAAAGTGGTGAGCCATATATTCTTCATCCTATTGCAGTGGCAAAAATATGTGTAGAGGAAATTGGCTTAGGAGTACGTTCTACAATTTGTGCATTATTACATGATACCGTCGAGGACACAGATATTTCTTTAGATGATATAAAAAGGGAATTTGGAGAAGAAATATCAAAGATCGTCGATGGTCTCACCAAAATCTCAAATGTCATTGATGTCAATGCTTCACAACAGGCAGAAAATTTTAAAAAGATATTACTTACCCTTACAGACGACCCCAGGGTTATTCTTATGAAGCTGGCTGATCGGTTGCATAATATGCGTACACTAGACAGTATGAAGAGAGAAAAGCAATTAAAAATAGCTTCTGAAACAGTCTATGTTTATGCTCCGCTGGCACACAGGATGGGTCTTTATAATATAAAAACAGAAATGGAAGACCTGGCTATGAAATATATGGAGCCGGAAATTTATAAAGACATTGCAAGAAAGTTATCAGAAACAAAAAAAGAAAGATCCCGATACATCAATGAATTTATAAAACCGATAAAAGAAAAGATTGATAAGGCTAATCTTAAGGGGGAAATTTATGGTCGTCCCAAAAGCATTCATTCTATCTGGAATAAGATGAAGAAGAAGGGTGTAGATTTTGAAGAAGTATATGACCTGTTTGCTATCCGTGCAATACTTGATTCTCCTCCTGCTAAAGAGAAAGAAGATTGCTGGAAAGTTTATTCCATGATCACAGATGAATACACCCCATCACCGGAAAGATTAAGAGATTGGTTGAGTAATCCAAAATCAAATGGATATGAAGCGTTGCACACAACTGTGATGGGTCCACAGGGTAGATGGGTGGAAGTACAGATACGTACAAAAAGAATGAATGAAATAGCGGAAAAAGGATTAGCTGCACATTGGAAATATAAAGAAGGAACTACTGATGAAAGTCGTTTTGATAAATGGTTTCAACAAATAAGGGAAGTGATCAGTAACCAGGAAACAGACGGAATAGATTTTCTGCAAGACTTTAAAACAAGTTTTCTTGCAGAGGAAATTTATGTGTATACTCCAAAGGGAGATGTAAAGATGTTACCTGTAGGATCTACTGCTCTTGATTTTGCATTTGCAATACATAGTGCAATTGGAGTAAAGACCATCGGTGCTAAAGTGAATCATAAATTAGTTCCTATCAGTCATAAATTACACAGTGGTGACCAGGTAGAGATCATTACAAGTAATAAACAAAAAGCTTCAGAAGATTGGTTAACGTTTGTTGTTACTTCCAAAGCAAAAGGAAGGATCAGGGATGCTTTGAAGGAAGAGAAAAGAGAAGTAGCTGATGAGGGGAAATATACTTTGCAGCGAAAACTGGAAGGTGTTGGGGTGCCGATGTCACAACACAATATTGATGAACTGGTGCATTGGTATAAATTAGGTTCAAACCTTGATCTCTTTTACCAGGTAGCCATAAAGAATATTGACCTTAAGGACCTGAAAGAATTCAATGTTCATGGAGATAAAATTGAAGCTCCTAAACCAGTAAAGATTCAGACTGAAAAACCTGAATATGTTCCTCAACCGGGCAAGAAGGAAACTGAATTGGTAATATTTGGAGAAAGTAGTGATAAGATAGTTTATAATCTTGCAAATTGTTGCAAGCCAATACCGGGAGATGATGTTTTTGGTTTTGTAACTACAGGAAAGGGCTTGACCATTCACCGTACTAATTGCCCAAATGCTACAAAGCTTTTGTCCAACTATGGACATCGGGTAGTGAAAACTAAATGGGCCAAAAACAAAGAGATCTCATTTCTGACCGGTATTAAGATTATTGGGATGGATGATGTGGGAGTGGTCAATAAAATAACCATGCTGATATCTGGGGATCTTAAAATAAATATTTCTGCTTTGACAATTGAAGCAAAAGAGGGATTATTCAAAGGAAATATCAGGCTTTTTGTTCATGATAAAGAAGAATTAGACAATTTGGTACAGCAATTACTCAATCTTCCGGGCATTGAATCGGTTGAACGATATGATATGGAAGATATTCCTTCATAAACTCCATGATTTCAATCATTTTGCTTTATAAATCAGCTGTCACTTCCTTGAATTTCAACTTTTAATTTACTATCTTACGGGTTGGTTTTAGGCTGTTCTAGCACCAGTAAATCATTTTTTTAATTTTATGATGCGGTTTATTCTTCGGTTATGTGTTTACATTAGTTTTTTTCTGTTTTTTTCTGAAGTTTCTAAAGCACAAAGTTTTTCATTCAATTGTTCCAGAGATACTTTGGTGCCGGGATGTCCTCCTGGTTTGTGTATTACATTAAAAGGGATTATTCCCGATATTAAGCGACTATCAAATACATATACTTTAAATCGCATTTCACCCAATGCTACAGGTTGCTTTCCTGTTTACCTTGCTCCAAACGATCCGGCAGGTACCCCATCAGGTCTTACAGTAGATGATACTTATACAAGTGTGATCAATATGGGATTCCCTTTTCCATTTTATGGTACTGTATATAATTCACTTATTGCAAGTACAAACGGTTTTTTAAGTTTTGATATCTCTAAAGCAAACTTATTTGCACACTGGTCGATAGGATCTGATTTGCCAAGCACAGCTTATGACAGAGCTTTAATTATGGGGCCCAACCATGATCTTAATCCTAACGTTGCGCAACCAACGCAACGAATTCAATACCAGGTTTGGGGAGTAGCACCACATCGCAGATGGATATTGAGTTTTTATAAAGTGCCATTATTTGGTTCTTCATGTACAGGATTGTTTGAAAATACACATCAGATCATTCTATATGAATCTACAGGTATTATTGAAGTAAATATTATGAGTAAGCAAACCTGCACCTCCTGGAATTCAGGAAGGGCCATTGTGGGTATTCAGGATTTTACAAAAACGCAAGGAATGATGGCTCCGGGAAGAACTGCATTAGGTCCTACCTGGGGAGCTGTAAATATGAATGAAACATGGCGATTTGTTCCTTCAACAGGTACTTCACTTTTAAAGAGAGTTGAATTATATGATCTAGGAGGAACACTTATAGCAACCGGTACAACTGCCAGTGTTGGAAATGGAAATCTTGAAGCATCATTTCCCAATGTTTGTTCTCCGGTTGGCGCAATTACATCATATGTTATTCGGTCTGTATATGAAAAGTTTGATGATCCTGCAGTTGAGATTTTTGGAACTGATACAGTTAGGGTTAACAGATCAGCAGGGTTAACCGGAAATGGTTCTTCAGCAGCTGCATCTTGCGGATCAAGCAATGGTTCAATAACAATAACAGGAGTAACAGGTGGAACAGCACCTTATGAATATTCTTTGAATGGAGTTACATGGCAAAGCAGCAATGTATTTAATGGTTTAACAGCCGGTATATACAATGTGGAAGTCAGAGATGCAAGTTTACTATGTACCCGTACTATTCCTGTAACAGTTACTTTAGCGGGGGCACTTCCGGCTACATCGTCTTCGGCAGCAAGTTCATGCAGCGGTGTAAATAATGGAGCGATAACGATCAATACAGCTGGTGGAATAGGGCCATATACATTTACACTGGATGGCGGTATAGCACAGCCCGGTGTATTGCCATATACTTTTAATAATGTTAGTCCTGGTGTACATACAGTAATTGTAACTGACCTTAGTTCAGGTTGTACTTCTAATCCTATAAGTGTCAATGTTGCAGTTGGTACAGGCGTTACAGCTAATGCAACAAGTGCAGCAACAACATGTCCAACAGCTTCAAACGGATCGATCACCATTACTGCAACAGCAGGGACAGCACCATTTACATTTCAATTAGATGGAGGACCTGTACAGAGTGGAGCAAGTCCATATACGTTTAATAATGTTTCTTCGGGAAGTCATACAATTATCATTACTGATAATTTTGGTTGTACAAGATCTATCACTCAAAGTGTTCTGGCTGGTCCAACATTAACAGCTACTACTTCAGCAGCACCTACTACGTGTAGTGGAGCAGCAAATGGAACCATAACAGTTACTCCTAACGGAGGCGTTGCGCCTTATACTTTTTCTATTGATGGTGCTGCAGCTGTTCCTGGTACAGCACCTTATACATTTACAGGATTAATGACAGGTTCACACACAATAGTTGTAACAGATGGAATAGGATGTGTTACGAATTCAATTAATGTGTCCATACCATCCGGAGCTGCTCTATTTACAACTGCAAGTAAAACAGATGCATTATGTAGTGGTTCAGCTACAGGATCGATAATTGTTACTCAACCAACTATCGGTACAGCACCATTTGAATATTCATTGGACGGAATCAGTTGGCAGGGTAGTAATGTATTTAATGGATTAGCAGCAGGAAATTATACTGTTTTTTACAGAGAGAGTAACGGATGTGTGGGAAGTTTATCCATTTCGGTATCTGAGCCTACACCGTTGACTGCTTCTTCAGCATTTGTACCGGTTATTTGTAATGGCCAAAATAATGGCATTATTACTATTAGCTCTGGCGGTGGTATATCACCTTATGAGTATTCGATCGATGGAGGTACTGTCTGGCAGAGTAATAATATTTTTAATGTAGCTGCCGGATCTTATACTATTACGATCAGGGATGCTAACAATTGCATAACTACTCAAACCGTTTCTGTAACAGAACCTGTTGCATTAAATGCAACTTCGGCTAACAGTCCTGCAAGTTGTGATGGAGGTAATGATGGTATTATAGATGTAACTGCTACTGGCGGTAATACAGGTTATGAATATTCTATTGATGGTGGTACTAACTGGCAAAGCAGTAATATTTTTAATGTTGCTCCGGGTAACTTTACAATAACAGTAAGGGATAACCTGGGTTGTACAACTTCTTTCCCAACTACGGTTTTATTAGGAAGTAATTTTACAATGACTCCTCAAACAGACCCAACGATTTGTGAAGGGAATTCAATACAATTAAGTTTAACCTCAAATGCAACCCAATATGCATGGACTCCAGCTAATGCATTAAGTAGTACTACAATTGCAAATCCTGTCGCTAATCCTACAGTCACTACCCAATATATTGTAACTGCTACATTAGGAAGATGTAGTGCAAATGATACGGTAATAGTAAACGTTAATCCAGCTCCGATCCCTAATGCAGGTGCAGATGGATATATATGTTTCGGACAGACCTATCAACTGCAGGCAACTGGTGGTACACAATACTTGTGGTCACCTGACACTTATCTGAGCAGCACGACAATTTCAAACCCTGTTTCATCTGCTACAAAAGATATCACATATACTGTTTCTATTTTATCAGACATAAATGGTTGTGCATCTTTGGTTACTGATCAGATTTATATTGATGTAACTCCCCCAATTAAAGTAAAAACTTTTCCTTTCGATACTATTGGTTACAGTGGTGATCAGTTCCAGTTATTGGCTATACCAAATGATCCGGATGTCATTAATTATACCTGGACACCTGCAACAGGTTTAAGTGATACTAAAATTCCTGATCCGATTGTAACGCTTGGTGCAAATGGTGATGTAGTTCAATACAGGGTAACAACTTCAACCATTGCCGGTTGTAAAGGCGAAGGATTTGTAACTGTACGGGTATATAAAGGACCTGAAATTTATGTGGCAACAGCATTTTCTCCTAATGGAGATGGAAGAAACGACCGTTTTTTACCGATACCAGTTGGTATAAAAGGGCTTAATTATTTCCGGGTATTTAATCGATGGGGACAATTATTATTCTCAACTAACAGATTACATGATGGTTGGGATGGTAATCTTGGAGGGGTGAAACAACCTTCAGGAGTATATGTTTGGATGATTGAGGTTGTTGCAAATGATAACAAGGTAATTACTAAAAAAGGTACCGTTACTTTAATTCGTTAATTAAAATAATATCAACATAATAAATGTCTTATTAACAGCTATCGGATTTAATTCGGTAGCTTTTTTATGAACCCTTATTTTTGCTTCAATACAAGTTCCTTTTCAGATCAGAAAAGGGAAAATAATAAAAGCAGCATGGTAGATGTAATACTTGGCCTCCAGTGGGGCGATGAAGGAAAAGGAAAAATTGTTGATTTTTTTGCCAAAGATTATGCCGTTGTAGCCCGTTTCCAGGGTGGCCCTAATGCAGGACATACATTATACGTTAAAGATAAAAAAGTTGTTCTCCATCAAATTCCTTCAGGAATATTTCATGAAGGAATTACAAATCTGATTGGTAATGGTGTAGTGCTTGATCCTGTTACACTAAAAAAAGAGTGTGATACAGTTGCATCATTTGGTGTTGATCTAAAGAAGAATCTTTTTATTGCTCAAAGAACACACCTCATTCTTCCAACACACAGGGCTTTAGATAAAGCAGCTGAATTGTCTAAAGGAAATGAAAAGATCGGTTCAACATTAAAAGGGATTGGACCAACTTATATGGATAAAACAGGACGTAATGGTTTGAGAGTTGGAGATTTACTGGATAAGGATTTTAAAAATTCTTATAATAAATTACGTTCAAAGCATCAACAATTATTGGATAACTACAATTTCGAAGAAGATATTACTGCATGGGAAAATGAATTTTTTGAAACATTGGAGTTTTTAAAAGAACTGAATATTGTTAATGGTGAGTATTTTATAAATGAAAAGATCAGAAGCGGAAAGAAAATACTTGCTGAAGGTGCTCAGGGAAGCATGTTGGATATTGATTTTGGTACATTCCCGTTTGTTACTTCATCCAATACAACATCTGCAGGTGTCTGTAGTGGCTTAGGAATTGCACCTCAGCTAATAAAAGATGTAATAGGTATTACAAAAGCTTATTGTACCCGGGTAGGCAGTGGTCCGTTTCCAACTGAACTGGAAAATGAAACAGGTGAAGAATTGCGAAAGCTCGGAAATGAATTTGGAGCTACAACCGGTCGCCCTAGAAGATGTGGTTGGATCGATCTGGTAGCGTTGAATTTTGCATGCATGATCAATGGGGTTACCAAAATTGTAATGACTAAAGCAGATGTATTAGATACTTTTAAAGAATTAGAGGTTTGTACTGAATATGATGTGAACGGAAATAAAAGCAGGGAAATTCCTTTTCAAATGGAGCGATCAAAACCAATTCCGGTATATAAGAATTTTTCTGGTTGGAATTCAGACAGCAGTGCAATAAATTCTTATGCTGATTTACCTGAAACTATGAAAGACTATATTAACTTTATTAATAATTACCTGGGCGTAAATATTAATTATATTTCTAATGGGCCGGGAAGGGAACAGATAGTTGAAGTGAAATAATTTTTGCTTTTTGATAAAAAATAAAAAAAACTAACTAAAAATTTGGCGGATTAAAAACTTCGCTGAAATTTTACACTTATAATCCTGTAAATACCATGTCAATTAAACCAGAAAAAGGAAGTAAGACTTCCGGGAAAACTAATCCTGCTTCATCTAAAGGAGCTCCCAAAAAAAGTTCATCAAAATCTGAAAAAGAAGAAGATGATGATGAGTTGATGGATGATGAAGATATTAATCCTTCAAAAAAAGGGAAAAAACCTTCGTCTTCTAAAAAAGGTAAGGAAGATGATGACGATGATGATGTAGATGATGAAGCAGATGATTGGGAAAAGCCCGAAGAGGAAGAAGAGGAATGGGATCCGGACTTTGAAGAGTTTGATACTCCTTCATCAAAGGGTAAAAAATCCGGAGGTGGTAAAAAAGCGGTAGATGATGATGATTTTAAACTGGATGATGAGTTTAAAGATCTGTTTGATGATAAAGATGATTTTGATGATGATGACGATGAAGATTTTTAATAGAACAGCAGTGTTGAACTAATTTGAATAAAACTACCAATACTAATTGCAATTTTGATATCAGTGAGTTTGATCTAATGAAGAAGAAAGTGCTGAACTGGGCAAGACAGTTCAGCACTTTTTGTTTTTTGGACAACCACCAATACCAGATAAAGCCAAATTCATTAGAATGTTTATTGGCAGCCGGAATAAAAAGAAATATAAGTTTACAGGCCGGATCATCGCTGGATCAGCTTCAAATATTTATTGATAATAAAAACTCCTGGTTATTTGGGCATCTTGGATATGATCTTAAAAATGAGATTGAACAACAATCTTCAAAAAAGGAAAACGGATTAAAGTTTCCTGATTTATTTTTCTTTGAGCCTGAAGTATTGATTAAACTTTCCGGAAATTCAATTTGCATCGAAGCAAACGATCCACTGCAAATATTCAATGAAATAGCTGAAATACAAATTGAACCAACTACTAGTTCGTCCGCCATTAAAAATTCAATTCAAAGCAGGCTTTCAAAGAGTGCATATACAACTGCAATAAATGAATTGAAAAAGCATATCCTGCGGGGAGATTGTTACGAGATCAATTATTGTCAGGAATTTTATTCTGTCAATGCAAGTATCGATCCAATTTACATCTATAATAATTTAAGCGAGGTTTCACCTAATCCTTTTTCTGCATTATATAGGATGAAAGATCAGTGGCTTATTTGTGCCAGTCCTGAACGTTATTTAAAAAAAGAGGGATACAATATATTGTCACAGCCTATAAAGGGTACCTCGATACGAATAAATGGAGACAATACTAGAGATGATTTAAGTAAAAAGGAATTATACAATAGTGCTAAAGACAGGTCAGAAAATGTAATGGTGGTGGATCTTGTAAGAAATGATCTTGCAAAGATCTGTGAAGAAGGGTCAGTGGTAGTAGACGAACTTTATGGAATATATTCCTTTCCACAGGTACACCAGATGATCTCAACGGTGAGCGGCAAATTAAAAAACGATATTTCATTTTCAGAAATAATTAAAGCAACTTTTCCAATGGGTTCTATGACGGGGGCTCCAAAAAAGAGAGTAATGGAGTTGATAGAAGAATTTGAACTTACCAAAAGAGGAGTTTTTTCCGGTGCCCTTGGTTATATTGATCCTTCAGGAAATTTTGATTTTAATGTAGTGATAAGAAGTATCTTATTTAATGAAACATCAGGATACTTATCATTTCCTGCAGGTTCAGGAATTACATTCTATAGTGATCCGGAAAAAGAATGGGAAGAATGTTTGATGAAAGTAAATGCAATGAAAAAGGTCTTGGAGTAAATAGTATATGAATTAATTTGTTCCGGTATTAGTCTGGTTCAAAAGCAGTTTGATACTTTCATCCAGAATTTCATATCTCTTGGCAACAAAGATGTTCATCTTTTGTGTAGGTAAACGAAGTTCGTATGTTCCGTTCAATGCTATTTCGTTATCGAAATTAGGATTGTAACGATTGAATGTAGTATGATCCAGGTCTACATACTTTTTAATGATTGCAGCGCTGAAACGACCTGTTATTTTGTAGGATGTAGAAGTGTTTAATTCATCTTCTTTCAAATTACTTCCCGCATTTAGTACGAGATCCTTCAATTCACTTTTTGTAACTGTAGTGATTCCTCCTTCCCCTTCAAAAATGTAATGTACAGCAATGAATTTCTTAACATGATTCATTGTTTCATTAGGTAGAAAATGTTGAATGGTCCAGAAGTCTTTACTTCCTCCACTTCTTCGGATTGCTTTGCTCACATTACCGGGCCCACTATTATAGGCGGCAATTACTAATAGCCAATCACCATATTGTTCATATAGATCTGTCAACAGTCTTGCTGCAGCATGTGTACTTTTATAATAATCCAGCCGCTCATCATTATTCCGGCTCATTTTTAATCCATATTGTCTTGCAGCTGCAGGCATAAATGCCCATGGCCCAACGGCCCCTGTAAAGGATTTTGCATTGTATTTTAAACCGGACTCAATCACTGCCAGATATTTCAGTTCAACAGGTAAACCATGTTCACTTAAAACCTTATCCATCATGTCGAATTTGGGTTTGGCCCAATCCTTCATGTTCATAAAACCCCGTTTGTTTTTTGAAATATATTTTTCGACAAAACTTATTGCCATGGGATTTAATTTGGGACTATTGATCCCATCACCAAATACTGCCGTTGTAAAAAGATTTTTAAAATCCTTTTTCGGATCTGTTTTTAGTGTTGCATTTTGATCAAGGGAATCATTATTTAACGTGGTATCATTAAAAACTGATCTATTGTTCATATCCTGATCAATGCCAGCAGATCTGGCAACCTGAACTAATAAAAAACCTGAAATACTAAGTATCGATATTTGCTTCAATTTCCTCAAACCGTATGATTATTAACGTTTTACAATCAATTTCCTACTAAAAGCAGGTTTGAAATTCGCAGCAAAGATACTTCATTAAACCGGTTTGCCATCAATTGGAGGCCAAAGGGCATATTGTTGCTATGTTTGAATAGTGGAATTGAAATGGCTGGAATTCCTGCCAGATTGGCCATAACTGTGTAAATATCTGCAAGATACATGGCGATAGGGTCGTCCATTTTTTCGCCGGCTTTGAAGGCTGTAACAGGGGAGGTGGGAAGAATAATAAAGTCGAAGTCTTTGAAAACCAGTTCTATCTGGTCATTTAGTAATTTTCTTACTTTTTGAGCCCTGGTAAAGTATGCATCATAGTATCCGGCACTTAAAACAAATGTTCCAAGCATGATCCTTCGCTTTACTTCTTTACCAAAACCAGCAGATCTGCTCTGCTTATAAAATTCTGTTAATTCAATTCCGGGGGCATCGGAGCGATAGCCATATTTAATGCCATCAAACCGGGAAAGATTTGAAGATGCCTCAGCTGTGGTTAACACATAATATGCAGGAACAACATAATTCAGGAGATTAAAAGAAACAGGTTCGATGGTGTGACCATCCTGCTTCAATTCTTCAATTTTATTTTTAATGGTTGAACCAATTTCCGGATCCAGTCCGGGATGAGTTAATGCTTCTTCGAAATAAGCAATCCGGTATTTTTTGTCTGATTGAAGTTGTTTTGAATAAGCCGGTACTTCCTGATGAGAAACGGTACTATCAAATTCATCGGCGCCCGACATAACCTCTAATAACAAGGCAACATCAGGAATACATTTACCAAAAATCCCTATTTGATCAAAAGAAGAAGCATACGCAATAAGTCCGTATCTGGAAATTCTTCCATAAGTAGGCTTCAGTCCTATGATACCACAAAAATCTGCGGGTTGACGAACAGAACCGCCGGTATCACTTCCCAGTGAAACCATACAGCAGCCAGCTTGTACAGCCACTGCAGAGCCGCCTGAAGAACCTCCCGGTACTTTTGTTTCATCCAATGCATTCAGCACTTTGCCATATGCCGAGTTTTCATTTGTTGAACCCATGGCAAATTCATCACAATTCAAATTGCCGATTATTATAGCATCTTCTGCCAGTAATCTTTCTACAGCAGTAGCAGAATAAATTGAAGTAAAGTTCTTAAGGATCTTTGAAGCTGCTGAAACTGTATGGTCTTTGTAACAGATTACATCTTTCAAGCCAATTATAACGCCATGCAGCTTACCGATAGGTTTACCAGACTTTCTTTTTTCATCTAAAGATTTTGCTTGCTGTAAAACTTCATCTCTATACACTTCAATAAATGCATTGAGATGTTTAGTTTCTTCAATACGATTCAGATAATGCTCTGCAATTTGCAAGCAGGTTACATTTCCTTCCTGTAATTGTGCATGGTATTGCTCAATGGAAGCGAATTCAAACAAAATCGATGACATTAGCGTAAGAAAAAATCAATAGAGGATCACTCTTTTATAGAGTTCTTTACATCATTTGCACTTTCCTCGATCTCTTTCTTCACATTTGTTTTGGCGTCATTAAATTCACGGACACCTTTACCTAATCCACGCATCAACTCAGGTATTTTTTTACCTCCAAATAATAAAAGTACGATCACAAGAATGATAACAATCTCATTAGTACCAAGCACACCCAATAAAGTTGGTTGTATCATAATCAAAATAATTAGAAATCAAAGATAGTAAGTATCGAAAAATAAAGGACTAATATGTTATTATTTAACAGCATTTAATAAAAAAAGCTTTCCTTTTTATTGGAAAGCTTTTAAATTATTTATTAAAACTATTAATTGTTAGAAACGATCATACGTTTTTCACGGATTCTGGCACTCTTACCACTACGGCTACGCTGATAGAATAACTTTGCTCTGCGTACATTACCAGTTTTATTCACAACTATTGAATCAACATTTGGAGAAAAGAAAGGGAAAACTCTTTCTACACCAATTCCGTCAGAAATTTTACGAACAGTAAAACTTGCAGTAGCTCCGGTACCTTGCTTTTTAATTACATCACCCTTGAAAGACTGGATCCTTTCCTTATTTCCTTCAATGATCTTATAATTAACTGTAATGTTATCACCGGCTTTGAATTTTGGGAATTCTTTTTTGCCGGTCAACTGCTCATGTACATATGCTATAGCGTTCATATTCCTGATTTTTAGGAGGGCAAAGGTAAGGGAATCAGTTTAAAAATTATAGTTTAATGGTCAATGTTTTTTTTCAAATTTCACCAATCGGCAAAACACTGAAACTTTACTCTATAATCACTTAAATACTAAATTATTATCTCGCCACATTAACTGCTCTTTTTTCTCTGATGACGGTAACTTTTATTTGTCCGGGAAAGGTCATTTCAGTTTGTATTTTCTGGGCAATCTCAAAAGATAATTTATCAGATTCCTGATCTGTTACTTTGTCTGCCTCTACAATTACCCTTAGTTCCCGTCCTGCTTGAATAGCATAGGCTTTTTCCACCCCATCATACGCCATTGCCAGGTTCTCAAGGTCTTTGATCCGTTGCAGATATTGCTGCATAATCTCTCTTCGGGCACCGGGTCTTGCACCGCTGATGGCATCACATGCCTGTACAATAGGAGAAATTACATATTGCATCTCCATTTCATCATGGTGGGCACCTATTGCATTTACAACAGCAGGATTTTCACCATATTTTTCTGCAAGTTTAGCACCTAATAAAGCATGGCTTAATTCACTTTCTTCATCCGGTACTTTACCAATATCATGTAGTAATCCGGCTCTTTTGGCTAGTTTGGCATTTAACCCCAATTCGGCAGCCATTGTAGCACAAAGATTAGCAGTTTCACGGCTGTGCATTAAAAGGTTCTGACCATAAGAAGAACGGAAACGCATACGGCCTACCATTCTCACTAATTCTTTATGTAATCCATGTATTCCCATTTCAATCACAGTCCTTTCACCAATTTCTCTTACTTGTTCTTCTATCTGCTTTTTTGTCTTTTCGACAACTTCTTCAATTCTTGCCGGGTGTATACGTCCATCAGCAACCAAACGCTGCAGACTTAAACGGGCAATTTCTCTGCGAAGAGGGTCAAATGAAGAAAGAAGGATAGCTTCCGGTGTATCATCAACGATCAGGTCAACACCGGTTGCTGCTTCAATGGCACGGATATTTCGGCCCTCACGACCGATGATCTGGCCTTTGATCTCATCACTTTCAAGATTGAAAACAGTGATCGTATTTTCAATTGCTTGTTCTGCCGCAGTTCGCTGAATAGTTTGAATTATAATTTTTCTTGCTTCTTTATTGGCCTTTTGCTTGGCATCATCAATGATCTCCTGTTGGATACCTACCGCCTGGGTATGTGCCTCACTTTTCAGACTTTCTATTAATTGTGATTTTGCTTCTTCAGCAGTTAAAGTTGCAATTTTTTCTAACCGGCGAATATGCTCTTCCTGGTGTTTTTCCAGTTCAGTTCTTTTTATATTCACCAGTTGTATCTGACGGTTCAGATTTTCTTTGATAGCATCATTTTCTTTGATCTGCTTATCAAGATTTGATTCTTTTTGGTTGATGGATTGTTCTTTCTGCCGGGTTCGGTTTTCCGCATCGTTCATCTTTTTGGTCTTATCCATGACCTCTTTATCATGAGCGGATTTTAATTGAACAAATCTCTCTTTGGCTTCCAGCTCCTTTTCTTTTCGTATTGTTTCAGCTCTTAGAGCGGCTTCTTTTAGGATGGATTGAGACTGGATTTCTGCTTCTTCAATTTTCTTTTTTGTGTTTTTGGCAAATATGAATTTACCCGCTATGAGCCCTACAATAAGGGCAACAGAGCCTACTATGATAGATAATATATTCGGATCCATGAATGTGTTTGTTTAGATGTTGCACAATGCTATTTCTTAATATTAAATTTCCCGACGAAATGTCGGGATTAATAGCGAAGATACAAAACGAGGGGTAATAGTGGAAAATTGAAAATTAACTTCAATTATTGGATAAAGTGGTCAATTCTAATACGTTGATATATTGATTTTAACTGAGATAAATCCCGGAATTCACCCAATAAAGAATTATTATTTGTTATCTAACTGACCATCTAATAATTTTTCTATTGTGGATAATTGATCCGTTAGGTTTAGTTTTTCTAACCCCGCTGCAGTTCCGGCATTTTGCTCGGTCGCATACCAGATCAACACCATAGCTATATAGTCCTGCATATCCTTACCGGCAAACATGGTTTTAAATTCAACGATCTTTTCGTTTATTGTTTTGAGGGTTTTTCTAACTACTTCTTCATCTGCTGGCTCGATTTTAATACGATAATTACGGTCACCGATCAAAGCAGAAATTGCAATTAAATCACTCATATATTGGTTTTTTTAGTAATATTTTATTATATTAGTTACCCATTAATTATCCTCAAATTCATACCCGCTTGTAATATTGGTTAAAAGCCATTGTGTAAACGATTTTTTTATTTAATATAATTGCCATGTTTGCTAAAGTTAAGTCATCAGTTTTTATTGATGCGCTGCGATTACAACTATCTGCACCCAAAGGAATTTGTCTTCGTGGAGTGTTAAAGGATGATGCAGGATGTGTTTGTCGTACTATCGAAAAAGACATAATTGCTGATTTTGAAGAAATGACCTGGGCCGGTTTAAGTGATCTGCCTTATGGAAGGTATACATTGGAACTTTCTCACGGTGACAATGAAATGAAAATGAATCTTGTGAAAAGAGTCTAATGTCGGACTTTATTGCCCAAGCATCGTAATACAACGGTCAATTTCTTTCAGATAGCCATTTATCCTTTTCTCAAAATCCTTTTTATCAGCTGCACTCATATCTCCTGAGGTTACTTTTAATATACTTACCTGTTGTTTCAATTGGTCCATATTCTTTTGCTGAGTAACAATTTTTTGTTCAGCATCTTTTAAGTCTTCTTTCAACTTAGCATTCTCCTTTTGCACAGCAATATGCTCCTTCAATAATAGTTGAAGTTTATTCTGTATTCTTTTTAAATGTTGTTCTGTACTACTCATTTTCTGATTTCAGCCTGTAGTTCTTTTTCCATGGCAGACATGATCTTATTCATCCAACCATCAATTTCTTTGTCTGTCAACGTTTTTTCTTCATCCTGAAAAGTAAAGTTAACAGCCAGCGATTTTTTATTGTTACCTAATTTTTCACTTTCAAAAATATCAAACAATTTAATGTCCTGTAATTTATTCAATTTGATCTTTTGTACTGTTTTTTGTACTTCATCCCATTTCAATTCTTTGGAAACGATCATTGCAAGGTCTCTTTGTACCAAAGGATATTTTGAAATTTCCTTTACTTTATTTTTTTGTTTTGATGCAAACGCATACAAAGCCGACCAATTAAGCTCAGCATAAAAAACGGGTTGTTTTATTCCAAATTTTTCTAGTATTGTCTTCTTAACTTCTCCGGCAGCTCCCAGCATTAAATTATTTAATTTAAAAACAATATGATTATGAAGTTTAGGTACTTCATTCTTTTCAATTGAATCGGGTTCAACTCCCAACAAATTCATGATTGCTTCAACAATACCTTTCAGTGTATAGAAATCAGCTGCTATGGCTTTTTGGTTCCAGTGGTCATCATTTTTATTTCCGGCAATAACAATACTTAGCCTTGCATCTTCATTGTACTTGCTGTTTCCTTCGTTTGAATAAGCTTTACCAAATTCAAAAAGGCGAAGAGAATTATTTTTATGATTGAGATTATGTGCTACTACTTCTAATGAAGTTTCAAATAATGAATTGCGTAATATATTTAATTCTGCACTCAGGCTATTCAGCATAATAACCATATTTTCCTTTTCTTCTTCAGAAAAATAGGCTGCATTAGTGATGGAGTTGGTCATCATTTCATTGAATCCCTGGCCCACTAAATAATTTGCCGTTTTTTCAAAGAATATTTCTTTCTCAAAGTTCTCGTCAACTGCTGGTGTAATTGTTATTGATGATGGTATTTCAATATTATCCAATCCGTCTATTCGAACGATCTCTTCTACAAGATCAGCAGGAAAACTAATGTCTGGTTTATGATAAGGTACAGCAACCCGCAACTCATCAATACCTTCTTTGAGTGTTTCAAAACCAAGGCTGTTAAGAATATCCTTTACAGCATCCGGGTGATAATTTTTACCACTTAATTTTTTAATGAAATGCCATTTTACAGCTACTTCAGTTTTTGGTTTTACAGTTGGATATATATCCACTATTTCAGAAGCGATTTCTCCTCCTGCAATCTCTTTAATAAGCTTCGCAGCTCTTTTTAAAACGTTTACAGTAGCAGAAATATCCGTTCCTTTTTCAAATCGGCTGGCAGCATCGGTTCTAAGTCCATGTCGGAAAGAGGTTTTTCTTATTGCTACAGCATCAAAAAATGCACTTTCAAGAAAGATGTTTTTTGTAGTATCTGTAACGCCACTATGTATTCCTCCAAAAACACCAGCTATGCACATGCCTTCTGCTGCATCACATATCATCAGATCTTCTGCATTCAAGGTTCTTTTTTTCTCATCCAGCGTAATAAACCCGGTTCCTTCTGGAAGATTTTTTACAATGATCTTCTTACCGGTGATCTTATCTATATCAAATGCATGTAAAGGTTGCCCTGTTTCATGCTGAATGAAATTAGTTATATCAACGATATTATTGATGGGCCTGAGGCCGATAGCTTTTAATTTTTGCTGCAGCCATTTTGGAGAAGTTGTAATGGAAACATTTGCAATACTGACGCCGGAATATCTGGGACAAGCGGTTTCATTTTCCACAGATACATCCAATGTCAATGAGCTATTATCAATTTTAAAACCATTTGATATTAGGGTTTTTGGTTTCAAATCCTGTTTATCATGGTGGCTCAGATAAGCACATACATCTCTGGCTACTCCCCAATGGCTCATAGCATCCATTCGGTTTGGAGTAAGTCCGATTTCATATACCACATCCTCATAAGGTTGAAAATATTCAGCAGCAGCGGTACCAACTTTTGCATCATCAGGTAGTACCATAATTCCGTCGTGAGAAGTTCCTAATCCTATTTCGTCTTCAGCACAGATCATTCCATGACTTTCTACACTTCTGATCTTTGCTACTTTCATTGTCAGAGGATCATCATTTAACGGATAGATAGTTGTGCCAACAGTAGCAACAACTACTTTTTGCCCTTCAGCAACATTAGGTGCTCCGCATACAATTTGTAAAGGCTCATTTTGGCCAATAGTAACTTTTGTAACTGTCAGCTTATCTGCATTTGGATGTTTTTCTGTACTTAAAACTTCACCAATTACAAGGCCCTTTAATCCACCTTTTACTTCTTCGTATTGATACATACTCTCAACTTCCAAACCTATTGAAGTGAGAATACGGCTTAACCTTTCTGGTTCAACTGTTACGGGTAAATATTCACTTAGCCATTTATATGAGATCGTCATGGCGCAAAGATAAGAGAGAGAAGCACTAAGTTATCAAATGCGGTAGCACACTGCATTAATATTCATTCCTGCTCCAACAGAAGCAAAAAGTATTATATCACCGGTTTGAAAATATTGATTTTCAAGTTTGCCTCTTTTTACCTGGTCAAATAAAGTGGGAATGGTAGCTACAGAACTATTGCCATATTTATGTATGTTCATCGGCATTATATGATCAGGAATTTCTTTTTCACCATACAGTTTAAATAATCGTTTGATGATTCCTTCATCCATTTTTTCATTAGCCTGATGAATAAAAACTTTTTTTACTTCCTGAATAGGAATATTTGCTTTGTCTAAACAATCCTTCATTGCAACCGGAACATATTGCATGGCGTATTCGTACACTTTTCGCCCTTTCATTTTTATATACCTGATTTTTGAATCAGCATCAGGGAAATTGCTTTTACCTAAATACAAATAAAATGCTTCATCAACACAATGGCTTTGAACACTTGAAGAAAGGATGCCACTTGATGTTTTTTCTTCAGGGATAGCTTCAAGTATTGATGCACCAGCACCATCAGAAAATATCATACTGTCCCTGTCGTACATATCAAGTACTCTGCTTAATGTTTCTGTACCAATTACCAATGCTTTTTTTGCAATACCTGCTTTAAAAAATGCATCTGCCTGAATAACACCTTGTAACCATCCGGGGCAACCAAATAAGATATCGTAAGCAACACAGTTTGGATTTTTTATACCCAGGTCATGTTTTACTCTTGATGCTAATGCCGGTAATACATCAGTTTGAATGGTATGTTTTATAACATTTCCGAAATTGTGTGCAAGAATGATCTGGTCCAGTTCTTCGGGATCAATACCACTATCTTCAATAGCCTGACGGGCTGCAATAGTTGCCATATCAGATGAATTCATCGTATCATCAATATAACGTCTTTCCTCAATTCCGGTTATGTCTCTGAATTTTTCTACTATTACCTCAGATGGTGTTGAGAGATGTTGATTTTCATCAGTGTAAAATTCCTGATCAATAAAATCTTTATTGGTCTTTATTGTCTCAGGGATATAACATCCTGTTCCGGTAATTACGGTTTTCACATTCATTTAATAAGAATTTATTGAAGATCTCACAGAATAGGTATTCTAATAAAGGTAATTAACAAGACTTAATAATTTATTGAATGAAATAATATTTTAAAATAAATTACACTTCTTATATAACTATTTCAAATGAAACTAAAAGCTATTCCGATTCTAATTATTATTTTACTGGCATTAATTCCGGTATATATACTGATTAAATATCTTGAGAGGATAATACAGCCCAGAGAATCGCTCAAACAATTTTTACTTTGGATGATAACTGTAATGACATTGATTTTTGCACTTACATTTATTATTGTTTTTTTCATTAGAATGCTGTTTCCGGGAGCTTAAAAATATCTCCTTATTTTTACTGCTATAAAATCAACATCTATGGCTTATAATTTATTGAAAGGAAAAAGAGGAATTATTACTGGTGCACTGGACGAAAACTCCATTGCCTGGAAAGTCGCTGAAAAGGCACATGAAGAAGGTGCAATATTTGTGCTAACAAATGCGCCAATTGCCATGCGTATGGGTGAAATAAATAAGTTGGCAGAAAAAACAAAATCAGAGATCATACCGGCGGATGCCACAAATGTGGAAGAACTGACTACTTTATTTACAAAATCACAAGAAGTATTAGGTGGAAAAATTGACTTCGTACTTCATTCTATAGGTATGAGTGTGAATATTCGTAAAAAAATACCTTATACAGAATCGAATTATGATTATTTCATGAAAGGAATCGATGTATCAGCCATGTCTTTGCATAAAATGCTAGCAGTTGCAAAAAAACTTGATGCCATTAATGAATGGGGTAGTGTAGTGGCATTAACTTATATGGCAGCACAACGTACTTATCCCTTTTACACAGATATGGCTGATATAAAGGCAATGCTGGAATCTATAGCCCGTAGCTTTGGTTATCATTATGGGGTTGATAAAAAAGTACGTATCAATACAGTCTCACAATCACCTACAAAAACAACAGCAGGTACAGGTATTAAAGGCTTTGGCGATTTCTTTGATTATGCGGAGGCAATTGCACCATTGGGTAATGCATCGGCAGAAGATTGTGCCAATTACTGTATCACCCTTTTCAGTGACCTGACCAGAATGGTTACTATGCAGAATCTTTTCCATGATGGAGGATATTCGACAACGGGAGTTAGTAATGTAGTAATGGAAAAGTTAGGAGTAGAGTAGCCCCCCCTTTCTACTAAAGGGAAATTAAATCTGTTGTATATCTTTTTAATAACATAAATGTAAAAGAAGAAGCCTCCAATTTGGAGGCTTCTGTAATATAAGAATAAGTTATTTCTGCCCCTTAAGGGGAAGTGTATTAGTATTCATCTTCATTAAAAAGGAAATCCTCATGCGTAGGATAATCTGGCCAGATATCTTCGATGGTTTCATAAACATCACCTTCATCTTCCAGTTCCTGTAAATTTTCTACAACTTCAATGGGTGCACCTGAACGAATTGAATAATCAATCAATTCATCCTTGGTAGCCGGCCAGGGTGCGTCTTCGAGGTACGAGGCTAATTCTAAAGTCCAAAACATCTTCTAGGTATTTAATTTTTTGAATAAGGTTAGTTATATATTGCTATACTCAGATACCTTAATTTTCCGCAAAAGTAGTAGTATTAACGTATTTTCCAAATCCTAAGTTTTTAACAGTTTTTTTGAGCATTTTTCAATTTAACGGGACACAAGCAATTTTGTTTTAGAATCACCCGGCTTTTATGAAAAATTTTCAACTTGATTTGTATAGTTTCGGGCTGCCAATATCAATTCAATTGATTAATATAATGAACTATTAGCTGCATGATATCAGGAAAAAATATTTTTAAACGCTACGGAAAAGTAGAAGTATTGAAGGGAGTAGACCTGGAGATAAATAAAGGAGAAGTGGTTTCAATTGTGGGTCCTTCCGGTTCAGGAAAGAGTACATTATTACATATTCTCGGCACTTTAGATAATGCAGATTCAGGCGAAGTGAAAATGAATAATATGTTGGTTAATTCCCTTAGTGGAGTAAAGCTGTCAGCTTTTCGAAACAAGCATATTGGATTTGTTTTCCAGTTTCACCATCTTTTACCTGAATTTTCAGCTCTTGAAAATGTTTGTATACCGGGTTGGATAGCCGGGAAAAAGAAAAGCGATGTAAAAACTGAAGCGGAAAGATTGTTGAAAATGCTCGGACTTTCTGAGCGAATGGAAAATAAACCTAATCAATTATCGGGTGGTGAACAACAAAGGGTAGCCGTGGCAAGAGCATTGATCAATAAGCCTGATATTATTTTTGCAGATGAGCCTACTGGTAATCTTGATACGGCAAATGCAAAAGAGCTGCACCAGTTATTTTTTGAACTGAGAGATAAATTTGATCAGACCTTTCTTATTGTTACCCATAATGAGGAACTGGCACAATTAAGCGACAGGGTATTACATATGATAGATGGTAAAATTGTCTAATCTGAATTATGGATAAGCATTGAACCAAGCTTTCAACTCCTCCATTGTATTAGTAGTTTTTGTTCCATCAGTCCACCAATCATGAAAAGTCAGGGGGTACATAATGATTTTTCTACCTACCCCTAATGTTCCGAGTTTTGCATGCATACCTGTACTTTGATCGGTATAAACTATCGGGTCCAGATCTCCATGAAAGAAAATAGTTGGAGGTGCCAAAGCGGTGGCTTGATAATAAGGACTGCAATCCTGGTAGCGTTGAGTTGCGGTTGGAGTTGTAGGAAAAAGGGGAACTCCGAGATAAGGCTGCAAGATCGGGTTATAGATATTGAAATTATAATATGCCATACTAAATAAGTTTGCTGGTCCTGCTAAAGACCCGGCAGCTTTAACCTTTCCGGAGCTATTTCTTGTATACGCATAGCACATCGCAAGATGTGCCCCTGCGCTATGCCCGACAATGTATAGTTTTTGACCATTAAATGTATAAGTTGCAGCTTGCCTTAATGTAAATTGTACAGCACTATCTACATCATCTAATTGCATTTTATAATTATCAGGAGAGGTCAATGAAAGACGATAGTTAATATTTGCTACTGCAAATCCTCTTTGCTTTAAGCCATTTAAGAGCCAGTTAAGTTCATTTTTATCTCCGGATACCCAGCCTCCTCCATGTATAACTACTATCAAAGGTGTTGCAGAAGTTCTGTTGGCGGGAAGCCCCAGATCAAATTTTTGACTTGCATCTGTACCATATGCAATATTCATAATTGTAGTATCCCTGAGAATAACGGGATCGGGTGGTGTTTCGATAGGATCAGGGTCACAACCAATAAATAATTGTGCTGCTATTAATACCACTAAAAAATATTGAATTCTCATGAAAATAATTTATTCTAAAATGACGTAATCCCTTTAATAACGTTGTATTGAGAATTTTAATCTATTTTTTTCATTAAAAATTTAATATTCTTTAATCCAGACTTTTATACTCTGGGTTTCCAGGGTATTTCTTTTGCCTTTAAAGCCTTACTAAGGTGCCTGGCAATAACAAAAAGAAAATCACTTAACCTGTTCATATATTTTATCACCAGCGGATCAACAAACATTTTAGTTTGATCCATCGCAACGATCAATCTTTCTGCCCTTCTACATATACAACGGGTTATATGCGCAGATGAAACTATTGGGTGCCCACCAGGAATAATAAAGGTTTTCATCTCTGGTAGTTTTTTATTCATTTTATCCATTTCATTTTCCAGAAAAATGACATCAGTTTCCAAAAGATCTGGAATTTTTAGTTTTGCTTCTTTATTCGGATCACAGGCAAGAGATGAACCAATTGTAAATAGACGATCCTGAATTTCCTTTAATACTTTTTTTTCATGTTTTGTTTTGATCTGATCACCAAGGAGGCCGATCCATGAATTTAATTCATCAACTGTGCCATATGCATCAATACGCAAATGAGATTTAGGCACTTTTGTACCACCAATTAAAGATGTTGTTCCATTATCGCCTGTCTTTGTATAGATTTTCATCGCCATTCTGTGGAAATATTTTTATTTTATAGGGGGAGATTTAATTGTTCAATTTTTTTAATATCAATATATTTTTACCGGGTCATTAATTCTATCACTTTCAATGGTCCCATCCCGTAAACGTATCAATCTGTGTGAATGGCCTGCTATATCTTCTTCATGTGTAATTAATATAACTGTATTACCATTATCGTGTATTTCGTCAAATATCGACATGATCTCTTGTGAAGTTACAGAATCAAGATTGCCTGTTGGTTCATCAGCCAATATTATTGATGGATCATTTACAAGGGCTCTGGCTATTGCTACCCGCTGGCTTTGTCCTCCTGATAATTCATTCGGTTTATGATGAGATCTGTCTGTGAGATTTACCATCTCTAATACATGCATTGCTTTTTCATTCCTGAGTTTTTGGCTCATTCCTGCATAAATAAGAGGTAGTGCAACATTTTCTAGTGCTGTTAACCGGGGTAATAAATTGAATTGCTGAAATACAAACCCTATTTCTGTATTCCTTACTTCAGCCAATGCATTATCCTCCATCTTGCTTACATCTCTTCCATTAAGAATATAAGTGCCATCAGTTGGAGTATCCAGGCAACCAATAATATTCATCAATGTGCTTTTTCCCGAACCGGAAGGCCCCATCAAAGCCACATATTCATTACTAAAAATATCAAGTGAAAGTCCTTTAAGTACTTTCAACTCCTGGCTTCCCATGAAGTAGCTTTTTTTAATATTTTCTAAATGAATAACCCCTGAAGCCATATTATTTTTTTATCACTTTCGGTACTTTAAAAAATTGTTCATCATGCAGTGGAGCATTTTTTAAGGCTTCTTCTCTACTTATTGAGCCTTTTACATCATCTTCCCGTAATACATTTACTTCAACACTCATATGAAGAAGAGGTTCAACATTATCGAGATTTAATTCGTTTAATTTTTCTACAAAAGCTATCATTTTTTGCAGATCATTCTTGATTTCGGAATTTTCCGCTTCATTAAACTTTAATCGGGAAAGATGGGCTAATTTTTCAACCATTTTGTCATTCACTTCCATAGAACAAATATAGTTTATAGTTATTTGTCAATGATTTACTTCTAATTTAACAACAGTTTTTTCTATCTGAATGATTAACCAGAAACAACAAACTTCTTTTTATCTTCGCCGCCTCATGGATATGAACAAGAAAATAGTAATGAGTGGTATCCGGCCAACGGGTTTTCTGCATCTTGGTAATTACTTTGGTGCAGTAAAAAACTATGTTCGTTTGCAGGATGAATTTGAATGCTATTTTATGGTGGCAGACCTGCATTCTTTAACTACACATCCGGATACTAAAGAATTAAAAATAAACGTACAAAGGGTATTATCTGAAAATATTGCCTGTGGACTCGATCCTGAAAAAGTTGCCTTGTATTGCCAGAGTCATGTTCATGAAACCGCAGAATTATACCTGTACTTAACCATGCTTGCCTATAAAGGAGAGTTGGAAAAAACAACAACTTTTAAAGACAAGGTACGGTTACAACCAGAAAATATTAATGCAGGATTATTGACGTATCCGGTTTTACAAACAGCTGATATCATTTTGCATAGGGCTTCCTATGTTCCGGTGGGTAAGGATCAGGAGCAACATCTTGAAATGGCCCGAAATTTTGCAAATCGTTTCAATCATCGTTATGGAGATGTATTTCCGGAACCTCAGGCATTTAATTTTGGAGATGAACTGGTAAAAGTACCAAGCCTTGATGGTGCAGGTAAGATGAGCAAGAGTGAAAATCAATTTGCAACACTTTATTTATCTGATGATGATGAACTGATCAGAAAGAAAGTGATGAAAGCAAAAACAGATAGCGGACCAACAGTACCAAATTCTTCCAAGCCTGATTATATTGAAAATATTTTTGGATTGATGAAATTGGTAAGTTCGCCTGAAGTGATCAGTAAATTTGAGGAAGATTATAATAATTGTACCATACGTTATGGCGATATGAAAAAGCAGTTGGGCGAGGATATGGTGAAATTTATATCTCCTATCCGGGAAAAGGCAGATGCGATCCGTAATAATGAACAATACCTAAAGGAAGTAATGGAAAAAGGAGCCGAAAAAGCCCGGAAAAGTGCCCGGGCTACCATGGAATTGGTAAGAGAAGTTATGGGACTAAATTATTTCTGATTTATTTTTCACAGAGGCATATGGATTGATAGAATTCAATACTTTTAATGCCTATTCAAATTTTCAACAATAAATTCTCCATTAGGGGATAGGAGTATGGCAAAATCAAAGAAACCAAAGCACATTGCAATAGCAGGAAACATCGGAGCAGGAAAGACCACTTTAACGGAGATGCTGAGCAAGCATTATAAATGGATCCCCAATTTTGAAGATGTAGATCATAATCCATACCTCATGGATTTTTATGAGGATATGCCCCGTTGGAGTTTTAATCTTCAGGTATTCTTTTTGAATAGCCGTCTTCGACAGTTGGTCGATATACAGAAGGGAACAGAAACAGTTATTCAGGACAGGACGATCTATGAAGATGCCAACATTTTTGCACCTAATTTGCATGAAATGGGCTTGATGAGTAAAAGGGATTTTGATAACTATTTTCAATTCTTTCAAACTTTAAAAACATTAGTTCAGCCACCAGATCTTTTAATATATCTGAATGCTTCTGTACCAACTCTGGTTGGGCAAATTCAAAAAAGAGGAAGAGAGTATGAAGAAAATATTCGGTTGGATTATCTTAAGAAATTAAATGAGTATTATAATAAGTGGATCGGTAGCTACAAAGAAGGTAAATTGTTAGTGATAGACGTTGATAAAAACAAATTTGCCGAAAGAGATGAAGACTTTGGAGAGATCATTCAGAAAGTTGATGCTGAATTGTACGGTTTGTTTTAATAATCAGCGTAATCTTTATACTCATCCAATAATGTTTCAATAATCTTAAGCCATTCTGCTTGTTTTTCTTTATTGATGCTATGATTAGTTTCCTTATCATACCTGTTCTGAAAGGCTGATTTTTCATCGACAATGTCATTGTAAATCCTGTCAAGATCTTTCTGATAGGTTCTTTTGTTGAATATATATTCACTCATTCTTTTGTGCAGTTTCCTTGCAAATATCTCTGCTATATCAAAATGGCCTTGCTCATGGCTGAGTATATAGACTGACTTATGTAATCCCCAGGATCTTGTTTTTGAAAATAATGATTGAATTCTATATGTTAACCCGTCGTGTCTGATATTATAATCTATTAGGAGGTATGTTGAAGTTGAGGCAGCAGCATCACTGTTTGGATTTGGATTGGCTTTATAATCCGTCCAGTTTAGTCTTTTACTGGCACTCCATTCCATTAGCTCTTCATTCTTAATTTGAGCAAATAATGAAACAGATTGAAATAGCAGAATAACAATAAAACAGTAATAAGATAATTTCATGGCGTATAATCAACGTAATGTCGAAAAAAAAATTTTAAAAGCTGTACTGCATACCGTTAAAAAAATGAAAAACCCTTTCCAAAACAGTTTGGAAAGGGTTATTTATTATCGTAGTACTGTAATATCTTAATGTTTTGGAGCAGCTGCTAATACTTCTTCTGTTACCCCATCAGCATATTTATTGAAGTTCTTTACAAAAAGACCAGCCAGGTATTTTGATTTTTCTTTAAAAGCTGTTTTATCAGACCATGTATTAATTGGATTTAATACATCTGTTGGTACATCAGGACACTCTTTCGGAATTGAAAAACCAAAGATCGGGTCAGTTTCAAATTCTACATTGTTTAATTTACCTTCCAATGCAGCAGTTATCATGGCTCTAGTGTATTTCAATTTCATTCTGCTACCCGTTCCATATGCACCGCCAGTCCAGCCGGTATTGACCATCCATACATTCACTTTATGCTTCTGCATTTTTTCGCCTAGCATTTGAGCATATTCACCGGGATGAAGTGGAAGGAATGGTGCGCCGAAACATGCACTAAATGTTGGTTTTGGTTCTGTAACACCTAATTCTGTACCAGCAACTTTAGCTGTATATCCTGAAATAAACTGGTACATGGCCTGACCAGGTGTTAATTTGGAAATTGGTGGTAATACACCAAATGCATCACAAGTAAGAAAGAATATATTTTTTGGTAAACCACCAATAGATGGCTCCAAGGCATTACTTATAAAATTTAAAGGATATGAAACCCTTGTATTCTCAGTTATTGAAGCGTCGTCAAAATTAATTTTATTAGTACCCGAGAAAAAAGTAACATTTTCAACTAAAGCTCCGGGTTTGATCGCATTGTAAATTTCAGGTTCCTTTTCTTCCGTAAGATTAATTGTTTTTGCATAACAGCCACCTTCAAAGTTGAAGATGTTATCATTTGTCCAGGCATGTTCGTCATCTCCAATAAGTTTTCTATTTGGATCAGCACTTAATGTTGTTTTTCCTGTACCACTAAGGCCAAAGAAAATAGCTGTATCATCATCATCTCCCATATTAGCACTGCAATGCATGCTTAATACCTTTTTTTCATGTGGTAAAATGTAATTTAATATAGTAAAGATGCCTTTTTTGATTTCTCCTGTGTATCCAGTACCTGCTATCAGTATCATTTTATGTTTAAATGAAACTACAGCAGCATTATGCTGACGGGTACCACATTCTTTAGGATCTAATTGTAGTCCCGGCATTGAAAAAACATGCCAATCTGGTTTAAAATTTTCGAGTTCCTCTTCATCAGGGCGAAGAAACATATTGTATGCAAAAAGATTATTTCCGGGCTTTTCGTTAATAACACGAACATTCAACTTATATCTTGGATCAGCGCAGGCAATACAATCCCTTACCCAGAATTCATTAACCTGTTCTAGATAGTCTAATGTTTTTTTATAGATAATATCAAAATATTTAGCCTCAATCGGAATATTAAAATCGTTCCAGTAAACAGAATCGGCTGTTTGATCATCTTTTACAATGAATTTATCTTTTGGAGAACGGCCGGTAAACTCACCAGTATTAATAACTAAAGCACCTGTATCATTTAAAACACCTTCACCTAGTCGTAATGTATCTTGAATAAGTTCTTCCGGCGTTTTTTGATAATGAATTGAATCAGTGTTTTTTAGTCCCAGATTAAGTAAGGTCTTCACAGGAATAGCAAAGATTGGAGCTGACATATGTGCAATCGTAATTTGTTGAGGATACAAAGGTAAGCGGCAAATGGTTTATTCAACAAACAAGTGTTAGTAGTACACATTAGAGATATATAAATATTTCAAATATTCTTTAGCTTCTTATTCATACAATATTTAGAATATTAAATGCTATTAAATGAACGAATAAAATTGTTAGTATTTTATCAATATTTGAGAATTTGTGGTGATTTGTAATGAAAGATATTTGGAAGTTTTATTTGCTTGTTATCTTTAGCTGAATTAACTAATTAATACGAACATTCTTTTTTAACCACTCTAAGCTTGTTTTATGAAATATTTGCCTTTAAATCCAGAGATTTTTTTAAAGAACCGCGAAAGGTTTGTAAGTAAAATGCAAAAAAATTCCATTGCCATTTTTGTGAGCAATGATGAAGTTTCTTCAAATGGAGATGCCATTTATAATTTCAAACAAAACAGTGACCTGTTCTGGCTTAGCGGTATTGAACAAGAAGACAGTATGGTTATTCTTTTTCCTGATAATCCTGATCCAAAATACCGGGAAGTGCTTGTATTAGTTCGTCCAAATGCATTGAAAGAAAAGTGGGATGGAAAAAGATTACGGATAAATGAGGCGCAGGCTATCAGTGGAATTAAGACCATTGTATGGCTTGATAGTTTGGATGGGTTATTACAACCATGGGTACATCTTGCAGATAATATTTATCTGGATAGTAATGAAAACGATCGTAAATCAAACTTGCTTCGTACAAGGGAGTATCGTTTTATTGATGAAATGAGAAGCAGGTATCCGTTACATAATTATTTACGGGCTGCAAAGATCATGAAAGAACTAAGAGCCATTAAGACTGCTCAGGAAGTGGAAGTGATCCAAAAAGCAATCGATATAACTGATAATACATTCCGTCGCTTGTTGCAATTCATAAAACCGGGAGTAATGGAATATGAAATTGAAGCTGAAATATTTCATTCCTTCCTAAGCCAGAGATCAACTGGGCCGGCATATGGAAGTATTATTGCCAGCGGAGACAGAGCAAGGACCTTACATTATGTAAGTAATAATGCAGAATGTAAAGAGGGTGAATTGATATTGATGGATTTCGGTGCTGAATACGGAGGCTATTGTGCAGATCTTTCAAGAACTGTTCCTGTAAGCGGAAAGTTCGGCAGAAGACAAAAGACAGTTTACAATGCATGTCTGCATTTGCATGATTATGCAAAAAGTATTCTTAAGCCAGGCATTACAATTACAGAATACACAGATATGGTAGGAGAAGAAGCTACCCAGAAATTTTTAAAGATCGGTTTGTTGAAAAAAACTGATGTTAAAAACGAAGACCCTGAAAACAGGGCTTACCGCAAATATCTATATCACGGTATATCCCATCATCTTGGTATTGATGTACATGACCTGGGTACAAAAACTGAACCTATTAAAGCAGGAATGGTATTTACCGTTGAACCGGGCATTTACATTGAAGAAGAACAAATGGGTGTTCGGATCGAGAATAATCTTTGGATAACCCGGAATGGTAGTAAAGACCTGATGAAGAATATTCCAATTACGGTTGAAGAAATAGAAGCATTAATGAAGAAATAGAAAAGTCGACAGTCAATTGTCTACAGTCCATAGCAAAGTTTTTGAAGTGTAAATAACCTTTCTGTATCGAAAGGTTAAAAAGAACTTTAGTAGATCATATCTAATAGGTATTATTAATCAATTATTCATTTATGGCTTTTAAGTTTGAGAATTTGAAAGTATGGCACATTTCACTTGATTTGTGTGATGAGGTTGATACATTGGCAACTACTTTTCCTAAACATGAGCTATACTCTTTATTAAGTCAGATTCGCAGAGCTGCGAATTCAGTTTCATTAAATATTGTTGAAGGTTCTACAGGGTTAACAAATGCAGAATTCAGAAGATTTCTTGTTATTACGAATCGTTCAGCACTCGAAGTAGTAGGTTGCTTATATTTGGCAAAAAGAAGAACCTATTTGACAGAAGAAAAATTCATTGTTCTTTATAATCAAATTGAAGTTCTTGTAAAAATGTTGCAATCGTTGATTAATTCAATTAAAGATAAATAACTATAAACGAACGACAGTGCACCATTGACTGCCGACCATGGACTAAATATGAAACAAATTCCCAATTTTTTTACGCTGATCAACCTAGTATTTGGCTGTGTTGCCATTGTATTTACATTACAAAACGGAATAATTATAACAGCAGATGCTGATGGTACTATGCTGCTTGATATTCCTGAAAAAATATGGATGGCATCATTATTCATTGGCCTCGCAGCTTTTATTGATTTTTTAGATGGTTTTGTAGCAAGACTATTTAATGCGGGTTCTGAAATGGGCAAACAATTAGATTCATTGGCAGACCTGGTAAGTTTCGGCGTTGCTCCGGGAATGATCATTTATCAGTTTCTGCGTCTAAGTTTTGCGCAAGAGGAAGGGGGAGTTGATGTTTCAATGATTTGGTTGGCACCGGCATTTATCATTCCATGTGCTGCTGCATGGCGATTGGCCAGATTCAATCTGGATGCTACACAAACTTTTTATTTTAAAGGGATGCCGGTACCTGCTGCAGGAATATTTGTTGCTTCGTTACCTTTAATTTACTGGAATGTAAATGAAGCATGGACGAGGGAATTGCTTTTGAACAAATGGTTTCTTTATGGAATAGTAGCAATACTTTCCTGGTTGATGGTTTCTACTTTGCCATTAATGGCATTGAAGTTTAAAGATCTTTCTATCAGGAATAATTTGCCAAAGATTATCTTATTGGTAGTTGCAATTGTAGCTATTTTACTATTAAAATGGCTTGCACTGCCTGTAATAATCCTTGCCTACGTTCTTATATCTTTGCTATTTAAAATAAAAACGACATGACTTATACTGTACAGATAAAAGTAATGCCATTGAAAGAGTTGTTAGATCCACAAGGAAAGGCGGTGATGAGCGGATTGGAAAATCTTGGATTGAATGGAGTGGAAGATGTTAGGATAGGAAAAAATATCACCCTCCAGGTAAATGCTGATTCTCCAGATAAAGCAAAGGCTATTGCTGAAGAAGCCAGTAAGAAATTATTGGCAAATCCTGTAATGGAATATTTCGAAGTGTCAGTAAACTAATCATGCTTTACCTGGTACCAACACCCATAGGTAATCTAAAGGATATCACTTTTCGTGCAATCGAAGTGCTGAAAGAAGTTGATCTGATCCTAGCAGAAGATACAAGAACTACATCCAAATTGCTAAATCATTACCAGATCAGTAAGATGCTTTCTCCTTATCACCAGCATAATGAACATAAGGTATTACAACACCTGGTTAGCCAGTTGATAGAAGGTAAAAATATGGCAGTAGTTACGGATGCAGGTACTCCGGGAATATCCGATCCTGCATTTTTATTGGTAAGAGAATGTATAAAAGTTGGTGTTAAGGTAGAATGCCTTCCCGGTGCAACAGCATTTGTTCCTGCTTTGGTGAATAGTGGTATTCCTGCCAATCGTTTTTGTTTTGAAGGATTCCTGCCATTAAAAAAAGGAAGACAGACCTTGTTAAAACAACTGGCTGAAGAAGAAAGAACTATGATCTTTTATGAATCGCCAGTTCGCCTTGTAAAAACATTAAATGAGTTCGCCGCTTTTTTTGGCGAAGAAAGACAGTGTTCTGTAAGCAGGGAGCTTTCAAAAATGTTTGAAGAAAATAAACAGGGTACCCTTAAAGAGGTAGCTGATTATTTTGGTGAAAAAACAGTGAAAGGCGAGATCGTTATAGTAGTTGCCGGAAAAAATTAATACCAAACAGCAACATCCTCTATTTTTTTTCTAGTAAGGTCGGGCACCCAGCATTCATCTGCCGGAAAACCAACCGGTATCAGTAGAAAAGGTTTTTCATTTTCAGGTCTGTTTAAAACCTTGCACAAAAAATTCATTGGTGAAGGTGTATGGGTTAAAGCTCCTAAACCTGCATTATGTATTGCAGTTAATAAAAAACCACAAGCTAAGCCACAACTTTCTGTGGCATAATAAACATTCCCTTTTGTTCCATCTGGATTGATCTCATAACTTTTTTTGAATACAATGATGAGGTAAGGTGCAATTTCAAGAAACTCTTTATGCCAGTCAGTTTGCAGAGGTCTCAGGTCTTTCATCCATTCTTCAGGCATACGTCCATTATAACTTTCATATTCTTCTTTTTCTGCTTCTGTACGAATTTGTTTTTTAATGGCCGGATCACTTACAATACAAAAGGTCCAGGGTTGCTTATGTGCTCCGCTTGGAGCAGATGAAGCAGCCATTATAATATTTTCTATTACTTCCTTTGGTACCGGTTTATCAGAAAAATCTCTTATAGTTCTCCTTTTATCCAACCATTTATAAAATTCATCACTCTTTTGTATCATTGCCGGATTGGAAAATGTTTCTTTGGCATAAGAAACAAAAGGAAATCCGTCTATCATCTTTGTTTTAATCATAACATCTATTTAACGAAATTTGCCAACCAAATTAAAATTAATGCGTAAGATTTTTTATTTACTGATTTTTTTCTCATGTCTTTCATTATTTAGCTCTGCACAACCAGATCGCTGGCAGCAAAAAGTAAAATATGTTATGGACATCGATATGAATGTGCAAACTAATCAGTTTAGAGGTAAACAAAAACTTGAATACTGGAATAATTCACCTGATACATTAACAAGGGTTTTCTATCATTTATATTTTAATGCTTTTCAGCCAGGTAGTATGATGGATGTAAGAAGCAGAAGACAGGGGGCTGTTAATGGACCAGGCGCAAGGCCTGACTGGGATCCAAGGGTAAAAGACAGGATACTCAATCTGAAACCTGATGAGATAGGATATCAAAAGATCATTTCTTTAAAAATGAATGGCAAGCCACAGACTTTCAAAATGCTTGAAACAATTCTGGAAGTGAATTTAGATAAGCCAATTCTTCCAAAATCAAAAGTAGTTTTTGATATGGAGTTTGAAGCACAGGTCCCTTTGCAAATTCGCCGAAGCGGAAGAGATAATCCAACTTCAAAAGTTCGCTATTCAATGAGCCAGTGGTATCCTAAGTTATGTGAATATGATTATGAGGGATGGCATCCGACTCCATATATCGGAAGGGAGTTTTATGGTGTATGGGGTGATTTTGATGTGAGTATTAAAATTGACAGTAAATATATTTTGGGAGGAACTGGATATTTACAAAATGCCAATCAGATCGGTTATGGATATGAAACTCCGGGAACAAAAGTGAACAGGCCTTCAGGAAATAAATTAACCTGGCGATTCATTGCTCCTAATGTGCATGATTTTATGTGGGCTGCTGACCCAGAGTACATTCATAAGTCAAGAAAAGTAAATGACAGTGTAACGCTGCACTTGCTATACAAACCAACCAATGTAAAAGCTGAACAATGGGAAAAAATATTAGATGATGCTGAAAGGGCTCTTCCATTTATTGAAAAAACCTTTGGTGTCTATCCGTATAAGCAATATTCCTTTATTCATGGAGGAGATGGTGGAATGGAATACCCGATGGCAACTTTATTAATAACTCCTGGTGCATGGTTACATGAGTGGATGCATAATTGGTATCAGGGATTATTAGGAACGAACGAATCGCTTTATTCATGGATGGATGAAGGATTTACATCATATGCAGATGATAGAATTATGGCTTATTTAAAGAATTCCAGCGACTTCCCATATTCTGATGCATACAAAGGATACGCAGCTCTTGCCAAAAGCGGAAAAGAAGAACCATTAACTACAAATGCTGATCATTATAATCTGAATGCAGCATATGGACCTGCTGCATATTCAAAAGGGGAGGTTTTTATTGAACAATTAGGTTATATCGTTGGAGCTTCAGTACGGGATAAAATATTATTGGAATATTATAATCAGTGGCGGTTTAAACATCCCAATGCAGCTGATTTTATTCGGATAGCTGAAAAGGTTAGTGATATGAAGTTGGATTGGTATAAAGAATATTGGGTCTATTCAACAAAAACAATTGATTATAGTATTGATAGCTTATGGGAAGATGGTGGCAAAACAAATGTGAGAATAAAGAGAAATGGTTTAATGCCAATGCCTGTTGATCTGCAACTAACATTTAAAGATGGAAGTAAAGAATTGCATTATGTCCCAATGAATTTAATGTATGGTGAAAAACCTGTTGAAGATGATTCTATCCCACGAATAGTATACGAACCTTGGAAATGGACAGATGAAACATTTGTTATAGCTACGAAGAAAAGGTTAGCTGAATTTACGGTTGTAGAAATAGATCCTTCTCAACGAATGGCTGACATTGACAGAAGAAATAACAAACTTGAACTGAAATGGTAATACAGAAAGAATATACTTAGAAAGGCAAAACCCTCAACATTTTATTGTAGAGGGTTTTTTAATGGTTTCAATGGTTTTTTAATCAAGGTCCCCTTTATATCAAATAGTAAGGTTAATGGTTAATAGTCGGGACATCAATTTCTTGATTAATCAAAATTATGTTGACTTTTATTCTATACCAATACCACTTTTAGGGTATTTTTTGAAAAAATTGAGTTTAGGTTGCAAAAACCTGCAAAAAATTTCGACTTTTCTTATCTGCCATAATATTTATTGATTGCTGCAACACGATTATTGACATGTAATTTTTCATAAATATTGTATACATGTTTACGAACCGTTTCAGCACTCAGTGATAATTTATTAGCAATTTCTTTATACATCAATCCTTTGGAGAGTAATTCTAATATTTCATTTTCTCTTATTGAAAGCGTATCAACATATTCTCCGGATTTTTTGGTTTTTGTTTGCTGTTGAAATGCTGCCACAACTTTGCGGGCAATCTGGCTACTCATAGGAGCCCCGCCTTCATATAATTCTCTTATAGCATCCAGCATTTTGGCTGGGTTTGTTTTTTTTAGAATATAACCACTGGCACCGGCACTTAATGCCTCAAATATTTTTTCATCTTCCTCATAAACGGTACACATCATAAAATTTATAAGAGGTGTTTTTTGTTTTAATATTCTTACTACATCTATCCCTGTTTCAAGTGTACCAAGATTAATATCCATCAATACAACTTCCGGTTTTATTACAGGAATTTGAATTAAAGCATCTTCTGCAGATCCAATATTAGCTACACATTTGAAACCATCAGCCATAGAGATGATTTCTTCCAAAGCAATCCTGAGCTCTTTATTATCATCTACAATACAAACGGCTATTTTTTTCATATAATAAATTGTAAATATTACCGTGTTATGTATAATAAATATTTTTCTTTGAAAAAGTCTTCAGTGTATATGGATGCTATGTCCATTATTTTTGGTTTTATATTGCTTTCCTGAATCTCAACAGCAAGGTCTCCGCCTTTCAGGCATATAAGTCCGGGTGTAAACTCAGTTTGTGTTTTCACTTTTAAAAGTGGTTTACTCCATCGCCAAAGATCTTTTAAGGGAGCTACGGCTCTGGATACTACAAAATCAAATTTCCTGTTTTTTACATCTTCTATTCTGCTGTGTTGGGTCGTAACATTCTTTAATCCGATTCCTTCAGCAACAGCTGTAACTACTTTTAATTTTTTTGCAATACTATCAACCAGATGAAACTTAACATCAGGATAGAATATGGCTAATGGTATACCGGGAAATCCGCCTCCGGTGCCAAGGTCAATAATTTCCATATCATTGGTGAATTCAAAAGTAGCAGCTATGCTTAATGAATGTAATACATGTTTTTCATAGAGGCTGTCAATATCTCTTCTGGAAATTACATTGATCTTCTCATTCCATTCTTTATATAATGGATAAAGCAACTTAAACTGATCAAGCTGAGCTTCCGAAAAGTCAGAAAAATATTTGTGAATAATATCCATTCGAGATTTTAAAATACCCTTCCGGAATTAATAGTTTACCAACCTTTAACAGGTTTCCTCCACAATGCCGGTGCAAAGATGATATAATAAAAGAACATCCACATATCAAGGAAAATAAACCAGGGCCACAGATCCTTTTCACCCATTTTCTGCATTGATCTGTAAAATACAAACCCCTGAATTAAAAAACGGAGACCAAAAACCCCTAATGCAAACCGCCAATCATAAAATATAATTGCTGCTGCTAATAATGGATAGAATAAAAACTGGGTGATAAAATAAATCCCTAACAACATTTTATGTTTGGGTTTATAAAATTTTGCCGTTGTATAATGTCTTGATTTTTGACGAAGCCAACCTTTCCATGTTGTTTTTGGAATTGATCTTGTAATAGCATCCGGGTCTATAACTACTGCAGTATTGTTTTTGGTTGCAGCTTTATTAATAAACAGATCATCATCCCCGCTTGGAATATGATTAATGGAAGAGAATCCTTTCTTTTTAAAGAACAGACTTTTCTTATATGATAAGTTTCTGCCTACACCCATATAGGGTATTCCTGCCAATGCATAGGAGAGATATTGTAATGCAGTATGAAATGTTTCGAACCTTATCAGTTTATTCAATAATCCTTTTTTCTTGTGATAAGCACCATAGCCTAATACGATTTCAATATTTTCATCATAACCGTCCTGCATTTTGGTTATCCAATGTTCACTTGAAGGCACACAATCAGCATCAGTCAATAATAGAACTTCATGTTTTGATTCCCTGATACCTATTGATAAAGGATATTTTTTTCCAGCTATATGAACGGCTTCCTGAGTAAGTTCAACTACATGAAGTGATTTAAAGGTTTTCTTCAATTCCTGAAGAATGTATTTTGAATCATCTAAGGAATTATCATTTATGGCTACAACTTCATAAGTACTGGGATAGGATTGTACTAAAACGCCGGGGAGATTACGGGCCAGGTTTTCATCTTCATCCCTTGCACAAATGATCACAGATACCGGATGATTTTGTGATCTTGATTTTACTTTTGGTTTGTAAAATGCCATCCGACCAAAAAAAAAGGTGTAATAAAATACCTGGATAGCGGTTACAACGGCAAATAGATAAAAAATTATTTCCCCCCAGTTAATTAGTGGCATAGCGGCGAAGGTAGAATGCTATGGTCAACGGGCAATCATCAGAGCATAAAACCTTTCCACAACAATTGGGTAAAATTGTCAATTGCTTATTTATTAAATTGCGGCGCTATGGGAGCATTACAATTCGAGTTACAACATACTGATACAGATACAAAAGCAAGGGCAGGTTTAATCAAGACGGATCATGGAAATATCCAAACACCCATCTTTATGCCCGTAGGTACTGCCGGAAGTGTAAAGGCGGTATCGCAACAACAATTAATAAATGATGTAAATGCTCAGATCATTTTGGGTAATACCTATCATTTGTATTTAAGACCAGGACTTGATGTACTGGAAAAAGCCGGTGGTTTACATCAATTCAATGGATGGCCAAAACCAATATTGACAGACAGCGGTGGTTACCAGGTTTTTTCATTAGCCGGTACCCGAAAAATAAAAGAGGAAGGTGTCACTTTTCAATCGCATATTGATGGCAGTAAACATTTATTTACACCTGAATATGTGATGGATATTCAGCGATCTATAGGTGGGGATATTATTATGGCTTTTGATGAATGCCCTCCGGGGGGAAGTGATTTTAACTATGCAAAACAATCGATGGAGATGACACACCGATGGCTTGACAGGTGCTTTTCCCGGTTTAATGCTACTGAACCTAAATACGGATATACACAAAATCTTTTTCCGATCGTTCAGGGAGGTACTTTCAAAGATCTGCGAAAGCAATCTTGTGAATATATCACTTCTAAAGATGCAACGGGAAATGCTATTGGTGGTTTAAGTGTAGGTGAGCCTCAGGATGTGATGTATGAGATCTGTGACTGGTGTTGTGATCATTTACCGATAAATAAACCAAGATACCTGATGGGGGTTGGCACACCCTGGAATATTCTGGAATGTATAAGTATGGGTATTGATATGTTTGATTGTGTAATGCCAACCAGAAATGGAAGAAATGCTATGCTGTTTACTACTAAAGGAGTGATCAATATAGATAATAAGAAATGGGAATTTGATTTTTCGCCCATTGATGATGGCATTCAATGCGAGGTAAGCAATTATTATAGTAAAGCATACTTGCGCCATTTAATGAAAGCAAAGGAATTTTTAGGTTACACAATAGCCAGTATTCATAATCTTGCTTTTTACCTCTGGCTGGTAGAAGAAGCCAGAAAACGTATTCAACAAGGCGATTTTGCCGGTTGGAAAAAAGAGATGGTTGAAATTCTTCAAACTAAACTGTAAGATTATCTTTCACAACCTTACAACTTTTTTTCTTCTACTTTTGTTCAACCGCCATAGCCTTAGTGAAGGCGGTAAATTTTTATTTTATTTTCCTACTGCATGAAGAAGATTGATTGGTATATACTTAAAAAATTTCTGGTCACTTTTATTTTCTGTCTGTTATTATTTACAATTGTAGCTGTAGCAGTAGATAGTAGTGAAAAAACTGATGATTTTGTAAACGCCAATTTAACAACCAGTGAAATTATCACAAAGTATTACCTTGGATTTGTTCCTTTTATCTGGAGCCTCTTATTTCCTTTATTTGTTTTTATAGCCGTAATATTTTTTTCAAGCCGGATGGCAAGCCGTTCAGAGATTATTGCCATTCTTGCAAGTGGAACCAGTTATAACCGGTTCTTACGACCATATTTGATTGGAGGTATATTATTATCAGTATTACTTTGGGTAGGAAGCCGCTATTGGGTTCCAAAAGCTAATACAATACGAAGTGAATTTCAACAAAACTATATTGATAAAAATGATCCTACTAAAAACAGGTTCATGGGTATATGTGACCGGTGTTTTTATCTGCGAACTGATACGAATACATTTGTTGGGATCCGGGATTTTGATACCAGTTCAAAATCTGCCAGGGGGTTCTTTTTGGAAGAGGTGAAGGGGAATAAAATGATCTACAACCTTCGGGCAGAAGTACTAAAATGGGATACGGCGGTCAACAAATGGAAGCTGATCAATGCCTCTGAAAGATATATAGATAGTTTGGGTGAAAAATTACAGCTTCATGATACGCTTATCATTTCCTTAAAAGTAAAACCTGAAGAATTAAGAAAGGATTATTATCTGAAAGACAAATTAACGACACCTGAACTGGTAGCATTTATTAAACAAGAGGAATTACGGGGTACAGAAGGATTGAACACATTAAAAGTAGAACGTTACCGCCGTACTGCTACTCCTGCAGCAGTATTATTATTAACGATGATCGGTGCTGTCATCGCCAGTAGAAAAACAAGGGGTGGTAGCGGTATGCATTTAGCCATGGGAATAACAATCGCTGCATTATTTATTATTGCAGACAGGTTTTCTACTGTTTTTGCAACAAAAGGAAATTTTCATCCTTTATTAGCTGCCTGGGTTCCCAATATTGGGTTTGCGATAGTAGCCTATTGGCTATATAAACGTACTCCAAAATAATCTGTTTTTATAATTATTTATTACTGAAAATGAGTGAACTTTCATTCGTATTTTTTGTTCCTGCAATTGTCATTACTTACCTTTACTGGTAATGATTTTCGACTATAAATATTGAAAAATTACTCATTATGGGAATTATAAAAGACAGGTTCAGAGCAAAAGCAGATATAGTAGCTACCGACATTAAAGAAATGTTGAAAGAGCATGGTGATAAAGTTATCGGGGAAGTTCATTTATCACAGATATACCAGGGTATGCGAGGCATTACCGGCCTAGTTTCAGAAACCTCTTTATTGGATGCTCATGACGGGATTCGGTTTCGCAGCTATTCGATTCCGGATCTAAGAAAAAAATTGGCGAAAGCTCCGGGTGGATCCGAACCATTACCAGAGGGATTGTTCTATTTGATGCTATGTGGTGAATTGCCTGAAGATGATGATGTACATCATATCAGTTCTGTGTTGCAAAGACGAAGTCATGTGCCGAATCATGTATTTGATACGATCGAGTCGTTGCCAATGAATACCCATCCAATGACGCAATTTGTTATTGGTGTAATGGCGCTGCAAACTGAAAGTCAATTTGCGAAGAAGTATGCTGCAGGGATGAATAAGAAAGATTATTGGGAGATTGTTTTTGATGATTCTATGGATCTGATAGCCCGGTTACCAAGAATTGCGGCTTATATCTATCGTAGAAAATATAAAGGGGGTGATCATATTCAGCCAAATGGATTGTTAGACTGGGCGGGCAATTTTGCACATATGATGGGATATGAAGATGAAAGTTTTAAAGAATTGATGCGTTTATATATGACCATCCATGCTGACCATGAGGGAGGTAACGTTTCCGCACATACTGTTCACCTCGTAGGTTCTGCATTAAGTGATCCTTACCTCGCTTATGCAGCAGGTATGAATGGATTAGCAGGTCCTTTGCATGGATTGGCCAACCAGGAAGTGATCAAATGGATATTTGAATTACTGGAAGAGTTGAAAACAGAAACACCAACCAAAGAACAGATAGCAGAGTATGTAAAGAAAACATTGAGTGAAGGAAAAGTAGTTCCCGGTTATGGACATGCGGTTCTGCGTAAAACGGACCCAAGGTTTGATGCACAAATGGAATTTGGTAAAAAGCATATGCCAGATGATCCTTTGGTTAATACCGTTTGGAATATTTATGAAGTAGTACCACCAATTCTGGAATCATTGGGAAAGGTAAAAAACCCCTGGCCTAATGTAGATGCACATAGTGGTGCCTTATTGGTTCATTATGGCATGAAGGAGTATGAATTTTATACGGTGCTTTTTGCAGTGAGCAGAGCATTAGGTGTACTTGCCAGCTTATGTTGGGATAGAGCTTTAGGCTTCCCGTTAGAAAGACCAAAATCGGTTTCTACAAGAGTCGTGAAATTGTGGCTGGAAGGAAAAGAAACGATCTGGGGCGATTAATAAAACAGTTAAATAAATAATTATACAAAACTCCTTTATAATGATAAAGGAGTTTTTAATTTAGAACGATACTGTGAAATTTTATAGTAATAAATTTCTTTTTATTACTCTTTGAGAAGCCCACTCAGGTCGGCTTTTAATTTTTTTAATCTTGCATTTATGGATGGGATATTTTCTTTATTCACTTCTTTAATG